>CAIVAU010000113.1 GCA_903903925.1 uncultured cyanobacterium
CACTCATAAAGATAAATTCTGACTCCTGAACGGCAGTCGCTCCAAGTCGGCAGAGCCTTTCGCCAGTCGCTCATGAGGGAAACCCCCAAGACCGCGCTGGCTCACCAACGCGCTGCCTCCTCCTGACTCCTGACTCCTGACTCCTGACTCCTGACTCCTGACTCCTGACTCCTAGTTATTTAATGCAGCATGGGTATAGCAGTTTTTGGAACAAATTCTTGCACAAGCCTCACAACCGATACAGTTTTCTGGGTAGGCAACTGTCATCACTTTCTTTTCAATTTCATCATCTTCCTCATTTTCCACGAATTCCCCCTCTTCGTTCATTGCCTTTAACAGCAGCACATTGTGTCCGCATATTTTAAAGCATCTGCCACAGCCGATGCATTTGTCCTGATCAATTTCTTGAACGAATTTCGGTGTCCAAGTTTTACCACCAAATGTTAAGCCTGTTAGTGTTGCCATGAATGTACCTTCTGCAATTTTGCCTATGAATAAATCAGGTTGAGCTTCTACTCTCATCCTAACTTCATATTAATTCTCTAATTCGGTTGTTAACAAATGATTTTTATTGACATCAGAATTTTATGACTTAGAAACCAATTATACAGATTTTTTTGATTTAGTGGGGAGTGGGCAATACGGTTCAGTTAAAGGGGAAAGAAAAGTCCTTTACCCCAAACCCAGTAACCTTTTCTCCAACCCAGACTCTGATAGCGCAGCGTTGGCGATCGCACGTAATTCTTGTCTTCTAATTTCTTTCATTAAGCTAAATAAAAATGAGTAATTATTAGCATTCTTTACCATGATTTTAAATATTAATATTATTAATATTTAAGTTAAAACTTACTGAGACTGTATTTCAACGTTAATCAGTAACACTTTATAGAAGTATGCCTAACAAAATTAAAATGTTATTGCATAACCTATTAATTTAAACAAAAAACATTTCTTGGCTCATTACGAACAAACAGTAAGAAATATTTATGAAATGTTGTAGATAAGAAAAGTTGAAAATTAGGCTCAGGTTAAAAGCCTTGAATAGCTTCCAATTGGATGGACGATCTGAATGTGGATGTGGGTGATTAGTATCAAACAGAATTCAGGGGAGACTTGAGCCAAACATCTCAACGAGTAAAGTTGGAACAGCCTTATGCCGTATACAATTCCTAACAACAATTGCGTTGGATGTGACAATTGCCGTCCCCAATGTCCCACAGGTGCAATCAAAATAGAAAACAATGAATACTGGATTGACCCTGGTCTTTGTAACAACTGTAAGGGTTATCATTCTGAAGCACAATGTGTAGTAAATTGTGCTACTCATTCTCCCATACCCTTGCAAGCAAAAAGGGGGAGATGCAAAGTTGATTCTAGAGATCAAAGCAGCCCGGATCTATTCTCGAACGGTAAGAGCAATCCATTTGCTTCAGCGATCGTCATTTGGGAAGCGTGCAATGTGCTGGCCCAGAGAACATCACTACCTTGGGTAAGCGATGAAGCTGATCGCCTCTGCTATCGCCGACAAGTGAACCAGGGGCGAGGGGCGATCGCTTTTCATCTCACCTGTTCACCCTATGGAAGCGAACGGGTCAGGGAGTTAGGGGCAATAGAGGCACTTGACATCAGAGCAACATGTATCCATCTAATTTTCGCCGCTCATGCTACAACTATAGATCAGCCTTGGGTACAAGAGTTTGCCATTGATGATCGGCAAATTGAGAAATATTTGAGGCTGGAAAAACGCAAAGACCTTAGCAAAGCCGCTAAACTGGCTTTAATGAAGAACATGGTGCAACAAGCTTGCTCACTGATGATTTCGATTAATTGGCCTCAACAAGGTAGAATTAGGGGGTTCTCAGTCCAACAGAGCCGCTTGTGGCACTTAGTGGAAATTCAGCATCACTTTCAAGAAGATAACCTTGGGTGTAAATATCTTGTCGGACTAACTTTTAAAATCAGAGCAGGAAACTGGACGCAGTATTTCTTAAACAAACAAGGATGTAAGGATCGAACCGCATTCTACCAATACGGCAATCTGCCCAAAACCCTATTAACCACAGTAATGAGCATTTGGCAGCAACATGAAGGGGCAGCGCGACTAATGCTGTGGTTGCTGTTTAAAACCAAAATGGGTAAAGAACAACGTATTACAGTTCCCACCTTACTGCGTGTTGCCTACGGCGAGGAGAAAGTTACCCTTGCTTGTAAGCAAAGAGAAGAACGCAAGCGACTGCTGCGAACCTTTGAAAACGATTTAGAAGTTCTTAATCATTATGGGATAAAACCAGTTTTTGACCCAGTGACTTACCCACCAGCAATTCAACCTTTATGGGCGAAGTTGGTCGATATTCCCGAAGATCCGGACGAAGCCATAGAATTTTGGATTAATGATGGTGGTAGCAATACGCGTCTGACAGATACAGGTCCCCGTGGTAAGTGGAATCTGTTGATGAATGCCCGAATTTTATCGTTTGAGTTACCGCCCGATTGGGAACAGCAAGTCTCTAAATCTGAAAGACAGCAACGAACTGCAAAGAACAAAATAAAGACAAAAACCACAGCAGGTTATCTCCTAGGTGAACAAATTTTACAGGCGCGAAAAAATTTGAATCTTTCTCAGAGAGAATTGGCAAAGATGACAGGTAAAAGCCAAAGCTGGATTCGTGATCTGGAAAATGGTCGATTAAAAGCAAAGTTAGAAGATCAAGTGTTATTACGGAAACTTCTGGGTATGGCTTAATGAGGCAGATCTCACGCAAAAGCACAAAGATTAGCAACGTACTGAGGTAAAAGACATAACAGATTTGGCAACGGATAACAATACGGATTTAACGGATAAGTTATGTATGAAATTAACAGATCAAGTCTCCGTTACATCACCTAAAAAATCTGTTGCTAATCTTGGCGTTTTGAAGTATAAGAATCATAATTCTGTTATATACACTATAATATGTGTAAAGTTTAAGGAGCTAGCAAGAATCCTCATTCAGTCAGAATACAGGAGTCAGAATTGTTAAACTATCGAGAGATAACAGGATGTCGTCAAGAGCCACCAAAACAGATACAAAACCCTGATAAATTCTGAATTCTGACTCCTGACTCCTGAATTCTTACTGTCATTCAAGCAAATTTTTAACCAGAAAATCATGTTTAAATGCCTGCAATCCGTACCACATATTTGTTATATTTAGTATCTTCTGTCAATGCGTGAGTCCTAATTAAATATTTTTTGCTGTTGACAGTAAAGTTATATTTACGCAATAATAGGTAATTAGGTTAGAGAGTAAAACTTTTTGCAAAAAAAAATGAGCGAATATTTGCCTCGATTTAATCGTAACTGGGCTGGATTTTCTGAAGTTTTTGGTGTTTCAGCTGATCGTGTTATTCCTAGTATGAATAATGGGGGTGATGATATCCCCGAGCAAGAGCCTAAATACAATATTTCCTTAAACTCAGTGGGTGTAAGTCGTAACAATATTCCCGTACAAATTTTAGACCCGTTTGGTTCCGGGAAAGCCGTACAAGTTTCTTGTTCTGTAGTTGCGGAAACTGCTTTACCTTACTACAAGCGAGGCATACATATGTCTCGTATAGGTGATATATTCGCTAATTTGACACAAAAAGTTTTTGACAGTCTACAAGAATACTCTTTAAATGTCGCCAACTTATTAACAGATTTAGAATATGGTGGCTTGTCTAAGGTAGAAGTTAAGGGTGAACTATCTTATTTAGAACAAGTTGAAGGTTGGAAGCCAGAAAAAAATAAAGTGTCGTTAGAACATATAGGCTTAACTGCAACGACTCATACCAAACACGAAAAAAATTATATCCAGAATGCTGGTATAGAAATTTCCAACATCACGGCTTGTCCCTGTGTCCAAAGTACTTATAGGCATACGCTATTACAAAGCAATAGCGAGCTTAATAAGCACTTAATTAATCCCTTAATTACCCACTCTCAAAGATGCCGGACTAAGGTAGAGATTTTGAATATTCATGAACAGATGAATATTCCTATTAAAGAAATACTGAATCAGATTGATTTGGGAATTGTGAGAGTACAAAATACTCTACCCAGAGAGTATGAGCTTTTAATGGTTTATCAAGCACATATGTATCCTCAATTTATCGAAGATGTTGTCAGAGAAATAGCTGTTAAAGTCTCTCAAGTGACTCGAGAAAATTTCCCAAACAGTTCCATTAAGGTGACGTCCCAAAGCATGGAGTCAATCCATGATTTTGACATCCAAGCTTTGCTGGAAGATTCAATAGAAAATCTTAGCAACGCATCTCCTTAAATTAAATTTCAACACCAAAAATGAATTCAGTGACTACTATTAATAGACCACAAACAACAGTCGTTTTAGCAATGACTGCTGATGGGAAAATCTCCGATTTTAAGCGATCACGTCTTCATTTTGGTTCCTCATCCGATCTAGCACATTTACAGAGGCAAGTTGCTCAGGCTGATGGTGTAATGTTGGGTGCTGGAACACTCCGCATTGATGGTATTGCTATACGTGTTACTAAACCTGAACTTCTAGAACAACGGAAACAGCAAGGAAAATTACAACAGCCAATACAAATTATTTGCTCTCGTAGCGGTCTAATTGATGACAAGTTGGACTTTTTCCGTCAACCTGTTTCTCGTTGGTTGATTACAACTAAAGTAGGTGCTCAACATTGGCAAGGACGTTCAGAATTTGAGCAGGTTTTAGTAGTGGAAACACCGACAGGAGAAATAGACTGGATTAATGCTTTTCAGCAATTAACTGCATTAGGAATGAACCACATCTCGGTACTTGGTGGTGGTGAATTAGTCTCTTCACTACTATTGTTTGACCTGATTGATGAAATATGGTTAACAGTATGTCCTTTGATTCTTGGTGGTTTCACCGCACCTACTCCAGTAACAGGCAAAGGTTTTTTACTTTCAGAAGCTCCTCGGTTAGAGTTGCTAAATGTGCATAGAATTGATCAGGAAGTTTTTCTTCATTACCGCCGACAACGGTAATTTCGTAGGGGGGGAGTCTCTCCGCCCTTACAGAAATGGTCGGTTCATGTTTCTTTCATTCGTAACCGGGTGGTAAGGAGTCGTTTGTTGGAAACTTTAAAGTTATACCTTTCCCCAACTGAGGGTCAGGGATTTAAAGTCATTTTCACTACATCTTTAGTAGGTGAGGGCGAAACAGAATCTTCGTTACCTTTCTTTGCAGGGGAGAAAAATTGGCGATCGCCCTTACTAAGATGTTTGGAGTTGACTGCTTTTAACTCCCAGTATTTCCAGCCAGATGAACAGGAATGGATGGTCGCATCTGGGATTCTAGATGAAAAACGTCAAAACTTTAGTGTTCAATATCTAGGAAATATTGGTCAGAGTCTTTACCAATCGCTGTTTCCAGCAGATAGTCAGGCTAAAAATGCATTACTCGCATTGCTGCGATCGCACGAAGCAAAAAATAGCCAACTCCACATTCAATTAATGTTTACAGCAGGCGTGATGAGAGGAGTCCGTTTAGCTGATTATCCTTGGGAACTGCTGCATGATGGCAAAAGTTTTTTATTGTTACACCACAATGTGACAATTTCTCGCTACATAGCTTATGAAGGTGTTCGCCCAAACTTACCACCTACTGATCAAATAAATATATTATTATTATCATCCACCGCATCTGATACTGAGTTAGGATTACAGCAGTTAGGTGATCAGGAAGCACAAGCGATTCGTCTGGGGTTGGAAAAAGCTAGGAATGCAGGATATATCAATTTTGTGCAATTGGAAGAGGTGACAAAAGCTCAACTCAGAACCTATTTAACCGAACATCGGGGGGAAGATGCTCCCCATGTACTGCATTTCGATGGACATGGACTATTTGGTAAGCGCTGTTCTCATCCCAAATGCCGTACTATGCATAATGGCAATAAAATCCTTAACTGTCGTCAATGCCACACCCTATTACCCGAAGCGCGAGGATATCTGGTATTTGAGGATGGGAAGGGGGGAGCAGATTACGTAAGTGCTGAAGAATTAGGGGTGTTACTCAGTAAATCTAGTCTTGGGGATGGTAATAATAAATCAGGTGGTATTGCCTTGGTGGTACTGAGTGCCTGTCAATCTGCCATGACTCTTGAGGGAGATTCGGTATTTAATGGTACAGCACAGAATTTGATTAGCCAGCGTATTCCCTCGGTAGTGGCGATGCAGTATTCGGTGACCGTTGCATCTGCGACTCGGTTTACCGAGCAATTTTATCGTTCTTTGGGGCAAAGAAATTCTTTGGGAATTGCAGTCAGTCAAGCACGGGAAGCGATGGGAATTGAAGGGAATCAATGGTATCGTCCGGTGTTATATTTGCGATGGGAGGATAATGAGGGAGGACAGTTGTTTGGGGATTCTTCTTATATTGGAACTTCAAGTCAAGTAGACCTACAAAGCAAGCCTGATAAGAAACCTTTATCTCGTATTATAAAAATACAAATTGAGAGCTTGAAGAAAGAACTCAAAAAGCTTGAGAAAGATTTTGAAGATGTTGATAATAAGAGGATACGTGAAAGTAATCCTCAAGAAAGAAATAATTTGCAACTACAGCTTGATGATATCGCTAAGCAAATGGAGGAAAAGGAGCAAAAGCTTACTGATTACCTATCTAATTAACCGCAGAGGCGCAGAGGAAACAGAGATATGAGTTAGGAGATGGGAATGAATAAAGTGACAGTTCTCAGAATTGAAATTTTGAAGGAAGAAATCGAAAAACTTGTGAAAGATTTTCAAGATATTGCTAGTAAGAGAATACGTGAAAGTAATCCTCAAGAAAGAAATAATTTGCAACTACAGCTTGATGATATCGCTAAGCAAATAGAGGAAAAGGAACAACAACTTGAAACAATAGGAAAAAACCTAGAAAAAGATAATATTCAAAACTTACTAAATTTATTAATTCCCTATAAAGATGAAATATCAAGCTGTGTTAAGAGGGCATATCAGTCTTGTTCTCCTGATGACTGGCCAAATCCGCTACCAGAGAACCTAGAAGGGATTTTGGCAGAACTTAAAAAAATGAAGCAAGGAGAATCTAGATATACAGTTCTTGAAAAGTTTATAGCTCGATTAGTATTAGATTCCGAAATTCCTCAGCCAATTTCTCAGCAATTAAAGACATGGGCTGAGAGCAATATTACTGGATATTTAGAACTTATAAATGCAATTTTAACCCAGAAAAAAGAATCAACAAATCAAAATTCTTATTTGATTGTTGTTGTACGTCGTAGTGAACAAGATTCTTCGAGTCATGCCAATAAGGAAGATTGTTACTTTGTAAATGCTTGGCTGATTCCTGATGGTGATAATTATCAAAGGAATTCAGTTTGCAAGCAGCTTTTTTATTTTCCAGATGCAACAGAAATAAAGAAATCAAAAGTCAAAAATGAAAAAACTCTGACTTTTAAACAAATCCCCAAAGCGATAAATTTTTTTCTCAACGAAATTGGCGAATATTCCTCACACAAACTGACAATTGAAATATTTCTACCACTTGATTTAATTAATGAAGCCGTTGATAATTGGGAAATAGAGAATGAATTTGGGATTATATTAAAGTTAAGTGATCAGTACAAGGTTGTAGTTCGCTCAACTGAAAGAGTGCTGCCAACTTATAGTCGTTATCACGGATTTTGGCAGCAAAAATGGTTGACATTACAAAAGATAATTAAAGAACCAGTTATTAGTAATTTTGTATTGTGGGACGATGATGATTTAAGGAGGCTGTTATTTGAATTAAACAAAGAAAATACTATCGGAATTAAATTACAAAAAACTCCTAGACAAACTGGGAAAGGAAGTGTTTTTGCTGTCATTTTAAGTACGGCTACTCCAGTTGCATTGTGGTTGAGATGCCACCTACCATCGGAGTGCAACCAGCAAATCAATGGATTGCTAAGATGCTGTATCGAGCAACTGACTAAAACAGTAGCAGAGAAACGCCGCGAAGCAATTCCGGAGCCGGAAGATAGCCACATTGGTCATCATCTTGCTTTATTATGGGAAGATCCTTATCGCTTGCCTCCTAGTATTGATTACTCTATGTAAATTGCCCTAGGTAATATTTTGTATGAGTGACTGGAAAATTTTTCAAGGTGATAATCGCGATCCCCATGATGATATCGCACGCTTGCCAAAAGCACCAAGCTGGCGTAAATTTAGCGATGATGATGAAAGTCATGCCGAAAAGAAACGCGGTGCTAATTTTCAAGTTCGCGCTGAAGAGGTTGAGTTAGTTAATGCAGCATTGTATCTACGACGACCTTTGCTGGTAACGGGGAAACCAGGTACGGGAAAAACGTCTTTAGCTCATGCTGTTGCCTACCAGTTAAAATTGGGTGAAGTTTTGTATTGGCCAGTTACAACTCGTACAACCCTCAAAGATGGGCTTTATAACTATGATGCGATCGCTCGTCTTCAGGATACCCCACAACAAGGTTCCAATAATCCAGAACACCTCAAAGAAATTGGTAAATATATTCAACTCGGTCCATTAGGAACAGCTTTATTACCATCAAACAGACCGAGAGCATTATTAATAGACGAAATTGATAAAAGCGATATTGACTTACCTAACGATTTATTGCATGTCTTTGAAGAAGGTCAGTTTGAAATCCCAGAGTTAGTTAGGATTGCAGAAAAGTTAGAAACTGTAGAAGTCCGAACTGCTTATAAAGATAAAACAGCGAATGCTTACAAAGTGAGAATTGACCAAGGGCGTATACAATGTAGTGCTTTTCCCTTCGTTATCCTCACCAGCAACGGAGAACGAGACTTTCCCCCAGCATTTTTACGTCGCTGTCTGCGTTTGAATATCAAAGAACCTGATGAATTTGAGCTAGAAAAAATTGTTGCAGCTCATTTGGGTAAGGATGAAAGAACTACCACACAAGCTCACTCACTCATCAACGAGTTTCTAAAAAAGCGCAAAGAAGGAGATTTAGCAACGGATCAACTCCTTAATGCAATTTACTTAATGACCCGTAAATATGCACCTGTGGGTGAAGAAAAGGATAAGCTGGTAGAACAATTGTTAAAAATCCTTAATAGTGCAGAGGATAGATGATAAAGCAGGTCATGAGCCCTCTAGGTATTGCTTCTCTATCTGCTTTGTTAAAGCAGGTTCAACTAGAATTAGATGGGGAAGAAATGGCAGAACTCCTCTGGCTAGCAGTTCAGATGGGTGAGGTTGAGGTAACTCCACCTGCAAAAACACCTATTGAAGAAACCCAGACGGAGATCAGCAAAACAAAGATTGAAGAAATTGCTGAGTCTCCAGTGACACCACGACTTGCCAACCACAATTCTAGCCAACCATCAGCATCTGTCCATCTTCCCAGTCCGCCTGATCATAAATCCCAGTCACCAACCGCACCAGAAGGTATTCCATTTAAAGCCCCCGCAGCCCGAGGATTGCGTAATCCTTTGGATTTGGCAAGGGCATTGCGTCCTCTGATGCGTAAGGTATCTTCTCAAACTAAAAAGATTTTAGACGAAGAAGAAACAGTAAGGCAATTTGCCGAAAAAAGAATTTTGATCCCTGTACTCAAACCAGCAACCGAACGTTGGTTAGACCTGGCTTTGGTAGTTGAAGAATCTCGTTCGATAGTCATTTGGCAAGAAATAATAGCTGAGTTTCAAAAACTTACCGAACTGCAAGGTGCTTTTCGATCTGTTTCTACTTGGAGTTTGCGAACCGACGAAAAAGGCGAAATTAAACTTTTTCCCAAGCAAAATCAAACTGCAAATCAGCAACAATCCCGCAGTCCCAAGGAATTATTAGATACAGCAGGTAGACGTTTAGTATTGTTAGTGAGTGATTGTACTTCTGGTATATGGCATCAGGGTAAAATTCACGACCTTTTAAAGCTGTGGTCAAACTCTAGTCCATTAGTGATTCTTCAGCTATTCCCTGAACGGTTGTGGATGAGAACTGCGATGGGTTTTGGGTTTCCAGTGCAGTTAAATGCTTTAGCACCGGGCGTCCCTAACACAAAGCTGACGATAGATGGGTTACCCGTTTGGGAGGATGTGGATGTTAAAAAAGCGATTATTTTGCCTGTGATTACATTAGAACCTGATTCTTTGCAGCAATGGTCGCGGGTAGTAGCTGGGGTGGGGAGTACCCGAACAGCGGGGATTTTATTTGAAACTTCTTTAATTCCTGCTCAACCACATATATCAAAAGATACTAGTAAATTATCACCAATAGAATTGGTAAATCGGTTTCGATCCACCGCATCTCCCACTGCTAGACGCTTGGCTGGTTTCATGGCAACAGTTCCTGTAAGTTTGCCTGTAGTCCACCTCATACAGGAAACTTTGTTGAAAGAGTCTACGCAGGTTCATGTGGCTGAAGTCTTGATGAGCGGTATTTTACAGCCCATTACAGTGAATAGTACATCGACGAAAGGGGACATTGTTCACTATGAATTTGTCGAAGGAGTGACGGAGTTATTAATAGATTCCGTTCCTACCCCAGATGTTGATACAGTCTTGGAGGTAGTTTCTCAATATATTGCTCGTAAATTTGGTCTATCGATTAAAAATTTTGCCGCCTTGCTTTCTCCTCATGCTGACTGGGATAAAGCAACGCAGCAGGAAATTATAGCCTTTGCCAAGATTGCTACTCAGGTTTTACGTCGTTTAGGTGGAGAATATGCAGCTTTAGCAGAACAATTAGAGCAAAAATCTTCAGTTATTTCCAAGTCTCCAACAGTATTTGACAATTTTCCACCCCTGCAAACCTGTAGTTTTCAAATCGCCAATATTGTTTTGGAGGATGGGGAAATAGAGGATGAGACAGATATTAATCTCCTACTCTTTGAATTTGAAGTGGCCACCATCGAAGTGCAACAATCAGGTTTGTTCCGACTTCAGACAGAATCGATAATCAGGCGTCACCAGCAAGCTTATGGTTTTATCGAAGATTTAGGGGAAGAAATTGCACTCGAGATGGTACAGATTCCTGGTGGTAGTTTCCTAATGGGCGCATCGAAAACTGAAGAAGGTAGCAGGGATAACGAACGTCCGCAACACCAAGTCACAGTTCCCACGTTCTTCATGGGAAAATACCAAGTAACCCAAGCACAGTGGCAAGTTGTCGCTTCCCTTGACCCAGTAAACCGCAAACTCAATCCTCACCTATCTAGGTTTAAAGGAAACAATCTACCAGTTCAACAGGTTTCCTGGTATGATGCTCGTGAATTCTGCGATCGCCTCTCTCGTCAAACAGGTAGATCCTACCGTTTACCGAGTGAAGCAGAATGGGAATATGCCTGTCGTGCTGGTACGACGACGCCGTTTCACTTTGGCGAGACGATTACATCAGAACTGGCTAACTATAATGGTGAAGTCATTTATGGTGCAGGAGCGAAAGGAAATTATCGAGGAAAACCTACAGATGTAGGCAGCTTTGGTGTAGCAAATGCCTTTGGTTTATATGATATGCACGGGCTAGTTTGGGAATGGTGTGCTGACTATCGGCATGATAATTATGAAGCAGCGCCTACAGATGGCAGTGCTTGGTTAATTGAAAGTGATAATCGATTCCGAGTGCTGCGCGGTGGTTCCTGCGACCACTATCCCGTGCATTGCCGTTCTGCGTATCGCCTCTGGTTCCTCGCCGACGACAACTATATCGGTTTTCGGGTTGTGTGTGATCTTTCGCCGAGGGCACTTAGCTCTTGACACTTTAGCCCTCTGCACTTCTTCTCTTTGCCCTTTTGCAGTGTACCAGAGCAGAACGATTAATTTTCTTTAAATCAATCTTGAAATAAGAATATCATACTTAGGACTTACGCACGCTCTCAAATTGAACATCATGTGTATTCACGGGGAATGGTCGTTTCAGACTTGTAGGGGCGCAAGGCATTGCGCCCCTACAGTGGACGGGAACACTCTCATTCATGAAAAAATCAAACGTTAATGTTTAAGAAAACAAGTTTATCAAAAAACCAGTATTATAAATGACCAAAAAAATAGTCATTCATCGTACCCAACAGACAGCGAAATATTATGTAGAAGATTTAGGTAATGGAATTGACCTACATATGATGCTGATTCCTGGTGGTACCTTCCTAATGGGTGCACCGGAAACGGAAGAAGGTAGCAGGGATAATGAACGTCCGCAACACCAAGTCACAGTTCCCACGTTCTTCATGGGAAAATATCAAGTAACCCAGGCACAGTGGCAAGTTGTCGCTTCCCTTGACCCAGTCAACCGCAAACTCAATCCCGACCCATCTAGATTTAAAGGAAAAAATCTACCAGTTGAACGAGTTTCATGGTATGACGCTAGTGAGTTCTGTGATCGCCTCTCTCGACAAACAGTTAGATCCTACCGTTTACCGAGTGAAGCCGAATGGGAATATGCCTGTCGTGCTGGTACGACGACACCGTTTCACTTTGGCGAGACGATTACATCAGAACTGGCTAACTATAATGGTGAAGTCATTTATAGTGTAGGAGCGAAAGGAAATTATCGAGGAAAACCTACAGATGTAGGCAGCTTTGGTGTAGCGAATGCCTTTGGTTTATATGATATGCACGGGCTAGTTTGGGAATGGTGTGCTGACCATCGGCATGATAATTATGAAGCAGCGCCTATAGATGGCAGTGCTTGGTTAATTGAAAGTGATAATCCATTCCGAGTGCTGCGCGGTGGTTCGTGGAAGAACAATCCTGAGAATTGCCGTTCTGCGTATCGCTACAGGGACCACGCCGACGCTGACAACGAGATTATCGGTTTTCGGGTTGTGTGCGGTCTTTCGCCGAGGGATCTTAGCTTTCCTTTCATGATACCATTGATATCATAGCAGTATTTATCAGGCGAGCTTTAGCGATAGAAAGATAATTATAAAAAAGGAGTTGTCAATTATGGACACAGACTTTGTTGTAAAGGTCACACCAGAAGGTCAAATAGAATTGCCATCTGAGATTCAAGCTCAACTTCATCCTGGTGATAAATATAAGGTTTCAGTGACAGAAAACTCAATTGTGTTGAAAAAAATTCAGCAGCCCCTAACCTGGGCTGAATTGTCACGGCGAATTGAGGAATTAGGTCCTGATCCCAACGAACCTACCCCCCAGGAGATTAGTGAGATGGTAAAGGAAGTGCGGCGCGAAAGACGTTCTCAAGTATGAGGGTTGTACTTGATGTCAATGTCTGGATTTCCGCTTTACTGTGGAGAGGTGTTCCAGGTCAGATTGTAAATTTAGCAGAAAATCAGCAGATTACTATATTTGCTTCTGAAAATGTGTTGAGCGAATTAGAAACTACATTGAGGCGTGCTAAACTTCAGCCAAAAATACAGTCTTTAGACGTAACTGTAGAGGATTTGCTCACTCTAGCACGACAATTAGTAGAATTGTGTCCCGTAACTTCTGTAGATGTACCGCAATTGCGTGACTAGGACGATGTCATAATTATAGCTGCGGCTTTGACTGCAAATGCTGAGGTTATTGTTACTGGCGATCGAGACTTATTATACCTAAATGAATTTGAAGGAATTCTGATTATGACATCTACAGATTTCCTCTATCGTTATTTCCCAAGCCAACAAAAGTTGTTGTAACTGACCAAGAACGGGGTGTGGGATGTGGAGTGTAGGGGATGTTAGCTATCATAGCAATATTTAACTTACGCCAAAGTCTTAGGAGCAGCTTAGTGTTAAGAATTAGTGTCGAAGAAGCCGCTGTCACTTTAAAACATCTCTTAGAGCAAGTAGCCAAGGGAGAAGAAGTTATTTTGCTAGAGCAAGATAAAATTGTAGCTCGTTTAGTGCCTCCCCAACAAAAAGAGCAGCGTTTAGCAAGTATGAAACAATTCCGAAATGCGATCGCAGTTAAGGGAGAAGCCCTAAGTACAACTATAATTAATGCACGTCAAGAGGAGCGCCATTGATTTATCTGGATACATTTGTATTAATTATGATGTTGAAGATTTTGAAAGCGACCTCGAAACCTTGAGAAAATTGGGTGACTTGTGATTGTAGTCAGTAACACTTCTCCAGTTACCAATCTTGCAGCAGTGGGACAACTAGACCTACTACAACAACTTTATACCACCCATTTTCGTAAATTCGTAGTGCGAGCATCTTGCTCGCTTGTACTACACGTGAGCAAGATGCTCACACTACTGATCGTCTTTTTGCAAAACTGGGATGCTCCCAGGCAAACGGCGATCGCATCCAACAAAGTGAGTGCTTGGTGAGAACAAAGAAGCCATTCTAAAAAAAAGACGGGCATTTTACCCGTCCAGCCAAAAATCAGTGATTAAGTACTAAAATCCTTTAGGAAGAAGTACCTTGTCAACTTCAATAATCACACCATTCTTCGTCTGGATCGAGGGAGGTCTACCGTTAGCATCATTCAGCTTGACTTGATCTTCGGAGTTAGCACTGATTTTGATCGGGCTTCCTTCATCAGTTACAATTGCCCCACTATCTACATCATTCTTAGTGATTTCACGGGAAACCAAATGATACTTCAGTACTTTAATCCGATTTTTTGTATATCGGCTGAAGACATCTTTAGGTAACGCATTGAAAGCTTCATTGGTCGGAGCAAAAAGAGTGAAATGACCCGGTTTCTCCAGATCTTTAAGAAGACCAGCTTCTTTCAACTCATTATAGAGATTAGCGAATTTGCTATCCTGAGCAAGGGTATTAGCAATGCTGTTCTCAGAGTTGCGATAGGGATAGTTGCTGGAGGCAGAAGGTTGAAAAAGAGTATATCGGGGATAAAATCTGGCTAATACAGGAAAACTGATGAGGGTACTGACACCAGCAATCCCGACAAAGCAAGCCAACTTTGTGAACCAATTTTTGGTAACGGAGGAATTTAGATTGTGCATATGTATTGTAGTTGTGTGTAAACTCTATAAAAGGAAAACTGCTAGGACAATCCTCTCGCACAGTCGAACGGGATCAGCCTGAAAATGACTCAGGGAGAACTTTAGATACGTAACTAGCGATAAACCAGACAATATTATGCAACCTTCTTTTATGAAGAGTCACAAGCAGCTATTAGGTTTTTTTATCAACGCAACAGTAACAGATACCGTGCTGACTGTAACAATTGTCCGGTTTATCTATAGCAGTCCTATTTGAGTTAACAACGTGCCAGCCTTACGAAACCTGGGTTTGTAAGATTTACCAAGTTTCTCGGCATTCACAAATTATTTAGGACTGCTTTTCTTCACCTATAATTATAACCACAATTATTTCTTTTATGTTGTTATTGTAATCTTACTTAAGTTCTCGTCGGGGAGAACGGCTATACTCGAATGGCACTGCTGTTATTGGATGTGCCTTTATCTATAAGGCTTTTGGGTTTAGGGTGTGGTGGGGAAGTCCCTTCGGGAACTCTAAGAAATCAATTATGACTTGGTTTTGGTTGTTAACTGATAAAATAACTCGTTTGTAGTTAGCGCTGTCTTCGCTAAAGCGCTAACTACAAACGTCGTCCAAGTGTTGAGATGAAGATCATATAACACTTCTACAAGAAAACTATCATGCACTGCGCGATCAATGGTCTAGAATACCATAGATAAGCAAACTTTTGAATAGGAAGGAGTATCTCGATGTGCAACCAGATTTGATCGGCTTGGAAATGACTCAGGGAGAATTGAGACGCTTAACTGGATTCAGACCGGATCAAGTCTTCCGACCTTCCATAATGGCAAATCGTGAACAGCGATTAAAGTTTCTTCGCCATGAAATGACCGTGGTGCTGGTGCTGACCCTCATCATTGTCGGGTTTGTTTATGTCTTTATTATCTTGCCGACAAGAGGTTCCTCTGTGATGCTGGGGATCATTCTCCTCATTGTAGTTGCGATCGCCCTATTAGCTGGGCTTATGCTTTGGCGGCGTGTCACCTTCCCCAAAACACTAATAATCCTTTTAGATCAAGTCGATAAATATCACGCAGTGATCAAAGCCATAGATATCCAGGATCAATTAGCAAGCGTTGAGAATCAAGATGACAGAGAGAAAGTTGTCAGCGCCTTGCAACTTGTCAGAGAAGATTTAGTTCAAGGTTTGAAAACCGAACGAATTTTGCGAGATAATAAAAAACTGCTTGCGAATAACCAAGATTTATTTATCAACAATGTAGAGACATTGCATGCAATGAGCGATGCCACAGGCAAGGGCAAAGCCCTCAGCGCCTCTGAATATGCTCAACTTCTCAATCAATCATTGCAGATAGCCCTTGATGTGCAAGCACAACTCAGAAAATTGCGGAAAATCTGACGGAAGAAGGTTAAAAAATGACGGCTAAACCGAAAATAATTGTCCTGGATGATGATCCCACAGGTTCTCAAACTGTCCACAGTTGCCTACTGCTAATGCGTTGGGATGTTGACACCCTACGTGTGGGGTTACAGGATGATTCACCAATTTTCTTTGTGTTGACAAATACGAGATCTCTACCGCCAGAGTCAGCAGCATCTGTGATCAAGGAAGTTTGCCATAACTTGAAAGAAGCATTATTCATTGAAGAGACTCGCGATTTTCTCATTGTCAGTCGTTCTGATTCGACATTACGGGGACATTACCCAATTGAAACCGATGTTATTGCCCAAGAACTCGGGCCATTTGATGCTCATTTTCTTGTGCCGGCGTTTTTTGAAGGTGGACGCATCACCCGCGACAGTATACATTACTTAATGATCAACGGTGTCCCTACCCCAGTACATGAGACGGAATTTGCTCGTGATTCCGTTTTTGCCTACAATCACAGTTACCTACCCAAATATGTAGAAGAAAAAACTCAAGGACGTATTACTGCCGAAACCGTAGAAAGATTTTTACTTGCCGATATTCGCGCTGGTAGTCTGGAACGTTTGATCCAACTCAGTGGTAACCAGTGTGTTGTTGTGGATTGTGAAAATCAAACGGATCTTAACTGCTTTGCCCATGACATACTCACAGCAGCAAGTCAGGGAAAACGCTTTCTGTTTCGCAGTGCTGCCAGTATCTTAACAGCTTTAGCAGCATTACCACCCCAACCCATCGCCCCTGAAAATATGGCCCAGTATGTACGAGGAGGCAAACCAGGTGTGGTGATCGTTGGTTCCCATGTGAAAAAGACCACACAGCAGCTAGAAGTCCTATTGCAAAAAGAGGGTACTCAGGGGATCGCAGTAGATGTGGCGCGTTTACTTGATGATGCAATCAATCAATCTTCTACCCTGCTAGGCGAGATCACCGAAAATGTCCATAGGGCATTCAACGCTGGAAAAACGCCAGTGGTTTACACCAGCCGCCAGGAACTTACTTTTGCAGATGTAAAAACACGGTTGTTGTTTGGGGTTAAAGTTTCAAGCTTATTAATGGATATTGTACAAGCTTTACCTTCTGAGATAGGATATTTAATCAGCAAGGGTGGCATTACCTCAAACGATGTATTAAGTACTGGTCTGGCATTGACTTCAGCACGGCTGCTGGGTCAAGTTTTACCTGGTTGTTCGATGGTAATTGCTCCATCTGATCATCCTCAGTATCCCAATTTGCCAGTTGTACTGTTTCCAGGAAATGTCGGCGATGCTGATGCCCTGGCAACTATCTATCAACGCCTAAGTCAAAATAGTGTAGGGTTTAGGGTTTAGGGTGTGGGAAACCCCATACATTCCCCTACACCCCGTTGAAGATTGCAGTTGCAAAACGCAACTAGTCGATATTACGCGGTTCCCATAGTTTGGTTAGTGCTGCATGACTTCTGATTCTACCATCCCTGATTTAGAGTCAAAGAAAGACCCTTCTCCTGTAGAGTTGATCTCTACTCTTTCTGATGTGGAGGCAATTTCTATTCCTGCTGACGCAGAGTCAGATTCTATCCTCCCTGAAGCTGAAGTAGATTCTGTCATCCGGTATTTACAGTCAGATTCCACTCTCCTAGATTTCACTGAGTCACCGTTGCTAGAAAATACGGTGAATAAACATACCCAAGTGCAGTTTAAAACAGAGGGGGAAAAACTGTTATTAATTTTACCAACAGAATCTCAAATACCTGCCTCAGAAAACAGTTGGTCTGAGATTTGGCAACAAGTAAAGCTGCGGTTGTTAGGGAGCGATCGCTTCTTTTCACCCAACACAGTTTTGCATCTAGTAGCACAGAACCGTTTGCTGGATGGTAGACAACTGCAAGAACTTGCTGAAACCTTGAATGATGTCCAGATCCAACTCAAATCAGTTTCTACCAGTCGTCGCCAAACAGCCATTGCGGCTGCTAGCTTAGGCTACTGTGTAGAACAATTACAGCCAGAAACTTCTCTGAGTTCTGAAATCAAAGCTGCTAAACCTTTAGCAGAAGCACTTTATCTGGAAATGACAGTGCGTTCAGGTGTGGAATTTCGCCATCCCGGTACTGTAATTATTTTGGGAGATTTAAATCCAGGTGGTATCGTAGTTGCAGATGGAGATATTCTAGTTTGGGGACGGTTACGTGGAGTTGCCCATGCAGGTGCTAGTGGTAACCGCGAAAGTCTGATCATGGCTGTGCAAATGGAACCAACCCAATTGCGAATTGCAGATGCTGTAGCCAGGGCACCAGCAAAAATCCCGATGCAATTTTATCCTGAAGTGGCTCATATGACGCCGCAAGGGATTCGCATCACTAGGGCGATTGATTTTTCCAGAATCCAATTAAGTAGGATCAATCAAGAGTTATGAAAGGAGTCAGGAATCAGGAGTTAGGAGTCAGGAGGATCTACTATGGGTAAATTTAAGGGTTTGTTTAAAGTATGAAATAATTTTGCCACCAGTTAAAAAAGGATTCATTCTGACTCCTGAGTCCTGACTCCTGACTACTTCTCTATTATTTTCTATTAATCCCTAATCGAGCGCGTTTCTATCATGACTCGCATTATTGTCGTCACCTCCGGCAAAGGAGGAGTGGGTAAAACCACAGTTACAGCAAATTTGGGCATGGCTTTAGCCAAAATGGGACGTCAAGTCGCTTTGGTAGATGCGGATTTTGGTCTCAGAAATTTGGATCTGCTATTAGGGCTAGAGAACCGCATTGTCTACACTGCGATCGAAGTTTTGGCTAGAGAATGCCGTTTAGAGCAAGCTTTAGTCAAAGATAAACGCCAACCTAACCTAGTGCTTCTACCAGCAGCACAAAATCGCACCAAAGACGCAGTTTCTCCGGATCAGATGAAGTTGTTGGTAAATGCACTGGCACAAAAATATCAGTACGTTTTGCTAGACAGTCCAGCCGGAATTGAAATGGGCTTTAAAAATGCGATCGCACCTGCCAAAGAAGCCCTAATTGTTACGACACCAGAAATTGCTTCTGTTCGTGACGCTGACCGGGTAGTTGGGTTGCTAGAGGCACAAGGCATCAAGCGTATTCATTTAATTATTAACCGGATCAGACCTGCAATGGTACGGGTAAATGATATGATGTCTGTGCAAGATGTTCAGGAACTTTTATCAATTCCTTTGATCGGGATAATTCCAGACGATGAGCGTGTTATTGTCTCTACCAATCGCGGTGAACCTTTAGTCTTAACAGAGACTCCCTCTATAGCAGCTAGAGCTTTTGAGCATATTGCTCGTAGATTAGAAGGGGAAACAATTGACTTTCTTGCACTCGAATCATCCCAAGACAGCATCTTCTCTCGCCTCCGCAGGTTGTTGTGGACAAAGATCATTTAACTCATCTTCTTTTGTTGGACGCACGCGCACCTAATTGCAATGATTCTCGAACTTCTAGAACGACTCTTTTTTCGCAGTCCTGAAAACAGTCGCAAACAAGTGAAACGTCGCCTGCAATTGGTTATTGCCCACGATCGCGCTGACCTAAGCCCTCAAGTATTAGAAAAAATGCGGCAAGAAATTTTAGAAATTGTTTGTCGCTATGTGGAGGTTGAAACCGAGGGCTTAGAGTTCACACTAGAAAGCAATCAACGCACAACAGCCTTGATTGCTAACTTGCCTATTCGTCGGGTAAAAGAAGAACCACTTGTTGAGTCAGATAGCAACGATAAATCTCCATAGAATTGTTGATTGTTAGTTGTTAGTTGTTAGTTGTATTTTCTCCTAACTCCTAACTCCTAACTATCTATATTCGACTGATGGATCGGCCCAAAGTTCCGTCACTTTTTGACCAAAGGTGATTGGCTGATCTGTTTCGGTTGCGATCGCAGTACTACCATCACTGGCAACTGTCACTAAAGGCCAATTTTCCTCGCCCATTTCCCCGGCGCGGAACAGCACACTGTCAGGATGCGTTTTACTCCAACCTAATAATACCGCCATTTCACGCTCGGCTTTCTGTTGGGTGGGAGTCACGCAGTGGGAGTGATTTTTTTCGCGATCCCAAATCACGGCGTGATCTGTAAAATCAGACGTGTTCATTAACCCTTCAAACTTGCGTGCTAGGAAGCGATCGCCCTTCTGTGACCAGCTGACAGGAACTAATACGGCAATGCTTCCTTGTTCACCTCTATAGCGCGAAGATACATTGACCTTTAATAGAGGATCATTAATAGGGGAAGTTGTGGTCACTATCTGTAACTTTTTAGTTTGTCTATCTTCTATAAATAAAACGCTAGTGACGCGGGTATTATACATTTCTGGTTTTACGTCTAGTTGCACTCGGCTGTAAATAGCATATCTACCATCTGGGGAAGTGACAGGTACACTGCGGTAATAACGCACTCCAGAACGACCCTTGGAACTCATCGTTTCCTGCGTCGCCTGTATCCATTTCCAGGGAATAGGATAACGGCTTCCGATTGGATCTTGCTGTGTTGCGCTATCTTCATTCGGCTGTTCAGTCGCAGTACCTGTTGTTGAACTTGGTTGAGATTGTTCAGTCACAGGCTCGGTTTTAGCTGCTTGCATTAATTGAGCTGTCAGCCTCTCCTTTGAGACAGAACCATCAACTCTTGTCACTGACCGAATTTGGATTCTAGCAGATCTTAGTCGCTCCACTAGATCACGTTGACTAGGAGACAATGGTATTGACACAGAGTCAGATTGCCTAGTTGATGGTACCAGTTCAACTGCTGCCAATAAGTCATTTTCTGGCATTTCCTGAGACAGAATATTATTTTCCTCTGTCCCTGAGTGCAATTCGTCTTGTAATAGTGGTAGTTTTGCCGCAGCTACGGACTGTTTTACCAAGGAGTCCCTGGAAGATGCTGCTTTTGATCCTAGAGAGACTTGATCTGATTGAGGTTCACTAACAGCAGATGTTTCTATTGTGTTGGTGGTAATTTTAGCGACTTGAGATAGTTTCGCTAAGGTAGGATTGCCAGATGCACCAACCAAGGGTGCAATTAGTATCATAATAACAACATAGTTAAGGAATGGTTTTACTCGGAACCATCCCAACAGCAAAAGGTGTTTAAGCATTGGTTGACTCTCTAGAGGGCTGTGTCTGTGTGGGGAGTAATGCCTATACAAGAATTGGAAGAGGCTATGATTATAGGTATAACAGGGAACTAAAAATTTTCAAGAAAGAATTCAGTTAAATTTCGCAAAAGTTTCTAAAAATTGTGCATCAGATATCACCTCATTTATTTTCCCTCAAAAACTTTTTTGCTAAGAAGTTGACACAATTTCTATCAAGACTCTCTGAGGAATCACTTAGTTCCAGAAGATTCTGCCACTAACACCCAACAACATTAGAGGCGGGCATCGCTAATGGGTCACTTGCTATATTTTTGTCATCAAAAATACATAATTGGCTTGGAAGTTCGGCTAAAGAGGTGAAGTTATAGGATAAATTAAAATCATTTACCAACCCGCAACTATCTGCTTATTCAGGTGTTTCCCACAGCAGTGTTTCCGTTGCACGGATGACACCTGACTAGATTAGTTCAGTGTAACCACTGAAAAAAATCCTATTCTCATCCATCCCCACCAGACCGGGTTAGCAGGCATCTTAATTTAACACCCAGTACCTTCCCTCTCCTAGGCAGAAAGGTAGAGGGAACGCAACAAATCATTTTTTTTAAGGCACAAATAGCCAAGCCACCTTGACTATTTAATTGCAAGTCAAGACCTTTAAGAGTCGTTTCTCCCCAATGCCGGGGCTAAGTCTGGTGTAGTGCCAAGGCGAATTGTTCCGACTTACTCCGCATTACTGCGATTTGACACTACTCAGAGAGCGTTTCGTTTAAGAAGCGTCATATCTACCTGTCCTTCCCACAAAGGCGCAGTACTCTCCCAGCTTTCAGATAGAAACTAGACTAAGCGTGTATTGTCAATAGAGCTAGGCTTGGTAGATGCAATTTCTGCTGGCTAATCTCCAGCTATTATATTATAACTCTATTCAGCCACTTTTTGGAAACTAAAAGTGAAACTATTTTCCCAAAAAACTAAGCTATTTTAGTCAATAGTTAATAGTCCGAATGTTGACTGTTGACTGTTGACCGTTGACTATTGACTAGTATGAAAGTAGTATTTTTTGGCACTCCTCATTTTGCTGTGCCTACCCTAGAAAAATTACTGAATCACCCAGAATTTGAAGTATTGGCAGTTGTCACACAACCCGATAAACGCCGAGAACGTGGGAATCAACTTATACCTTCTCCTGTCAAAACTATCGCCACCTCTTTTAACTTGCCTATATGGCAACCCCAACGGGTGAAAAAAGATGTTGAAACGTTAACTCAACTCAAACAAATTGGTGCGGATGTGTTTGTGGTTGTCGCCTACGGGCAAATTCTCTCGCAAGAAATTTTGGATATGCCCAAATTTGGTTGTGTTAACTTACATGGCTCTATTTTACCCAAGTATCGGGGTGCTGCTCCTATTCAGTGGTGCCTGTATAACGGCGAGACTCACACAGGCATTACAACAATGTTAATGGATGCGGGGATGGATACTGGTGCCATGCTTTTGGTAGCTACTACACCTCTAGGATTATTGGATAATGCCCAAGATCTAGCCCAGAAACTATCAGCTATCGGTGCAGATTTATTGGTGGAAACGTTGTTGAAACTAGAACACCAGGAAATTAAGCCAATTCCCCAAGAGGATGCTGAAGCAACTTATGCGCCTTTAATTAAGAAGGAGGATTATGAGTTGGATTGGTCGAAAAGCGCTTTTGCGTTACACAATCAAATTAGAGGCTTTTACCCCAACTGTACTACCACTTTTCGCCACCTATCACTGAAAATTACTGCTACTGCTCCCCTGAACAGTGCTTATAGTCAGGAGATTCCGCCAGCATTAAAGGACTTAATTGACAAATTTCCTGATTTGCCAAACAAATCAGGTAGCCCAGGCGAAGTGGTAAGTATTGCCAAGGGAATGGGAGCGATCGTACAAACTGGGGAAGGTTTATTACTGTTGCGAGAAGTTCAGTTGGCTGGCAAACGTCCCCAGTCAGGATGGGATTTTGTTAATGGTACGCGATTAGCACTAGGAGAGAGGTTAGGAATTATGAATTAGGGGTTAGGGGTTAGGGGTTAGGGGTTAGGGGTTGGGGTTAGGAGTTAGGAGTTAATTGTTGCTTGGAAATTATTACTCCCCACTCCCCACTCCCCACTCATAATTCATAATTCATACAAGCGGCAACTCTTACATGGTCCGTCTGGGTTTACTGCACAACGAATGATTTCTGAATGGGCATTGTAGCGACAGTTAGCATCTCCAATCACCCAGTGACCTTTGACAAGACTTTTTTCGGTGGGTTGTTTAGCAGATTGTACATAGAGAGCAATATAAAGCAAGCGGTAGCGCCCTGCCTTCAACTGATAGCGGTGGCGGCGTTCTAACACTGCATAGGTTTTTCCTTCAAGATCAAGATAGTTTCCAGGTTGTGGTGTCCAATCAAGTTGCACGCTACCGAGAGACTGATGCGGATGCGTCAGAATAACCTCGGTAGGTAAAGAGTTTGGCTCCATAAACTTTTGTAATTAGGTTTACATTATTAGGATGGTAACGCACCTACTTAGAACCGCTTGCGCAGTTTATGCTTGAGTTAACGATTTACTAACAGTTTGTAAACAAGGATGAATTATTTTTTAGTCCTCCCCCCACTCCTCACACTCCCCCCACTCCTCACACTCCCCACACTCCCCACACCTCGGCTTATTACATTCTTTAAAGTTCTGTAGCCTTTTGATTACGGAGGCTAAGCCACTGCGGTAAACTATGCCTTGATTATGATTGTTTCACACCAAAAGAACACTTGGAAAGGAGCTTTTTTAATGTCTCATACCGTAAAAATCTACGATAACTGCATAGGCTGCACCCAATGCGTTCGCGCTTGCCCCACAGACGTACTAGAAATGGTACCTTGGGACGGCTGCAAAGCCCAGCAAATCGCCTCTTCTCCCCGCATAGAAGACTGCGTGGGCTGTAAGCGATGTGAAACAGCTTGCCCCACCGACTTTTTGAGCATCCGGGTTTACCTAGGCGCTGAAACCACTCGCAGTATGGGTCTAGCTTACTAAAGAGAGAGGGGAGTGGGAGGAGAGTGTGGGGAGATGGGGGAGATGGGTAATAGTCGCTATTAACCTAGTTTTAAGAGGAATTAACAATCTCTATCCTCCAAACTCTCCCTCCCCCCACACCTCCCACACTCCCCACACCCCCCACACTCTCTATTCCCCCTTTGCCAAAATGCTGCCTTTGTGTTAACAACTATACAGAGTGGAATGATCGTGAGAATGGAGTGGTGTAAGTCATGTGCGGTATCGTTGGCTATATTGGCACTCAAGCAGCAACAGAAATTTTGCTATCTGGGCTGGAAAAATTGGAGTATCGGGGCTACGATTCTGCAGGAATCGCCACGGTATGGGAGGGTGAAGTCAATTGTGTTCGGGCAAAGGGTAAACTTCATAATCTACGTTCCAAGTTAGAATTAGTAGAGACTCCTGCACCAATTGGTATTGGTCATACCCGCTGGGCAACTCACGGTAAACCAGAGGAATACAACGCGCATCCTCATATGGATACGGCAATGCGCGTGGCGGTGGTGCAAAATGGCATTGTTGAAAACTACCGTGAGTTACGGGAACAACTGAAAGCCCAAGGAACTGAGTTTCGTTCGGACACTGATACCGAGGTGATTCCCCACCTCATCGCTGCATTCTTAAAAAACCCTCCCTCTACTCCTAATCCCCTCAGTCCCTCTCTTTTTCTGGAGGCAGTTCGTCAAGTGGTTAATAAGCTCACTGGGGCATTTGCCCTTGCAGTGATTTCTGCTGACTACCCAGATGAACTGGTCGTCGTTCGCCAACAAGCCCCCCTAGTCATTGGTTTTGGGCAAGGAGAATTTTTTTGTGCTTCTGATACACCAGCGATCGTGACTTATACTGCTGCAATGCTACCCTTGGAAAATGGGGAAATAGCACGTCTTACACCTTTGGGCGTTGAGGTTTACAATTTTGCTGGTGACAGGTTGAAGAAACACCCCCGCGTACTTAGCTTGAATCCTACGATGGTGGAAAAGCAAGGGTTCAAGCACTTCATGCTCAAGGAAATTTATGAGCAGCCTGGAGTGGTAAGGGCGTGTTTGGAAGCTTACTTTGACACTAATTGGAATGCAACTCAGACTGCTAATTCTCCGATTCATCTCGGTTTAGCTGAAGAGATTTATCCCGATTTGGAGCAAATTCAGATTGTTGCTTGTGGTACTAGTTGGCACGCAGCGTTAATCGGTAAACACTTGCTAGAACAACTGGCAGGAATTCCAACTCAGGTACATTATGCTTCGGAGTTCCGCTATGCACCATCACCGTTAACACCAAACACGTTAACGATAGGCGTGACTCAATCTGGTGAAACCGCTGATACCTTGGCGGCTTTGGCAATGGAAGAAGAACGTCGTCGGAACAAAGAACCTAAGTATCAACCGCGACTGCTGGGAATTACCAATCGTCCAGAAAGTACTTTGGGTCGAATGGTGTCTCATATTATTAGTACCCTCGCAGGAATTGAAATTGGGGTTGCCGCGACAAAAACTTTTGTTGCTCAATTGATGGCGTTTTACGCTTTGGCGTTGGATTTAGCTTATCGTCGCCAGACTGTTCCACCAGCAAGATTAGAGGAGATTATCAAGGGATTGTGGCAGATTCCAAGAGATATTGAGGCAATTTTGGAAAGTCAAGAGCGTTATATTGAGCATTTGGTTCATGACTTTGCTGAAACCAGAGATTTTATCTTTTTGGGTAGGGGGATTAACTTTCCTATTGCTTTGGAGGGGGCGTTGAAATTGAAGGAAATCAGCTATATTCACGCTGAAGGGTATCCGGCTGGAGAAATGAAACACGGACCGATCGCCCTGTTGGATGCGAAAGTACCAGTGGTGGCGATCGCTATGCCCGGTAATGTCTACGAAAAGGTGATTTCCAACGCCCAAGAAGCCAAAGCCCGCGATTCTCGTTTAATTGGTGTCACACCAGTCAAAGAGGGAGAAGCAGCGGAAATATTTGACAATATCATTCCCGTGTCGGTTGTAGAAGAGTTGCTTTCCCCAATCATCACCGTGATTCCCCTACAATTGTTGGCTTATCATATTGCCGCCCGTCGCGGTTTGGACGTCGATCAACCAAGAAATCTAGCGAAGTCTGTAACTGTGGAGTAGAGAGAGGGGAGTGTCGAAAGATAAAAAAGTTGTAGAATTTTCCTGTAGGTGCATATACAACCATCTACAAGAGTTGTTTATCCCTAGAAGTAAAAGAGACGGCAATTGCACAATGTCAAATTCCTCTTTTATGAAGCTAAAATCATCATCGTGGGTAATCAAAACTCGATATCATTTGTGGACGATATATCTCATCCTGAAGGTAATGTTTGAATTCAGCCTCCCTTAGTGCATTAATTTCGCTTATTGCATTAATGCGGAAAGAATCTTCAGGGTGCATCCCAATGAGCGTAAATTCGTAGTGCGAGCATCTTGCTCGCTTGTAGTACACGTGAGCTTTCCGGCTCACACTACTGATCGTCTTTTTGCAAAACTGGGATGCTCCCTATCTTCATGTTTTAGTATCACAAATAATATACTTATACTACATCAAAGAACAATATCATGTAAGACTTGAAACTATATAATAATTCACTGCCAAAAGAAGTCATGTTTGAATGATAGGAGGAAGTCGCATGAGAACCATTGAAACAACTGTAACAGTAACAGATGACCAGCAAATTATCATGACATTGCCATCTGATATTATGCCAGGTAAACACCGAGTTGTGCTTGTGATCGATGAAACACCACTACCACTTGATGTCAATCCTGTTAAACCACCACTCAAGCTGAATGTAGGTGAGTGGAAAAATTGGTCGTCTGAGTGTAATTTCCGTAGACAAGATATTTATGATGATGACAGGGTTTAGAGAAGTTTTTCTTGATACGAATGTGCTAATTTTCGCCACAAATAGCGTATCACCTTGGCATCTGGCAGCAACAGAGTTTTTGCAAACTATGCGAGAGGCAGATATTGAATTGTTTGTCAGTCCTCAAGTACTGCGAGAGTATTTAGCTGCGGCTACTCGTTTAAATATAACGGGTAGTGAGTTACAATTAGAGGAAATTTGGGAGAATGTCACTACTTTTAAAACAGAATTTACAGTGTTGGACGATAATGATTTAGTTTTGTCAACATTGATTTGTCGTTTTATTCCATAACTGTCGCGTCCGTTTGACCATAACTACTGTGGTCAACCCCAGCCAATGATTCTGGCGATGCAACGGTGGTAATTGACTCACCGAAACCGCCCACACCTGTCGGTTTTCAATCCGATGATGCCCTGTCTCCACGATTTGGTGATAGCTGTAGTCTATTCCCGCAAAGCCATTGGCTTTTGCTTGTTCAAACCAAGCCTCAACTTGTTGGTTAAGCTTTCCCTGATTGCCTTTAAGCGCCAGCACATATTCGCCGCCATCCTGCTTGATTTGGACGGCAATCGCTGTCTGGGTGCCCATTGCATCCAGAGTTACCACCGCCCCTTTGAGGTTAAGTAATCGCAGGAGTATAGGAACAGCGGTAATTTCGTTTATACAAAATTAGATGCGTTTACCCTGAGGTGGGCGGGAAAATTTACAACTATGTAACGAAATGTAAAAACTCTGGAATTGGCTCGTAGTTGCGCTTATCCGTCCAGAGCCTGCATAACAATATGGGGAGCTTTCTCAATAACACGGAGATACGACCGAGTTGCCGTATCGGGATATTTAGCCCCTTGCTCCCAATCCCGTAACGTGCCCAAAGGAACATGGAATTTCGTTGCGAACTGCTCCTGTGTCATGTGAAGCTTCTGCCGAATTTCCTTGAGGTCAGGAACGCGCCTGAGTTTCTTCAGTTCCTCGTCCGTCAGAGGCGGATTGTCAAGGTCTTCCACCGCAGCCGCTTCGATTTCTTCCTCGGTCATGGCACGGAGCCGTACCCAATCGGTTTCATCCTGCAAAAGGCGCTTTGAGCCATCAGGCATCACCTGAACAACACGCCCATCGGAAAGGCGTTCAACGGTGATAGTATTTTTCTCGCTCATTTTTCGTTGCCCTCCTTGCTGAAATAATCCGCCGTTTCTGCTCTCTGTCGGTGTGGATAACCACGATGATTAATTCGCCTTCAATCAGCCCTATTGTTTTCGTCCGTACCTCGCCATACTCTGGCTTTGTGCTGTCTTCATCAATGCGGTTTGGGTCATCAAAAACCGCCGTTACCGCAACAAAGCTGATTCGGTGTTTTATGAGGTTGGCCTGTGCTTTTTCTTCGTCCCATTCAAATAGCATCTAGCTTCCCCCTTAAACTTAAGGTACTGCAAAGCAGTAGTTTTGTCAAGGTGATAGGTCTGTTAAATGCAAGGGTTGAAAAGTCTTGCCTAATAGACATTTAATCACAACATGGTTTGAATATATTGGATACTTGTGATAAAATGCTTTTTAATTTCTATAACTACATACATTTTATCACATAATGAAAACTATAATATCTCCCATAGAGGGTTAGCAGAAGTGTGATTTCCGTGAAAACTAGAAAAAACTTATAGAGATTTCAAGTTGATTCGTCCAAGTGTTCTGCTACAGAGCGATACAAGTTGATGATGTGACTGTCAGCCAAGCTATAATAGACGTTCCGTCCTTCTCGACGATAGCTAACTAAACGCATCGCTTTTAATAATCGCAACTGATGCGAAACGGCTGACTCTGTCATTTTTGTCAATGCGGCTAGGTCGCAAACACATAACTCCTGGTTGACCAAAGCGGAGAAGAGGCGCAGACGGTTCGGATCTGCCAACACTCCAAAGACTTCCGCCATCTGCTGTGCCTTAGCTGTTGGCAAAATTTGCGCCTGATAAGAACGTACATTATCTAGATTCACTAGTGGTGTTTCACACTTTAGCGTCTCAAGACTTTGGAGTTGGTCAAAGTCTTGGTTTTGCTGACCCTTGTTCATGGACTTTTGTTGAGGTAATGGTAATCAGTTTCAATTTTAATGTAAATTAAATAATTGCACAATTGAATATCTATTCAGTTATTGGATTAAAATATGAGCAGTTAATTTTGTCGCCGTTTAACGCTGCCATGACTCAAACCCCCTCCCTTAAAACACAATCTTTGCTGGTTGGTGGCATGGACTGCGGAAGTTGTGCGAAGACGATCGAAGCCAGCTTGCAGCAGTTACGTGGTATCACAGAATCTTCAGTTAGTTTCGCAACAGGGCGAGTCAGGGTTTCCTACGACCCTGAGCAAGTGAGTGAAGCAGAAATCAAACAACGTATCACCGTGTTAGGCTACACTGTTGATATCACTCCTACCAAAAAGCTAGAGGTAAAAATCGGTGGGATGGATTGCGGCAATTGTGCGAAAACTGTTGAGGTTGGGTTGCAGAAGATGGCTGGGGTGAGTGAGGCATCGGTCAGCTTTGCGACTGGAAGATTACAAGTTAGTTATGATACCCAGCAGGTCAGTGAAACGAATATTTATGATCGGATACAAGCTTTAGGTTATACAGTTGAGCCAACTTCTGAGGCTAATTCCCATCATCACACCCACTCAGGTTCTCATGACCACGAACATGAACACGTTCATCCAGTCCCCAAACCAACTCAGAAGCCTGACCCAACAAACTGGAAATTCTGGCTGACTAACCGTCAGGGGCAGAGCGTTATGCTTGCAGGAATCGGGTTAGTGTTGGGCTTATTGACTCAGAATTTAGCACTACCCATCTGGATTGTACGGGCTTTTTATGGTGGCGGCATCATAGTTGCTGGCTATCCGGTAGCACGGGCTGGATTATTTGAGTTGCGCTTACGCCGCGCAGATATGAACCTGCTGATGACCATTTCGGTGATTGGGGCAGTCATTTTAGGAGACTGGTTTGAAGCAGCACTCGTCGTCTTTTTGTTCTCTCTAGGGACAACACTGCAAGTTTTCACATTTGGTCGCACGCGGAATGCGATTCGCGCCTTGATGGATTTGACTCCAGCAACTGCTACCGTTAAGCGGGGTCAAGAGGAGGTGACAGTGAGCGTTGAGAGTATTCACGTAGGTGAAACCTTGACAATTCGACCAGGACAGAGGGTGGCGTTGGATGGCATAGTTGTTTTTGGGACAAGCGCAATTGACCAGTCTCCAATTACAGGAGAGTCGATCCCAGAAGATAAAGCCCCTGGAGATACTGTTTATGCTGGGACGTTGAATCATACAGGCTTTTTGCAAGTCCAAGTGACCCATACAGTCAACGATACAACGGTTGCCAAAATTATTAATTTGGTGGAACAAGCCCAAGAAAGCCGTGCGCCCTCACAGCATTGGGTGGATCGGTTTGCAGAGGTTTACACCCCAATTGTCATTTTGATTGCGATCGCCATTGCCCTCATCCCTCCCATTGTATTTGTTCAACCCTTGAACGTCTGGCTGTACCGGGCATTAGTGATGCTAGTCATAGGTTGTCCCTGCGCCTTAGTCATTTCCACCCCAGTTTCGATCATCAGCGCCATTGGTGCAGCAACCCATCACGGAGTTTTGTTCAAAGGTGGCAAAGCACTGGAAACAGCCGGACATATGACAAGCCTTGCCTTTGATAAGACTGGAACAATCACGAGAGGGTTGCCATTGGTGCAAAAGGTTTATAGTGTAGGAGAGACAAGTTCAAAGCTAGTGCTACAGGTTGCCGCGAGTATAGAACAGCAATCTGAACATCCTTTAGGGAAAGCGATAGTTGATCTTGCCCAATCTGACGGGATCGAATTACAGACTCCTGAAAGGTTTATCTCTCTACCTGGCAAAGGAATTGAGGCGCAAATTGGCGAGTCAGTGTATTTGGTGGGGAATTTGCGTTTATTTACACACAGAGGTATTTCTTTATCACCAGAAGCTGAATCCTTATTGGTTGAGATTGAAACCTTAGGTCAAACACCTGTGCTGGTCGGAACACAGACAGGATTGTTAGGAGCGATCGCCCTCGCAGATGGATTAAGATTAGAAGCAACAGAGGCAGTGCGACTCCTCAAACAGATGGGACTGAAACGGCTGGTGATGTTGACAGGCGATCGCAATGCTGTTGCAAAACAGATTGCCCAACAGGTAAACATCAAGGAATATCAAGCAGAACTGTTACCAGAAGACAAGCTGCAAGTGATTCAACAGCTGCGTCGTGACGGAGTCGTAGGTATGGTTGGGGATGGGATCAACGATGCACCAGCCCTCGCTGCAGCAGATATCAGTTTTGCAGTTGGTGGAATTGATATCGCCCTAGAGACAGCAGATGTAGTCCTAGTAGGAAGTGACCTCAGACGACTTGCTTATGCAGTAGATTTAAGCCGCCGGACAGTGTCAGTCATTCAACAAAATATTATCTTTTCGCTGGTGACGAAAGGACTATTCTTGTTGTTGGGAAGTTTTGGTTTTGTCGGGTTAGCAGTTGCCGTTTTAGCAGATACAGGAAGTTCTCTGCTGGTAACAGCGAATGGGATGAGGCTATTTAGATTTAACAGAAAGAACTCAGGAGTCAGGAACCAGAATCCAGTTTAATTATGGGGATTCCCCCTGCTAAGAGCGCCCTGCGCCCTGCTAAGAGCTCCCTCTTAATTATTTAGTTTCTACAACCGCAGTTGCTGACATTCCCGGAGTCATTCGGGATTCATAACCTTGAAGACTCTTAGACTCAAATACAATCTTGACCGGAATTCGTTGCCCATCTTGACTCTTGACAGAATTACCCGTGACATTATCTTGTGGGACAACCGCAACCTTGCCAAAAGAAGTCGGCGACAGACTCTCTACCAGACCTTGAAACTTTCGACTAGGGAAGGCGGCGATTTTAATCGTCACCTTTTGCCCAGGCTGTATTTTTTCTAACTGAGTTTCCTTAAAGTTGGCAACAATCCAAGGACTTGGTTGTACGACTGTAAGAAGAGTTTGTCCTGGTTGTACCAGCTGTCCCACAGAAACATTTTTATTACCTATTTTTCCAGCAACTTGCGCAGTAATGTTGGTGTAGGATAGCTGGAGTTCAGCTTTGTTGACCTCCGCTTGCTTTTGGGCAATCACAGCCAGTGCTGTTGTGTACTTTTGCTGATTTATCTTTGTTTGTCGGTTGATGGTTTGCGCCTGTAGTATTTTTTCTGTGTTACCAATCTGTTTTATTTGGGTATTTTTGTTGACTGTATCTGGCTTCAATAAAACCGGATTAATTTTGCTATCTTTGATATTTTCCTGTATTGATGCTGCTTGCTGCTTAGCTAATTCTAGAGATGCTTTTGCTTGTGTCAGAGCAACTTGTAAATCACGTTCGTCAAGCTTGACTAATGTATCCGATAGAGACACCATTTGGTTATCATTGACCGCAACTTCAGTCACTATTCCTGAAATGCGGGAAGTCACAGGCTGAATATTTGCGGTGACATAGGCGTTATCGGTTTCTTGAAACTTGAGCGTATGCTGGTGGTTATATTGCCACCACTGGTATGAATAAATACATGATATGATCGTTCCTGCGCCTAATAACACCCCCAACACAACTTTCCGTTGTAAATGGTGCTTAGACAACGAGACGGGTTTGATGGTATCACTTTTAGAGTCAGTGGAAGTGATAGGTATCACCTCTTGCTTCAAAACAGGTGTTTTTTGTTCCTCTAATCCGGAGACACTCTGGCTTTGTTGTGAAGAATTTAGACGTTCCATCAACGACCTTCTTGATTACAAATTAGAAATAGTGTTACTTCACATACAACAGTGATACATCTATTTTCCTCGTCGTTTTGATAGATGCTTTTGCTGTATAAACTGTTCCCTGCAAGCTCACAAATCCTTCCCGAACCGCTCCTGACTTTAGAGTCTTATTTTCGTCTTATAGACAGTTGACAAATATCAAAAACAATGCATTTAGCGAGAGTATTTTTAAAGACTAGCCACTAGATCTAGAATAGTACACATAAACCTAACAATAACCATCAAATTCAGCATTCTACCAGATCACTAGCTATGCCCCTCACACCTCATACGGAAAGACACTTCACCGCCTCCGAAACGATCCGAGACATTGTGATTGGAATGTCAGATGGGTTAACCGTGCCTTTTGCTCTGGCAGCAGGGCTATCTGGGGCGATAACGTCAACAAGCATTATCGTGACCGCAGGGTTAGCGGAGATTACCGCAGGCTCAATCGCAATGGGTCTGGGGGGCTACTTAGCAGCGAGAACCGATTATGAACATTACATGAGTGAACGCCGCCGGGAATTTCGGGAGGTACATGAAATGCCAGGTGAAGAGGCGCAAGAAGTCATGGATATATTTCGTGCCTATGGTCTTTCTGATCAACAGGCGATTCCAGTAGTTAAGGCAATCCAAGCAAACCCAACAAAGTGGGTTGATTTTATGATGCGCTTTGAGCTAGGCTTAGAAGCCCCTGAACCCTCCCGCGCCGGTCGAAGTGCGCTAACGATCGCCGCCTCCTATATTGCCGGAGGCTTAGTTCCACTCGTTCCCTACATGGTGTTCAGTAATTCTGTCGTTGCTTTGCGAGTTTCTGCGATCGCAACCCTGATAGCACTCTATAGTTTTGGTTATGTTAAAGGACGCTTCACGGGTACCAAACCCATAAAATCGGGCTATCAAACTGCCTTAATTGGTGGCTTAGCAGCGGCTGCCGCATTTATTTTAGCTCACCTATTTAAATAAATTCCAAGGCAGTCCCAATCAAACAAGCCCCCCTGCTCCCTGCTCCTCCTTTTCAAGCTAGCGATAAAATCAACCTTTCACAAGCGAGCAATGCTTTGGGAAAAACAGATTTAACTTCGGTTTGAACTTGGTCAAGAAAATCGTCGTGGTCATCTGGGTGATGTTGAGTAATGGCAAGCTGTTTAACACCCGCAGTATTTGCCAAATCTACAGCAGTCAGCCAGTGAACATCACTGTCAGCATGGTTACGTGCTGCGGGAGGAGTGTAAGTGGCATTGGCAATCAGCAAATCGACACCTTTTGTAAGATGTGCAATTTGTTCTCGCTCAAACTTATTCACACGTCTATGCAGATCTGTAATATAGGCGACGCTATATTCCTGCCAGTTAACTCGGTAGCCGAGAGATTTTTGAGTTTGATTGATTAATGCTGTTGTCACAATGACATCATCTAACTTCACAACTTTATCTGTATTCAGTTGGTGAAACTGTAGTTCAGACTGCATCACCTGTAAGGGGAAAGGAAAGTGCGGCTGAAGCATTTGATCGCACAAACATTGTTTAATCGAAGCTCCATTTGTGGCGGCTGTTCCATATATATGGAAGGAATTTTCCAGAAGAAATGCGGGGGCAAAAAACGGAAAACCTTGAATGCGATTTGACTGGGAGTTGGTAAAAAATAAATGAGCTTCTCGTGGACCCTGTAGTTCTAGCCAACTTTTTCCTAAGATGCGTAAGCCAGTACCCCCATCAAAAATTAAGGTTTTCCCGCCTACTTGCATCTCGACACAAGGAGTATTAGCACCATAGCGGTTGGTGTTGCTGCCTGGGGTAGGAATTAAACCTCGCACACCCCAGAATTGAACCAAAAATTCTCCTACTTGGCTTTGTTGAAGCTGAGTGGCTTGCTTTTCTTCTACGTATATCTGGGGAGGCGACGGCTTAAATTGTGACATTTTCTTTGAAATTAAGTCTTACTGAGCAGGTCATCGTAGCGTCGCACTTCCAACAGTCGGTTTTTTTCGTCCACAATGACAACAGTGGGAGAGTAAGTTTTTAACTCTTCCGACGTGAACTGCCCGTAAGACATTATAATCAAGCGATCGCTAGAAATGCCTAGACGTGCTGCCGCCCCATTGAGTTCGATCACACCCGAGTTGGCTTTTGCTGGGATTGCATAAGTAATAAAACGCTCGCCATTGGTAGTATTCACGACTTGCACCTGCTCGTAGGGCAAGATCCCTGCTTTATCCAATAAAATTTGATCAATGCTGATGCTACCCATATAGTTAAGGTTCGTTGACGTTAGGGTGCAGTTGTGAATTTTTGCCAAAAGGAGCGTGCGTTGCATTGCCTTTACCAGTTATCAGTTATCAGTTAGCAGTCATTTCAGTAATCAGTCTAGGCAATAACCAACTGATTATTGTTCACTGTTAACTGTTCCCTCATTCCTAACTTAGTTTGTTGAAGGTGTTGCAGGTAGTTTTGCAAATCAGGATTCTAACCCTTTGCTTGATAAGCCTTGATGCACTTTTCAACTAAGGGTATCACCTTGTCAACATCCTGCCACCCACGAATTTCCGTTACCTTTTTCTCCAAATTTTTGTAGGTGCGGAAAAATTCCGCTACCTCATCCAATCGGTGTGGTGCTAGGTCTTTCAGGGATTTGATCGAAGCGTAGCGAGGATCTTTGACGGGAACACAAAGAATTTTTTCATCGTGATCACCGCCATCAATCATCTCTAGCATACCTATAGGTCTTGCTGCTATTATACAACCAGGAAAGGTTGGTTCGTCGATGATCACCATACCATCTAGTGGGTCGCCATCATCAGCCAGAGTGTTGGGGATAAAGCCGTAGTCGAATGGGTATTGTACCGACGAGTAAAGTACACGGTCTAGAGCAAAGGCTTCCAGTTCCTTGTCATACTCGTATTTATTTTTACTTCCACCTGGAATTTCAATCAGAACGTTAATGAGACCCGGTTTAGGTTGGGCAGGAATACGGGATAAGTCCACAACACAACTCCTCAAGCTAACAGTGAATTAAGGGAAGGCTCCCGTGTAGAATTTTAGGCGAAGATGGACTTGTTTTTTGAAAACTCTCGTTCTCATCTATAACCCAGGGGAGTGGGGAGTGGGTAGGATCGAGCCCAATCGCCAGTCCCCAACAGCGTAGACAGCATTAAAACCTATTTTTTCAGTCCAAAGTGCTGCATCAGGTTATTTCACTCTTAACCGCAGACTCGTTACAAGTAAATCATCACCTATTTCATATTCGCCTGTCTCAACATTCATCGAGACAATTTTGCCGATATTTTCTGGTGTTTCGACTTGAGGACGGATGCTATTTTCGTAGAGTTCTTTGCCACGTTGCGTAATTTCTTCGTCACTAAGTTTAGGCTTGGACATACAACCAATATCCTCTCGTTAATTCCCTAGATTTCTATTGGAGAGATTGTAACAGAATACCGATAATCTTTTCAACATCATTAATGTAATATTCGATGCTATCAATATAGACAATTTTATCTTCTACTGTTAAGAATCGCCAAGTTGTCCCACTGGTGACAGAACCGTAAATTTTTGGAATTGTTTTCTGAGCATTTTGATTAAAAATTTTAGCACCTATCATTGTGGCGATGCACTGTCCTAATCCACTTTTCAGGCTTTCATCTTTTGCTTCAACAATGATTGTGACTGGAGCAGTAATGTCAAACTGTTCTTCAGAAGCACAAAGGATAAAATCACAATATCCATTGAGCCCTTGACTAGAATCAACGTTAAATTCAGTACCGGAGAATAAAGATATTTGGTAGTTTAAGTGTCGTCTAACCTCAGTTAAAATTTGTGCAATTAGTAATTCAGAACGGGCTTTTTCAGTGTTAATTGCAGTTGCTAATTGAATATATTCCTCTAAAAGCGTTGTTAAGAGAGCAGACGGTTTGACTCCTACGACTTCTTTAAATAAGTTGCGCTTCTCGTTAATCACGAGTTGAAAAGTTTCTCGCACTTTAGTAAGTGTGAAATCACTATATGCCATTTGCTAACCTCTCAATGCTTGACTACTTAACTTTAGCTATTAGTGGGGAGTAGACATCTTACTCTCGAACCGCCCTTTAGATTACTTAATCTAATTAACCGCAGAGGCGCAGAGGACAGAGAGATCTGAGTTAGAGAGATTTAGGTAGTTTTTGACCGGGAAGGGAGTAACCGAACCGTATTGCCTAGTATTGTTCAATCTCCGCTGGACACTGCATGTGGTGCTATAGTAGTGTCATGTCTAGTTTGCCGTTGCTATTGATTGTGTGATGAATGCAGGTGCGATCGTTGTTACGTCTAATATTCGAGATTTTCGGAGTGCGAAAGAGTTGTTGGGTCTGCGAGTTCTGACACCTGTACAATTTGTGAGCCTATTAGTATCAGGAGAAAAGCCATGAGCCGATTAACATTACGATTACCTGAAACATTGCATCAACAGCTTGCTCATCTCGCTGAAAATGAAGGCGTATCACTGAGATTGAGTCTGTTTTAGCGACACGCGAACAAACTGAGCCAGAAGCAGAACTGAGTTCAGATGTAGTTGCTCGTCTTCAAGAACGCACTGGCTGTTAGTTTTCCTGATGTGGAAAAGGGCAAAACGCGTATTTCTATGTTGACTCAAAAGACAAATATTGGAACTCGCAGTTTTTCGCTTACAGGATTATCACATATATCAAGTGATCTTAGAGAAATTGTCTTGACGATTTTGTTGAACCCACCAGTTAGTGATTTTTTACATCTTTCAGCCTACACGGTTTCAGTTGTTGAAACCATTCCGATCATTTCACTCCAATCAATTCCTGTCACCAGTTTAATATGATGTTTGTAGTAAGATATATTGGAAAGATTGCAACAGAATTCTGAGATTTTTCTCAAGAGACTCGACACTTCCACTGCTACCAGCACAGAACCACTTCTGACTATAATTTAAGCAACCAAGAAATTCATTAACAACAATGATAAATACCCCATTTGAACCCAACCGTTCTGTAGCGAGTTTAACATTAGGAGAATTGGAAAACTTTATCAAAAAAACCATCAATAAATATAATCAACAAAACCTAATTTATTCAGAAAAAGATCAACCCTTTGATGAAACCGTTCCTCCCTTTTGGCAAATAGTCACTGAAAGCGCTGCTCAAATCCCAGATGAACTGTGGGAAAGTATACCGTCAGACGCTTCCGAAAAATTAGATCATTATTTATATAACCAATGAAACCCGTTTTTGCTGATACAGGATTTTGGGTTGCCTTATTACATAAAAAAGATCGTTGGCATCAACAAGCCATCAAAATTTCTCAAAACTTACAAAGTCAAAAAAAGAACATTGTAACTAGCGAAATGGTCTTAACAGAATTTTTAAACTTCTTTTCTAAATTTGATACTCAGATTCGTCAAGAAGCAGGATTAACCGTTCAAAAAATGCAATCTCACCCTAATGTTATGATCATAGCGGCGAATAACCAACAATTTACTAAAGCCTTAGAATTCTATCTAAAAAGACCCGATAAAGGATGGAGTTTAACCGATTGTAGTTCATTTCAAATCATGGAAGAATTAGAATTAACAGAAGCGATCGCCCATGATAAACACTTTCAACAAGCAGGTTTCATTACTCTTTTTCAAGAGCAATAAATCTAAATTAACTAGGAGACACTTCGCCTGATCAAGTTATGCGATCGCCCTTGGTCTCCGCTACATAAAAGCTAGACAAAAGACGTTTGCAGCGGAATCAGTTCGGTATGAGCGCGTCTTCTCCATTTCCAGCAATCCACTTTTCTTCCTAGCGCACGGAAACATCCCGCGTCTCAACACCTCATTGCCTTGCCCGAAAGGTGCATAATAAAAGAGGTTTTATATGATAGCCGCGCCAGCCCATGAACGAACAGCGCCTACAGGCTTATGATCAGTTGATCGAAAATCTGCTAAATTGCCCTAGTGGAGAAGAACCAGCGATTTTGGCAGCTAATACTGAATTGCTTGATGCTGGGTTTTTGGAGGTGCTGGAAGCAGTAGCGGAGAATTTCTCACAGCAGGGAGAAGAAAATGTCGCAAATAGGTTGAGCAACTTGGCAAATCAACTGAGTGCAGCGCTGAATTTACCCCCGACGACAGTTCCCTCAGATAGTGAAACGAACGCCTTTCCTCAAGATTGGGCTTTGACGCAATATCATCTGGGGAATGCTTACTATGAGAGAATATTGGGTGAGCGAGCCGAGAATTTAGAGTCAGAGATCGCAGCTTTTTCCGCTGCACTCGAAGTTCATACCAATAGGTAAAGGAGGTTAGAAAATGTCAGGTTCTAAAAATAGCGTCCAAGCTTTTATTCAAATCCTTGAGTCTCAATCTAATTTGATTTCAACTCTAGACTGGGATGAGTTGCAACAACTATCTACTAATTTACCAGATGACGACGATGAGGAAATCGCAGAAAGAATTGAAAATTGGCTGAAAACAGAATCTCGTAGTCAAATTTTCCAAGCTTACAAGCAAAATCTAAAATCACTCAGTTCTTCATCTCCGATAAATTTGAATGTAGGTTTAGGAATAGGTGGTACTAAATCACCAACACCACCTCATCAACCAAGCCCATCTTCTAAGGAACTTATAGAGAACGCCATTAAAAGAAACTCCCCTTTATCTGACAACACAAAAACCAACCAAAAACCGTGAAGAATTTCACCATCAGCCTTTATGCTTTTCATCTGCGTCATACCCTGACTGATGCCCCTGGTGAAGTGGCTACAGACGCTAACCTTTTATGGGAAAATCTAGTAAAATTGGGTGAAGTTTCCCTTCTGTTTCTGGGATTGAAAGAGTTACGGTCGAAATTAATTTGCTATCAAAATGGGGAATATAATCCTAAAGGTGAACATGGGAGGCGAACGGAATGGTTAACGGATTCTGGAATTTTAGATTTAGGGAGTCTAGCAACAACGGAAGGCTTCAAAATTAATGCCAATCTTCAGCCTTTCTTGCTGAACGACACCTACGCTGCTGATCTCACTCTTTCTCCAGAATCAGCAAATATCTCAATTGATGTACCGCAGCTACAACATTTTAATCCAAATTCTTTACTACCTTCTTTTATTCAAGCATCTTTAGGGCAGACTTTGTGGATTTATGGAGAAGTAGATCCAAGTGAAAGATGTGATACACTGGCTGAGAAATTTGCAACAGCTTTGGTTGCAGGCACAAATTTAAACCCTGTAGAGATAAATCAGGACAAGCTTTTTGGGAGTCTGCTGTTTGAATATCAAGCAGATAACACTAATGAACCGGATAACCCTGCTAAAAGATGTCATATAATCATAGTTATAAATAATAACCAATCTACAACAATACGACTTGCTGAAAAAGCCTATGATTGGTTGCGTAATTTACTCTGTTACTACCACAAAATACTTTTTATTGCTCATGAAGCACGCCAAAGATACCAAGAAGCAAGAGCAATTTACAGCTATTTAGAAAAAAATATTCAAGAATTTAACAAGCTGCTATCCCAGCCTCAGACACAATTATCTGACTTTAAAGAAATACTGACAGAAATCCCGCAAAAAAGTTTTGACTATACTAGATGCTTGCAAGATTTGCAAACCCATCATACAGCTATTCATACAAATATTACTAATTATGGAGTTTGCTTAGATAAAATCACAGCTATTGGTGCTGGAAATAGCCCCAAATTCTGGCAAGATTTTCTGAACAATGACTGTAAGAAATTCCAGGAACAAATACAAACGGATATCAACTATCTTTCTCCGGCTCAAGATTTGTTCGATCGCCTGGTTAATACCATTCGAGCTATAGTAGAAACACAGCAGGCCCAGAGCGATCGCTCCTTAGAACGTACAATTCAAGTCCTTGGTATCGGCTTTGGTGGTGGTGCAATTATCTCTGGCGTTATCGTCCAAAATATCGACAAAATCAACCAACCCCTCTCTCCCATATCTCTCCATAACCCACCCCATCCCTTTTACGCATCCTTGTTGTTGAGTATTTTGGCTACACTGGGATTTATTGGCTTGGGTTTTTTGATCACTAGACGTAGATAAAAGGCTTATTTGGGGTAGTTATAATACAATAAGGTTCAGTTAAGACTTTTTCCCCAAACATTTGCTCCCAGCCATGGATTTCTTATGATCATTTTGCGATCAAGCGTAATGCTGAGATGTAGATAATGTGCTGAACTGAAATTTCGCATAATTCCCGAATTTGAAATTACTTGTACCTATGCACGGACAACGGTGACAGAACGCCTATTTTTTGTAGTTGTGACTTGGGTTGTCAAGCGTGATTCTAGGGGTGGGGCTTTTGTGCGTTGGTCAAAAATGATTAACCAACCAAAATTGACTTTTAAGCGTGCTAAATAAGAATCTAACTGTTCAATCCCATCTTCAAGTGGGTCTCCTTTTTTGTCGCGCCAAACTTTTAACTCAATCCCTAACGTAATGTTTCCATATTTGAGACATAAATCCATGCGATCTCGTCCAATAGCATATTCGCGTTCCAGAGTTCCACCACCATTAACTACGCGATGCAAAAACGCCATTAATACTAAATGGGGTGCAATCTCATGGTATGCTACACTACCTAGCAAAGGTTCACCATGCTGACCCCAGAATTTTAAAAAAGCCTGCAATAAAGCATCAGTATCTAACTCGCCACTTAGATTTAACCAACTGGGTGCGATTTGAGGTAGGGAAGCCATAGGTGTCACAGCTAATACCCGTGGTATCACCTCGCGGTAAATCGGATTCGCAATCATCAATCCTCCCAAGGGGTCCATTTTGCACAAACCTAAGTCAATCACAAACTGGATATCATCATTGGGCACATTCCCTAGTTCCAACCCTGCCAAAATTGGCTCAATAATTGCCTTGACTCTGGGTTCTCGGAGTCTTTCAGCAAGCGAATCAAGATGGGTATCAAGGCGTGCTATCAATACTTCCTTGGCTTGGAAAATATGTTCTGGTGTAATTGCTACCGTTGTATCCGTCACCATTTCTTCTACGACTTCTTTCGCTAGCGCATTGACTAACCAAGGCTGTCCCTGAGTCAAATTAAACGCCATTACCGTTGCTTCTGGGGTGAAAACTTGTCCCGTATCAAGAGTATGTTGCTGGTATAATTCTCGCACCTCAGTGGCATTAAAATCTCTCAACGTTAGGGAACGCACTTTAATATTAAAGGGACTTGCCGTACTTAATCGCTCACTGCCACCACTCGCTACCTTATAGTCCCGTACATCACGTAAGCCAATCAACCCTACAGACAACGGGAAGTTTTTGGGGCGGTTGCGATAGCCATCACGTAACTGTCGCAACATTGAAATCAGCGCCTGATCTTGAAGGGAGTCAATTTCATCAATAAATAAGACTAATGGTCGTGGCGAAGCTTGTGCCCAAGCCTGTAAAGCTGCTTGAATTCTTCGTCCTGGCTGCCCTTGTTCCCATTGTTTGGGAGGGTATAAATTGGAGGGTAAATCGAACTTGGCACTCGCCCACCAAGCATCCAGAATAGGCAGTTCAGCTGCGCTTGGGTCATGACTATAGGGGCTTCCCACTTCTGCTGACACCATGACTGCCGTATAGCGTCCACTTTCCGTTAATTGTTTCGCCAGCGCTAGCACGGCAGTGGTTTTACCCGTTTGCCGAGGGGCATGAATGACAAAATAGCTTTCTTGGGCAATCAACCGATCTAAGTCTGGCAACCGACTGGTGGGGGACAGCATGTAGTGAATGTCTGCTTTACAAGGACCTGCCGTGTTAAACCAACGAGACATGGATGATAAATTTTGGACTACGTGAGGGTTATTTTACTACAGTAGCTTATATATAGCGCGATCGCCCCTAGCCGATTGTGTGGTCTAATTAAAAATGCTGCTTACTCATAGGTTCAAAGGATCGTGTCCTTTTCTTAAACACCGTGTGGCATCTTGTCGGGGAGGAATGGGCGATCTGGGATTAGGGAACTATATTCAAAAAACTTGGAACCGTTGCCTTTGCATGGTCAAATAAAAATAATTCCATAACCCCTTTTATGATTCGTCTATGAAAAAACCTGCAACTCTGACAACCCCATTATTCATCATTTGCGCTGTGCTACTGACAGCCTGCGGCGGTGGTGCTAACACTAATACTAACGAAAAAACTAACCCTGCAACTAATACCTCAACAACAACCAGTACATCCGGTCCTATCCTCATCGGTATTGCCTTAGCACAAACGAGTAACGTGGCGTTACTTGGTCAAGAGGGATTTGTGGGGGCTAAAATGGCTGAGAAGTATTTCAACGATCGCGGTGGTATCAACGGCACTCCAATTAAACTCGTCATGCAAGACACTGGTGGAGATGAAGCCGGGGCAATTAATGCTTTTCAAACTTTAATTAACAAAGATAAAGTTGTTGGTATTGTTGGCCCTACTTTGTCACAGCAAGCCTTTAGTGCCGACCCTATCGCAGACCGTGCCAAAGTCCCAGTCATAGGAGCATCAAATACAGCCAAAGGAATTCCTGAAATTGGTGAATATGTTTCTCGTGTCTCCGCACCTGTTTCTGTTGTCGCTCCTAATTCATTGAAAGCTGCACTCAAGCTGAATCCTAAGATTAAGAGAGTTGCAGTTTTTTACGCTCAAAACGATGCATTTAATAAGTCGGAAACAGAAATTTTTCAGAAAACAGTTAAAGATCAAGGGCTAGAATTGGTCACAGTTCAAAAGTTCCAAACCACAGATACCGACTTTCAAGCTCCAGCTACCAACGCGCTTAACTTAAAACCAGATTTGATAATTGTATCTGGTTTGGCTGCCGACGGGGGTAACTTAGTTAGACAATTGCGGGAACTAGGTTACAAAGGCATAATTGTTGGTGGCAATGGCTTTAACACACCTAATATCTTCTCAGTATGCAAAGCACTTTGTGATGGCGTGTTGGTCGCTCAAGCTTACAGTCCTGAATATCCAGGAAAGATTAACTTAGAACTTCGCAAAGCCTATTTTGACCAATACAAAAAGGAACCTGCCCAATTGACCGCTCAATCTTTTACGGCAGTACAGGTATATGTAGAAGCGTTGAAAGCTGTGGACAAAAAGACTAAAATTAGCACACTACCCCTCAATCAACTGCGGACTGAATTGAACAAGCAACGAATACTAGGCAAGTATGATACTCCTCTGGGGGAAATTTCTTTCACCCCAGGACGCGATCTTGTTCAAAAAGAGTTTTATGTCTCCCAACTGAAGGTAGACAAAGATGGAAACAATGGCAAATTTGTATCTTTTAAATAGTTGCAACATGGATATAACTCTGTTTTTGCAACAATTTTTGAATGGGCTATCTATCGGCAGTGTCTATGCCATTTTTGCTTTAGGATATAGCCTTGTTTACTCAATTTTGGGCATCATTAATTTAGCACATGGTGCGGTTTTTACCTTGGGTGCATATTTAACGTATACACTTATGGGTAACGCTTTTGGATTTAATGGATTGCTGGCTAATGGAAAGCTGCCTATACAATTACCGTTTGCTATAGCTTTGATTGTAGGAAGCACTTTGGCAGGACTGGTTGGAGTTGCAGTAGAACGTATTGCCTTTCGACCGCTGCGGCGCAAAGGATCTGACCCATTGCTGACTGTTGTTTCCAGCTTGGGTGTGTCAGTGGTCATTGTTAACTTAATTCAGTTTTTGGTAGGCGCAGAAAGTTACACATTTCCGGCAAATACTTACGGCAATTTGCCACCAGCCTTCAACTTTGGGACGCCAGAAAACCCGATTCCTATTCGCACTGTTCAAGTGGTGATATTTGCTGTATCGATGGTAATTGTGGCAATCCTCACCTATTTTATTAGCAGCACCAAATATGGTAAGGCAATGCAGGCGATCGCAGAAGATCCTACAACTGCTAGTTTGTTAGGAATTAACACTGATCGCTATATTATTCTGACCTTTTTCATCAGCAGTATTTTGGCAGGAGTGGCGGGAACTTTAGTCGCCTCTAGTGTCAGTATTGCTGGTCCCTATTTTGGTATTGGTTTTGGGTTGAGGGGTTTAGCAGTCATTGTCTTAGGTGGTTTGGGGAGTATTCCCGGTGCGGTGTTAGGAGGCTTAGTCATTGGATTGGTGGAAGCTTTTGTCCCAGGAGAATATTCTGGCTATAAAGATGCTGTTGCCTTTGGCATTTTGTTTATTATGTTGTTAGTCCGACCCCAAGGCTTACTGGGGCGTCGGTTGATTCAGAAAGTGTAAATAGACTCCCCACTTCTGTACGGGTGGGATAACCCCGCCCCTACCCACTCAAAAAAATGGCTGAATTTTTTACGACTTACGGATCTCTAATTGTCTCTATGGTACTAGGGGCGCTATTGGGGTTGTCGCTGTACTTACCACTCATGGCTGGGCAGTTGTCTTTGGCTAGTCCTGGATTCTATGCTTTGGGTGGGTATATAGCAGCAATTCTCTCTACAAAAGTGTTTACCTCTACTAGTAGTTTATTTCCGATTCCACTGCTGTTATTGGAAATGTTAATTGCTGGTTTCGTTTCTGGTTTGTTGGGTGTCGTAGTGGGAATTCCGGCGTTGCGGTTACGGGGGATTTATCTGGCGATCGCCACTATTGCTTTAGTCGAAATTCTGCGAGTACTCTCCCTAAATCTAGAAATCACAGGGGGCGCTGTCGGAATTTTTGGCATTCCTCAGCCTTTCCAAACACCAATTGAATATTTATGGATTGCGTTGCCATTACTGATAGTTAGTATGGTAATACTTTACCGTCTAGAACGTATCCGTGTAGGTAGAGCATTTATAGCTATCCGTGAGGATGAATTAGCGGCTGGTGCCATGGGAATAGATCAGACTTACTATAAAGTTCTGGCTTTCACCCTAGGAGCTATTCTAGCAGGGGTTGTTGGTGCAATGAGCGCTCATTTTCTCAATACCTGGAATGCTCGTCAAGGGACTTTTGACGCTAGTATTATCTACTTAACTTTTGTGTTGATCGGTGGTTCCAGAACTTTTTTAGGGCCTGTCGTAGGAGGTATGGTCTTCACAGCATTGCCAGAAGTTTTGCGCAGTGTCGCAGATACAGGCGGATTACCTACTTGGTTAGCACAATTTTTGCGAGATGGTAGATTAATTATTTTTGGATTTATGATTGTCGTTGGCACAATTTTTTTCCCCCAAGGCTTGGTCACGCCAGATTCATTGAAGAAACGGTAAGGAGTCAGGAGTCAGGAGTCAGGAGTCAGGAGTCAGGAGTCAGAATTTATCTTTCTTTTGGTATCTGTCTTCACCAGAAACGTCAGCGGAGTGGAAGCGTATCTCAATCAAATGACTAACAAACAACCCGAATCGCTGATTTTAGAAGTCAAAGCCCTCACTCGCCGCTTTGGTGGTCTCGTAGCGGTGAATAATGTCTCTTTTATGGTTAATAAATATGAAATATTTGGACTTATTGGCCCTAATGGTGCTGGTAAGACAACTCTGTTTAATTTGATTACGGGCTTAATTCCGTGTTCTAGTGGGCAATTATTGTATCAAGGTCGCGAAATTTCTCAACTTCGTCCCCATAAAATCGCTGGTTTAGGCATCGCCCGGACATTCCAGAATATTCGCTTGTTTGGTGAATTATCGGCGTTAGAAAATGTTATAATTGCACGGCATTTACATATTAAAAGTGGTATGCTTGCAGGAGTTCTGGGAATACCACCATCTCCCCAGGAGGAACACAAAAGTCGGCAGAAGGCTTTGGAATTATTGGCTCTTGTTGGATTGGGCGATCGCACAGATGAAAAAGCTAGAAATTTCGCTTACGGCGAACAACGACGCTTGGAAATTGCCCGCGCCCTCGCCCTCGAACCGCAAATCTTACTGCTTGATGAACCTGCGGCTGGGATGAATCCTAATGAGAAACAGCAACTTAGTGTATTTATTCGTAATCTTCGCGATCGCTTTAATTTAACGATTATTCTGATTGAACATCATGTTCCTTTGGTTATGGGTTTATGTGACCGCATTGCTGTCTTAGATTTTGGGCAGTTGATTGCGTTGGGTGAACCATCTGTTGTGAGGGGTGACCCGGCTGTGATTGAGGCGTATTTGGGAAATGAATGAATATTTTAACCGCAGATGAACGCAGATAATTGGACTATTTTGGAAATTCAAGACCTTGATGTTAATTATGGTGGTATTCAGGCTTTAAGAAATATTAATTTAATGATTAACAAAGGTGAGGTTGTGACCTTGATTGGTGCTAATGGTGCTGGTAAAAGTACGACTCTCCGTGCTATATCTCAGATAGTTCATGTTAGAAGTGGCAAAATCATTTACAATGGACGTAATATTGTTCGTCGTCAACCGCATGAGGTTGTGCAAATGGGAATTGCTCATTCTCCTGAAGGACGGAGAGTGTTAGGGCGGCAAACAGTTTTTGATAACTTATTATTAGGTGGTTATGTTCGCTCTGATCAAGCAGAGGTGAAAGCTGATATTCAACGCCAATTTGACTTGTTTCCGCGTTTGGCTCAAAGGCGCAATCAATTAGCAGGAACTCTCAGTGGTGGTGAACAACAAATGTTGGCGATCGCCCGTGCTTTGATGAGTAAACCCAAACTTTTGCTCTTAGATGAGCCTAGTTTGGGTTTAGCACCTGCTATAGTCCGTGAAATTTTTACTATAATTGTAAACCTGCGTACTACAGGGGTGACGATTCTTCTGGTTGAACAGAATGCTAACCTTGCTCTGCAAATTGCTAATCGTGGTTATGTACTGGAAGCTGGTTGCATTACTTTAGCAGGTACAGCATCGGAATTAATTGATGATGAGCGAGTTAAAAAGGCTTATTTGGGGTAGTTATGATATAATTAAGGTTTATCTGAGTGTTGTTTCCAATTAGGAAAACAATGTAAGCTTATAAGACCTTATCCCATTCTAACTGATGAGCTAAACCATACTTGATAAAATCTTCTACTTGAGCTTTATCACTTTTACCAAAAACGCCTAAGCTGTAAGGATTATCTTGCATACGTTGTGTGACTAGCTCTTGTTCAAATCGGAGCGATTCCTCTCGAGGCTGATCCGGTTTAAAAAAGTCTACAACTAGGACAGTTCTGTCGTAATTGGTGTAATTATGGGGACAGTGTGGATAGCTATGATCTAAGACCATGAATTCTCCTTCATGCCAATAAAACTGATCGTGGCAGATTTTCATCGCTACATCTCCCTCCGGTACAATCAATCCTAGATAGCCACGATTCATATGAGGGTTATAGTTCACATGCAGCTTGATATCTAAGCCTGGATGAAATGTACCAAAGTATACATTCCGAATTAAATTATCCCTGACCAAGGTCACTTTTTCTATCACCCTAGCCAAATTTGGAAAATATTTCTCTCTTAATGCAAGTGCTTTTTCGGATGCATCATTTGGCTTATTATGAGGATATTCTATTTGATGCAATTGAATATATTCCTCAATAAAGAGACCTTGAAATAAAATCCCAAAAGCACTGTATTTTGAATTAACCTTGGTTTTAATAGTTTTACTTTTAGGGCCTAAAACATCATAAGCGAATGTTAACTCCTCCTGAGATGCTTGCTGAATAAAGTGTGTAAACTCATCTCTAAGCACTTGCCATTTCTCTTGAAAGCTGTCGAGAAAAGGAAATTGCTTTGGATCTATATGGTATTCATTAAAACTTTCCATGCTTTTTTCTCCTGAAGATGAATTAAAAACGTTAAGCAGGTGGGCGGAAATAAATCACTCTTTGTTTTTTGCTGTAAAGACCGAAGACAGCGCAACTGCGAACCAATTTCAGAGGTTTTACATTTTGTAACATACTTATGAGTTTTTCTGCCTACCTACTTACATGGTACAAAGATTTGGTTTCTGTGCCAGCACGCTGTTGGAATTTCTGACAGAACCAGTGGGCGATCGCCCATGAGAGATAGAAAGAACTCGCAGGAATTTCAACTTTAAGGGCACTCCTGCCAGAGTGCATGATATAGTATCTGTCTTCAACGTTAGTAATCACTAATGATCAATGACTGAAGCATCCCAAAAACCTAGAAAAATCATTCCAGATCCAGAACTACCACCACAGCAGTGCCAGCATATTAAAATTCTTGACGTAGATAAGCCAATACAGCATGTTGTTTATGAATGTTGGCACTGCCAAACAGGGTTAATGACTGAATGTAGCGGAAAACCTATCATAGAGGATTTCAACGGACGCCCCTCTGTGCAAGAAATTAAAGTCACGTGTCCACATTGTGAAAAAATTGCTGTCAGATTGATTACAGGAGAAGTCCTTTCGACAACAGTTATTCCTTCACCTTGGGGGCACTAGTCTCCATCATTCGATATTTCATCCACCCCGACTTCCCAAGGAATTCCCTTTTCAACTGGAGGACAGAGACGGATTTTTGCACTATTGGAAAACTGCTTTAATATGTTAAGGATATAAGGAATACCATTCATGATATGCCAGTAACTTTCTATGTCATAGCAGAAAATAGCTAATGTCATAGGGTAAGTATTTGTCTTGAAATACCAGTGACAACTTGACAATAATGTTCGTGTGGTGGAACCACATGATCGATAAAAATGCCTACCCATAGCTTCGGCAAGTTGCCGCAGCAGTAACTCATCAAGTAGTGTTGCTTTCACTGGAGGTAAATCATCTGCCGGAAGGAAGAAGTTATTCATTTTCTTTCATCACTGAAAGGCATTTTGGGTCTAGTCTTTACCCTACAAAAAGGGCGGTGAAGCAACTTCTTGTTAATACTCATTCCTGTTATGGAGTGCTTCACTAAAGAGCAGGGCGATCGCGAATCTTTATAGTCAGGCTACTTGCTTTCACTATTGTTCTTCTTAATATGTGTACTCTTCATAAGAGTAGAAGACCTAATTTTTCGTCAATGCAGAGCTTTTACCCAACAATCTGGCATTGGTTGGTATATTCCCAATGGCTTCTAATGCTGGGTTAGTAACCATCAAAGCTTAAATCTATTGTCAAAATTGTATCAATTGAGGCAATTTTACCATTTTTGTTGGTAATGTTTTGTTTCACCCACTCTCTCTAGTAGCTTGTCAATCGGAAACTGAGGGTTAAGTAGGTGGACAAAAACGCATTGTGGATAAGGGTTACAGCCCTGTTAGGAGTCCAAAATCAGCGAACAGACAGCAGTAAAATGAGCAAGAAATGAGCAAGTTTTGGTCTGGAAAGTGAGTTACATGAATAAATAAGATGTGGAGAGATTCGGTAATAGCCGCAGTCTTTTTTAAAATGCAACACCAACAGTCAAGGCTAAACACCTCAACAAGGGCAACCATGAGAATAAATACTCAGAGTATCACCTCTTTGATCGCAACTGAAGGCAGATTACTCATAGATAAAGCAGTCCAAAATTATTGGACTAAAGCGACTCATCTTTTTCGTCCCCTAGTGGCATTTGTCGCTATATTGCTCGTAGTCCTAATCCCTGCAACCCCTAAAGCTTTGGCTTCAGACCACCAGGACACAACCTTTCTTGCCACTAAGCTTACTGCTGCGGATCTCACGGATTTGTTTGTGTTTGAGAGTCCGACAAACCCCGACAATGTCGTCTTAGTGATGGATTTCGATCCTCTCATCGTTCCTGGTGAAACCAGACCATTCGATCCAAATGTTCTTTATCAGTTTAAGATTGATAAAACTGGCGACAGTATTGAAGATATCGTACTCCAATTCAAGATAAATGGCACAGGGGATCACCAAACTGTTACAGTCGGTGGTCCCAGTCGTCCAATCAAAGTAGGAACAGAGTCAGCTTTGCTTCCAGTCAGTTGGAGAGGGGAACTTGACCAAATATTCTCCACAGATAACGGCATCAAGTTCTTTGTTGGCACACGGAAAGACCCGTTCTTTTTCGATTTGGAACAGTTCTTCAAAATCATCCCAGATCGCAATTATGCTTTTCAGCCTAATCCTAATCCTCCCTTCCAAGTCCTTTCCTTCAGACCACCTGGAGAAGCGCAAGACACCCTAGCTCCATTCAATGTCCACTCAATTATTGTCGAACTACCCAGAGAACTACTTGGTAATGGCAAGATTGGCGTTTGGATGACAACGAGTGTGAAAACCCCTAGACACAGACACAGGTATTTGGCTCAGATTGAACGGTTAGCAGTTCCAGCCCTGAATGAACTTTTTATGGACTTTAAGGCCCATAATAATAGTAATCTTCAGACACCAACTAACGACGCTAGCAATCAATCCCAATTCATTCAAGCCTTTGTCGGAGCGATCGGCAGACCTCAAGCTATAGCCGATGCCGTGATCTCAGTGGCGATTCCTGATGTTATGCAAGCTGACCTTTCTCAACCTAGCGGTAGTTATTTTGGGACTCAGTTAGGCAACAACTTTGGTGGTAGAAGACCAAAAGATGATGTCATCGATGTCACATTATCTGTCGTCTTTGGTGATGCAGTGACAGGGATTTCTACAGGTGAAATTCCGGGGCTGACTACCGATAACGTTGGGCCTAATGATGCTAACTTTCTTTCTACCTTCCCTTATTTAGGTAATCCTTTGTAAGGTTTATGTATCTACGAACACTATGGCTGTTAGCGCTAACTAGCCTACTCATTTTACTCAGACCCTCTGATACACAAGCGCTAAGTTCAGGCTACACCAATAGATTAGTAGGCATATACCCCTCTGCTGTGCAACTGCTGACTGTTAATTCTAAGAAGATATTACCAGTTCAGCAGTCAGATTCGGTCTTCCCCGATTATTTACAGCGATCGCATATCATCAGATTCTATGAGCACAAAGTCGCCCAATCTCCCAACTCCTCAATCTTTTTACGTCTGTTAGCTGATCAATATTTGAAGCGCTTTCGAGAAATAGCAGATGTCGAAGATGTGTTACGGGCAGAACAAGCAGCACGTAGATCCCTGGCACTACAGCCGCGCCATAATCAGGTTGCTTCCATCCTCCTAGCATCAGCTTTACTATCTCAACATCAGTTTCGAGAAGCCTTGAATGTGTTGAATGATACTCAAAATCCATCTCTTGCTCATCCCAATATCATCTCCCTGAAGGCGTCGATTCAGATGGAGTTGGGTGACTATGAAGCGACTCACCAACTATTGCAAAGTCTTGCTGAGGAAGAACCGAACTCTGGTCATAACGCGGTTTTAGCCCGTTACTTAGAGTTAACTGGCAATCTAGCCTCAGCGCGACAACTGCTAGATGAAGCTATGGCAGAGATGGACTCTTTCTACACAACGAGCGCAGAAACTCGTGCTTGGTTTCACATACGGACTGGAGATCTTGCTTTTGCAGCCGGAGATTTTGCCAAGGCGGAGCAGCGGTATCAGGAAGCGCTTGACCTCTTCCCACGGCATATCGCTGCGTTTACAGGACTAGCCCGCCTCTATGCGGCACAGCATCGATGGCAGGATGCTCTGAATGCTGCAAACCAGGGTATAGAACTGATGCCGTTGGTAGAGACCCTGGGGTATAAGGCTGATGCTCAAATAGCGTTGGGAGACCAAAAAGGCGCAGCGGAAACTGAAGATTTGATCGGGGTAGTCGCTTACCTGAGCAAGGTTAAAGGAATCTACGATCGCGCTTTGGCGGTCTATTACACTGAACACGGAATTCATTTAACAGAGGCATTACAGATTGCCCATAGTGAAGTCGCAGTGCGAGACGATGTATACGCAGAGGATACCTTGGCTTGGGCAGCTGCGGCTAATGGGCAATGGGAAGAAGCGCAACGGGCAGCACAACGGGCAACTCGCTTCGGGACAGAGGATGCTTTGGTACAATTTCATGCTGGCATGATTGCGTTTCACTTAGGTAAGCGTGAGGAGGCAATCAAGCGACTGACTCAAGCTATTCGGCTCAATCCTCAGTTTCATCACAAGTATGCTGATGAAGCTCGTCAAGTCTTGGCAAACCTCATGCCCTCTTCCACTCTTAAAGCTATAGGGAGTTATTGATGAATGAAAAAGCTGCTACATGACTTGGCTTGGAGTACTGCAATCATCGCAATCTGTTTATTTTGGATGCCAAGGGCAGATGCCCATCCTTTAGGAAATTTTACCATCAATCACTACGCAGGAGTGCAGGTAGCGCCAGATGGTGTGGGGATTGATTATGTTCTAGACATGGCAGAGATTCCTGCTTTTCAGGAAATTAATCACTTAGATACCAATCGCGATCGCAAAGCTGACCCTGTAGAGACGGTTCAATACCCTAACCAAAAATGCCAGGAAGTCAACTCACATCTAGAACTGTTGATCAATAAACAGCCTTTAGCACTGTCTTTGACCAAATCAACAGTCGAATTTCCTCCAGGTGTGGGAGGATTATCTACACTGCGTCTCAGTTGTAACTTTCACTTGTCAAAGGAGTTAGTAGGCGCGAATCAGTTCATCGAGTTTGAAGATCAGTTTTATCCACAGCGCTTAGGCTGGCGTGAGATGACTGTGGCTGCAAATGGCGTGACCATTGAAGGTGATTTCACCTCCTTGAGTATTACCAAGCGCTTGAGAGATTACCCCACTGACTTACTCAGCAGTCCTCTCGACCAGCGTCGGATTGCCTTTAAACTTAATCCGTCTCTGATATCGAGTGAGATTACACCTCCACCGTCTGTTAAATTACCTAGCCGCTTAGATAATACTTTGACTGGAAGAAGCAACGATGTCTTCACTAGCCTGATTACCCAGGACAATTATAATGTCTTAACTATTCTCATAGCTCTAGCGATCGCCTTTTTCTGGGGTGGTTTACACGCTTTGTCCCCTGGTCATGGGAAAACGATAGTCGGTGCTTACTTGGTGGGTTCCCGTAGTCATGCCCAACATGCCCTATTCTTGGGGCTGATTGTGACGATGACTCATACGGCTGGTGTATTTGCTCTAGGGCTAGTCACTCTTGGCACATCCCAGTTTATTTTGACAGAGCAATTGTACCCTTGGTTAAGCGTCATCTCTGGCATACTGGTAACTGTTATTGGTCTGAATTTGGTGGTCAGTCGATGGCAAGGGACTCAGGTTTCTCATTCCCACGACCATGTACATAGTCATCACCATCACCATCACCACAACCATTCCCATCTACCGCCTCACGGTGATGTCAGTCCCATGAAGTGGTCTAGCCTATTAGCGCTGGGAATTTCAGGGGGCTTGTTACCTTGTCCTTCAGCCTTAGTCGTGTTGCTGAGTGCGATCGCTATGGGACGGATTGGCTTTGGACTAGCGCTGGTATCTGCCTTTAGCTTAGGACTAGCAGCCGTACTCACTGGAATCGGCTTAATCTTAGTCTACGCCAAAAATCGGTTTGAGCATTTGCCACTCCAGATGCCCAGGCTCAAGATGTTACCCGTAGCAAGTGCCTTATTTATTACCCTAATTGGCTTAAGTATTACTTCACAGGCTTTGCTTGCTCATCCCTGGATTTAAGTTTTTCAGAAAATCTAATTTTGAGGAAAATATGAAACGATATATCTTCTTTTTTTTAATAACTGCTTTGTGCATCATAGGCTACTTTGAATTTAGCTTGTCAGAGGCAGAAAGACTTTTTTGGCTGAATTTGAGTCTTTGAAATCATCCTATGGAACACGAGGAAAGCGTATAGCAGAAGGGGTGATCGTGGTCGGATAGCAGGACTATATTGTTATCATCAATATCTAATCTTCCTAAATAGGTAGTGATGAAATGTTTATTGAGCGTTTATCCTTTTAGCCTCTTCGCTTACATCTACGAACTTACCTGGGTCTAAATACGCAATTCCTGAAAATTCTTTTGAGAGCAATTTTGAGAAAATAAATATCGATAATAAAAAGCTCTACCGTCGATACCTCGACGGCGAATGAATTACGGGTTACATAGCTTACATCTTGCACCACCATCAGAAACCGGGTTTCTTGCAAATCAGTAAAGCTGAAACCTTTAATTTATCGTTGAGAAACCCGGTTTCTCTCACCTTGTTGAGAATGGTGCAAGATCTCAGATAGCTCAAGTGCACACCTAGCAGGTATTTAACTATTTAAGTCAGCAAATGTTTCATCTGACATATCGTCCCAGGAACCAGCGAACTGCATAATTTTTTCAGGCTTACCTTTAGATGCTTCTACAGCGACTCGAAAATCATGAATAAAATTATATAATTCTTCCAGCTTTTCTTCGGGAATGAGATTGATTTCTGATAAAAGCCTTGTACGTAAATTTGAAGTTTCCATATACCAATTTTGTTTTTAGTAGTTAAGTGATAAATAAATTATATTTGATAGTTTGCTAAAGTAGCATCTTCCCTAAAAATGTAATCATTTGAAGTGTGGCGTATAAAAACTCAAGTGGTCTGTATCTACAATATAAATCATCACTCATCTACTATCGGCTGTACTTGAAAATCATGCCACTGCGATCGCATTCGCACTGATTACTCCCTTCCCGGTCAAAAATTACCATTATCTCTCTGACTCATATCTCTGTGCCATACTTTCACGCTATTAGCCAATTTCTCTTTGCCATAAAATATCTGTAACTCGTGTCATCCCAGCTTTCAGATGACGGCGATAGGTACTGAAGGGCAAATCTAGTAACTCAGCTGCTTGTTCTTGCGTGGGGGCGGGATTTAAATAAGTTCGATAAACAGCGCGGTAGAGTTTTTCATCACGAGGGGATGATTGTAGGGATTCAACTGCTTGTTTCAACAGATTTTGTAAAATGCTAATGCGTTGAGCATCGCGTAGGTGTCCAGATGAAGACTTTTGCGTGTCCTTTGGACCCTCAGTTATACTTGCTTTTGTGGCAACTTGTTCTTCTACTAAGCGCTGGAACACTTCCTGTACGCTTCGCGATCGCACCAATGGATTATTCTGTAATACATCAGGACAACTAAAGTTACGTAATGCATTCTGCGCTGCTTCCACAAATTCTGGCTGACTAAGAACTAACAAAGGTTCATCAACTGGAGTCATGTCTACAGATTCTCCGGCAGTTTTAACCTCTTTTTGTGCCAAAATTTCCTTCCATATGGCAGGTGACACAATTCGCCAGTCATGCCCATAAACACCATAGTGTCTTCCCCCAACTGTAAAATCAGTTTCAGAAAGTCGTGTTAAGTCGAAATAGTTTAACATTGCTGTCCAACTATCTGCTTGGGCACAAGGTAGAAAGGTGTATGCTAACCCCGGTGTTTTCTGAAAATACTGCACAAAATTAATGAAAATTAGACTTTGGGTAGGGGAAACAGCTTGATAGGTGTCCCGCGCCATCCAAAAGCGGAAAATAGTTGCGCCTTCGCTAGGGCGTAATGGTGCATGGGTTTGGAGATATTGCCAAGATGCAAAAGCGCCCGGATCTGCGCTTAAATCTTCAGCAGTTGCTGTGTGCAATGCCACCATCATTGCAAATCCCGCAGGTTCGGAGTGGGAGTCGCGAAATACGACGACATTCTGCGGTTGGCGCTTTAACCAGTGATCTGCTATTTTTGCTGATTCTTCGCCTTCGTATTGTACCACCATCCCCAGCAGTGCAGTTTTGTCGGTTTCCCGTAGTGAATCCGTTAATAAACTACTTTGCTCACCCCAGGTAAAACAGGATCGAATCGCCGAGTTATCCCGATGTAAAAAAATATAATCAAGTAGCACTCGATGCTTTTCTTGCCCTTGGGTTTGTCCTAGTCGTTTAGTATAATATTGACGCGCTCGGTGGTGTAATTCAGTGTAAAATTCTGCATTACGCCAACGCAAGTCAGCAATTAAAACTTCCCGTGCTAAATCGTGGGGAAATAAACCCGATAGCCCTGATTCGATAAACGACAGTCCGCGCAACCACTCAAATAAATCGTGAACATCAAGTATTTCCCCAGAGTGAACCTCACCAGCCAAAGTATTTTGAGACACAGCCAATATTTGATTGAGTGCGGCTTCGGTAGTCAGTCGAAGCACCGCACAAGCTTCTAAAGCCATACGGTGTATAGGCGTTGGGACTTCTTGTATAAATCTTTCTAACAGTGTTTTAACAACATTGCGAACAGATTCTGCTTGAAAAGAGATTTCTTTTCCCTGAGCAAACACCTCAGCAACCAGAGATAATGCTAGAGGATGTCCGTGGGTAAATTCTAGAATCGCCTGGTGCTGTGTGCTGGGAATATCTCGTATGGTGAGATAAGTTTGACTTTCTTCTGGGGTCAGGTTGCGTAGGGGCAAGGTGTGCATCACAGCTTGCCAACCGGGATCGCTACACCAAGGAGATGAGGGGGGATTACGTCCGGCAATCACAATTAAGGTGTTAACAGACAAATGGGGTAAGAATACTTCCCGCAACCATTCATCTAGCTGGGTAATAGCTTCATAGGTATCAATAAAAATGACATGACGTTCTTGTCTTTGGGCTAGCAGATGCAAAGGAGAATCTGATTCCTTCAATCCCATCAATAAACGCAATTTGCTCACAAAAGATTCTGGCGCAGCTTCTATATTACGTCCTTCTACGTAGATCGTTGATATTTTTGACTGCTCACAAAACCGCAAAAACTGCTGTATGAGGGTTGTTTTGCCCACACCGCCTGGGCCAAAGACGTGTAAAATGTGAAAAGGTAATTCTGTGGATGCGATCGCATGGCGGAATAGCTCCACTTCCCGCCCACGTCCTACAAATCTGCGATTTCGTTCTGCACTTAGTCGCTGTAATAGAGATGTCATTGGCATCCCTTCCTTCAATTTTACGTAGGATTACAGTATAACAGAATCTTGGTTTTCCAAATTGGTACGTTGATAGGTTTAGAGGGCATTTCCCGGTATGGATAAAGTTGTTGGTGCAGGGGCGAATTTTCGGTAAGTGGTACAGGTACAACATTCGATTCCTTACAGGCGCGATATACATCTATACTGCTAATTACAACAACACGCTGGGCAATCCCCTATTATTAGGTTGACACCAATTTGCCTTCTTTAGTTAACCTGAGTCGTCGCCCCCGCCACTCAATTGTGCTGCCAAAGAAGCCATAGCACCAGATAGCAAAGCTGAGCAAATCGCGTAAAGGGATCAGCCAGAGAAACTTTTTAGCAACCGGATCGTTGAGAATTTTCACTCCCACTACCCAGCCCATGACTAATCGCGTTGTCCAAGTGATCATTAGCCCAGCCCAGCCTAATATTGACCCTTTTGTTGCAATTAGCAGTAGCAAGCTCGTAACAGTACCATAGGTAAAAATTAGTCCCAGATAACCCCAAGGACGAGAAACGCGGATACAACGTGCCCAGCGGATTTGATGCTTGATTGCCTGAGCTACAGTGCTAGGTGCTAGTATGTGTTCAACGATATAGTCGGAAAGCACAACTTTATAGCCTGCTTGAGCTGGTAAATAGCCGAGTTGGAAATCGTCCGCTAGATAATCAGCGATCGCCCTAAATCCGCCGATAGCTTGGAGTGCTTCTTTGCGGATCGCAATGGTGGAACCAAAGGCAAACTTGATTGGAGCAAGTTGTTTGCTGACTAAAACATTTGCATGAAATTCTGTAGAAGTCCCTATCGCCTCTAAGGTTGTTACCCATCCTTGTGCTAAGGAACGATACAGACAGGTAACAACACCAACACTCTTGTCATGCAATGGCTGGACAACTCGTTGTAAGTAGTCACATCCCACTCGGATATCACTATCAGCAATCAGCCAGATTTCATATTTAGCAACAGTTGCAGCATTCTCTAGATTACTCACCTTGAAATTTGTCCCAATGGTGCGATCGCTCACCACAAGCTGAATATCTAGTTTTGGAAAGTCATGGATAATCTGCTTGACGACTGCTATCCCAGAGTCTTGCGGGTCACGGACGCCAAAAATCATCTGGTAAGTTGGGTAGTCTTGTCGGCAAAAGGAAGCCAAGTTTTCATAGGCGTCGTTATCCAACCCACAAATTGGTTTGAGGATGGTCATGGGTGGGTGGAAATTTGGATCTACAGGATCATGATGGTGAAAGGCGATCGCCGCATAAATTCCATAGCAGTAAAACAAGACAGCCGATAGGCAAAGGATTAATAGTAGAAAATCAATGATCTTAAAATTAACAGTTGTGAAAGCAGCAGAATCAACAATCCCCATTGAGTTAGACCCCCGCCCATAGCCAGAAGTATGGGCGAGACAACCCCGCCCATACAGAAGTCAGAAGTAAAAAAGCCTTTGTGTTTAGCTTTTAGACAAAAGCATTTTACCAGGAGTCAGGAGTCAGAATTTATCTTTCTTTTGATATCTGTCTTCAGGCTATTGACGACATACTGTTATCTCCCGACTATTAAAGAATCAGAACCCATCTTTCCCTATCGATACAGATACCAAACACTTATAAGTTTTGACTTCTGACTCCTGAGTCCTGAATTCTGACTTTTAAATAGCGCTACTGCGGTTCATTAAGTTCCATAAGAAAATAGCAACAATTGCACCTAACACAGCAACTACAATTCCTGGTATACTTAGGGCAGGAGCAGCTAGAGCAAAATTACCCGTGCTAAAAAAGACGCCTAAACTGCCACCTACAAATGCACCAATTACGCCTAAAATAATTGTTGCCAAAATTCCACCACCTTGATGACCAGGATAAATAGCTTTTGCGATCGCACCTGCAATTAAACCTAGAACTATCCAAGCAATAATATTCATTAACGTGCTTCCTTAAACTTCCTTCTCGTTAGACAAATCATAGCCATCACAGCTTAGATTTTTTCTCTATCATGGGAAATAAGTATGGCAAGCGGAAGGTAGATTTAAAGGCAATGCTTTGAGATATTCTATCTGCTTCTGTATTGATCTTGAAGGTCTTGAGGATTCACTTCAGTAAGGTTAGCGCCGATGAGGTTAGCACCGGTGAGGTTAGCCCCTGCCAAGTTTGCGCCTCTCAGGTTAGTCCATCTCAAGTTAGCATCTCTGAGATTAGCCTCACTTAGATTAGCCCGCATCAAGTATGCACCATTAAGGTGAGCCTTGGTCAAATTAGCTTTATATAGGTCAGTTTTGTAAAGGTAAGCGCCCATCAATTCTGCCTCATAGAGGTTCGCCTGACTGAGGTCAGATACAATCAAGTTAGCTTCGATCAAGTTTGCAAAACAGAGGTTACATCGGTAAAGTTTTGCTCCACCCAAATCGGCATCTCTCAAGTGAGCGCCTCTCAAGTCAGCCCCAATCAGATTAGCATTAGCGATCGCAGCACCTTTGAGATTTGCCTCACTTAAGTTAGAACCAATCAAATTGGCATAACTCAGATTTGCCTGTGTAAGTGTAGCACCACTCAGGTTAGCAACACTAAAGTTAGCCCCGCTCAGATTTGCTTTAAAGAGGACAGCTTCCTTGAGGTTAGCACCACTGAGGTCAACACCGCTGAGGTTTGCTTGTACAAGTAAAGCATGACTTAGATCAACCCCGTTCAAGTTTACTCCTTGCAGGTTCGCATCCCTGAGGTCTGGTTCAATCTGGGGATTCTTATTTCTCCACTCAATCCATGTAACTTTGCCTGCTTTCAGTAAAGCCAGATGCTCTCGATTTGCCATCTCTCTCCTCTACTCCTGACGCCCACTCTGGGGATTTACCCGACCAGCTACATTTTCTATCGCCGTTAATGCTCCCGCCGCACCTGCAAGAATATTCTGTTCTTGTCCACCTAAATAAAGCCGTCCAAAGCTACCGACAGCTTGAACCTCAAGGATGTTAATCGCCGCCGCTTTCTCCGCTTCATTCGCAGCCAGTGCGGCATAAGCAGCAGGCTCAACTTCTAATACATACAGCGTTTGCCCTGCTAGTAGGAGCTGTCCCCTTCGCGTGCGATTGATTAGTTGTGTTTGGTAAGCATCAATGTTGCGTATAATCTGGCTAGAAACGACACGCGGTTTGAGACCTTGATCTTTTCCGACTCCTAGTGCCGCCAAAATGGCTTGACCAGCAGATCGCGTTTCACCTTGGGAGTTAGAATGAACTTCCAATAGACCGTACAGTCGCTCTACGACCTGTACTCCCGGACGGACGGAGGCAGCTTTGAGCGCTACATCCGTAATCCGATTAATTTCGATCCCAGGAGAGATTTCAATCCACAACGATGTATCTCCTGGTAATGGCAAGAAACCTTGGGCTACTGTTCCCATATATGCTGCATGTTGAGGTTGTAGGCTGTCGAGAAATACGAAACTGCGTAGTTCTATTCCCAAGATTTTGCTCTCCAGTCATGAGGGTAACAGTAATTTGTATTGAGTTTACCAGCTTTAAGGGAATGGCACTAGGAAAATATGAAGCTACCGGCTGTAGGGTTTGGAGTTGCAGGTTTCGGGTAACAGGTGCGAAAACTAAAAATCAGAAAACTAGCTTTTCCAAATTTAGGTCAACATAGGTAACCCCTTGGTGGTATTATTGTAGGAGTAGAGAGATATATTGGGCTTTAGCCTTACCTACGTGTGTTTCAAAAACAAAATAGAAATCCTATATAATAAAATATAAAACATCAAAAGTCAAGATTTATAAGCAATCCATCTAAGAAACCATGACTCAGCTACAACAATCTCAACCCGCAACTTATCAAGGTCAGTTTGGCGAATTTACAATAAATCAGAGCGATCGCACTGGTGTGATTATCTATCGCACTGGGTTAATGGTAGCTGCACTCAGCTTTGCCGTTGGTAGTGCGCTGGTTTTGCTGAACAATGACCTCACTGTTGTCAAATCACTAACGCCTCTATATGCTTGTTTTAGTCTCGCTCTTGGTGTCAGTTTACTTACCATTCACATCTATATGGCACCACTGCACCGACTTTTACAAGTTTTTTGGGCGATCGGCAGCCTAGCCGCATTTGTACTCGCACTCTTGAACAGTGAACCTTTAGCTGCTACCGTTTATACTCAACCCGTGACTCTGTTGGGAGTGGGTTTTACCTTTGTTGCGTTAACAGGAATTTATTTCAAAGAAGCATTTTGTTTTAATCGGTTTGAAACTAAGCTGTTGACACCAATAGTACCGTCACTGTTGTTAGGGCATTTGGTAGGTGTGTTACCAACTGAGTGGGAACGGGTTTTACTAGGACTTTGGGCAGTTCTGTTTGTGGTATTTGCCCTACGTAAAACCGTGCAAGAAATCCCTGCGGATATAGGTGATAAGTCTGTATTTGCTTATTTGAAAGGGCAGCTTTCAGCTAGGGCATAGACGAAGTTGCTAAGTAAAAAAACATCTTCCTGATTCCTGATCGCTGGTTCTCAATTACCTTCAAATTTAATACTTTTAAAATAGTTTTTTAGAATCATTTCTGACTGTAGGCAGAGATTTTTAGAGGTTGAAAGTTGATAGATTATAGTGGAAACATTGTAGCGTTCAAAAAGTGTTTGAGCTTCTCCCACATCCCACGACATGTAACGCCATGCTATTCAAAGACCGAACGGCAGCAGGTCAAGTTTTAGCTAAGGAATTAGCAGCTTATGCTAATCATCCAGATGTGCTGGTGTTAGCGCTGCCACGGGGCGGTGTACCCGTCGCCTTTGAAGTTGCTCAAGCGCTCAATGCTCCTTTAGATGTCCTTGTGGTACGCAAGTTGGGTGTGCCAGGTCATAAAGAATTGGCAATGGGAGCGATCGCTTGTGATGGCACACAAGTCTTAAATCAGGAAATTCTGCGAGACTACGGTTTATCAGAGGAAGCTATTAGCCAAGTGACGGCAAAAGAAAAACAGGAGTTAGAACGACGAGAACACCTTTATCGCGATAGTCGCCCATTACCAGTGTTAAATGGACGCACCGTGATCTTGGTAGATGACGGTTTGGCGACAGGCGCAACTATGCGGGCTGCAATACTTTCAGTCCAGAAACACCAACCTGCTAAAGTTATTGTTGCTGTACCAGTTTCTGCACCTCAAACTCGCCAGGAATTTGAAGCTGAGGTAGACGAAATTATCTGTGCTAAGACACCAAGCCCTTTTTACAGTGTTGGTCTATGGTATAAAAACTTTCCACAAACCAAAGATGAAGAAGTCTGCGACTTACTCAAGGTAGCGGCAGAACGGCTATGCGCTGCACAGGAAAAATCTACGTTATCTTAGGTGATATTCACGCGGTACAGGCTGCGTGCATTGAGAAAGTACTTAAATCTCTGGGAATGAGGTACGACTGGTGAAAGAATTCCGAAATCTCAACAACCCCTTTTGTAGTAGTCAGTATCGACCTCAAACTATATCTTAATAAAGAAGAATAGTCATGCCCACACACCTTTTGGAAAAACCAGTGCGGTTTATGGTATATGCAGCCCTTCATTTGTCCATAGTTGCATTAACAGACCAAAATGCCCAAGCATATCAGCACGATTTTAGACTTATTAATAAAACCAGTTACGATATCGTACACACAAATTTTCCTCGGTCGATATCTGTATTAACGGCTCAAAATTTGCAAGGAGATCGGCGTGATTTTACGCTTATTAATAAGACCAGTTACGATATTGTAAGCGTATTTATTTCCCCTGTTTATAAAGACGATTGGGAAGAAGATGTTTTAGGTAGGTCTGTTTTATACAAGGGTCAATATACCACGATCAGGTTTAGTGGTTATCCTAATAATGTATGTTATTTTGATGTGAAAGTTAAGTTTGATGATGATACCAGTTTAACAAGAAGTAAAATTAATCTTTGTAAGACGAGTTCATACACTATCAGAGATTAAGGAATTGCTCTAAGGCTGTTTTCAGGGAGATGGATAATGGGGTTTCTAGTTTCTTTCTTCTGAAATAAAATTACCAAGCCCCTTGCCTTCGATATGCTTCTCGAACGCCAACCCTAAGGGAACACCAAGAAATAAATCCTATCCTTTCCGCTCTTACGAAGGATAGGATTTATCGGTCTATGGTTGATTTTTAAAGTTTCAATCGTCTAGCAAACTCATCAATGCTTCAAATTGAGGGTCTTGCAATTCTGAGAATTGACTCTCTAAATGTGATAATTGGATGCGTAATGTTTCAACTACGTAGAACATACTAGATTCTTGGGCAATTTTTAGCTGGCGGTTTTTAACCTCGATTTGTCGAAGCAGGTTATCTTTAGCAAGTGTTAAGTCATCATGTTGAGTAATCATAGTTACACGGTTATAAGTACATGGAGTTTGCTTTTATCTGGTAACCATGTCCAAATTACTGGAAAATTGTCGCAAAGAGTTCTAAGTTTTGTGATAGTTCTGCCATAACTTCTTAGTGGAGTAAGCTTTAATTCTAAAGATGCTGCTTTACTTAATATCTTTGTTCAGTGATTCCCAAACTCTTGCGATCGCTTTTTTAGTAAAAACAGAAAAATTCTTATTCATCATCCAATGATAATAACTTGGCTCTGACTGAAAAACTTCGATTAATGTCTTACCTTTATGCTTACCAAAGTTAAATTTTTCTATACCTTGTTCGTCATAAACTACCTTAAAAGTAGGGTCAAGTAAGTTAAATGGTGTGAAGTTAGCTAAAGTTTCTAGATGATTTTTTATTGGGTACGATATGCTTCCATCCTTATCTTCATATGCTACATTTTCATAACGTTGAAGTTGAGCTTTAAAAACTTCATAGGTAGCACGAGTGTCATTGACTGCATCATGAGCACCAACTAAGTTTTTACCGCAGTAGAACTTATAAGCAGCCTGTAAATTCCGAGGTTCCATTTTATGGAAAATAGTTTGTACATCTATAAAGTTTCTGCCTTCTAATTGAAAATCTACGCCTGCACGCGAAAATTCTGATAGAAGTAGAGGAATATCAAATCGATTAGAGTTGTATCCAGCAAAGTCACTATCATCAATAAAAGCAGCTAAATTTTGAGCTATTTGAGCAAAAGTTGGTTCATCTTTTACATCTTCGTCATAAATACCATGTATCTTAGATACTTCAAGAGGAATAGGAATAGTAGGATTAACTTTCCTTCCTGTTGGCATTTCTTTACCATCTGGAAGTACTTTTAAGACTGCGATTTGAACAATTCGGTCATTGACTACATCTATTCCTGTGGTCTCTAAATCAATAAATGCCAATGGACGTATTAAATTTAAATTCATGCAGCTATCTGAAAGTACGATTAATTTTCTCAATTTTACTCACCCATGTACACCATCCATCGTATCACGCATCAATCACAACCCGTCCAAGGGGACAAAGGAGAGGGTAACCAGGACAGTGATGCTAAAGCGCTGGTATTAGAAATAGATGCGGCGATCGCCTATGTGACCGAATCAGCTAAGCTCAAAACTCCCTCACTAGTTTAAACCAGTCACATCTGGCGACTTCGATCAAAGCAAGCGACAATAGAAACTCATCAAAAGCAGTTTGCTGGTAAAAAAAGTGCCATGAAGCTCATCAAACGCACAACCCTGCACTATCAAGAAGGAACGTCCGACAAAGTCTACGAAGTCGATCTATGCCAGATTGATGAAGGGCTTTATCTCGTTAATTTTCGTTACGGACGGTCTGGCACTAACTTAAAAGAAGGCACGAAAACAACCCAGGCTGTAACCTTAGTGGAAGCGCAACAAGTCTTCAACAAGCTTGTCAATGAAAAGACGAAAAAGGGATATCGTGATGTCACCATAGCAGAAAGTAGCTCGACGCCACCGATTCAACCAGTTCCCACTCATAAGACGAGGGAACAAGCAGTCCTTGACCGCCTTGTCAACAACAAACCCAGCAAATGGAAGCTGGAAAGGGCAATTTGGCGTGCTGGAGAACTAAAAATTAGCGAAGCCACACCACGACTCATTAACCTGATTGGCACAGGCGAACCCCTGAGAGATTATTGTATTGCCTGGGCTTTGGGTTGGTGTGGAGGTAAAGGAGCTATTCCTACTCTCATCCGTCTCTATCAAAATACTGACAGTCCAGATTTTGTCAGCCGCATCGCTTTTGAAGCACTGCTGAAACTCTCAGATGCAGATGCTAAAGCAAGCTTGCAGATGGAAATGATTGAATTTTTGCCCCCAGAATTACGTTTTCTAGCACGAAATGGGACACAAGCAGCCTTCGCCACAGCTTTACAAAATTATTTAGAACGCGGTGACTACAAGTACTTTACAGTTCTTAATACAATTTATCAAATCGATAACCAGTACGTTCGCCCAGCACTGCTGAAAATTTTATCTAACGCGCCCTTTCAACCAAACTACTTTCAGCGACTGCGCCATATCTTCAAAATGGCTGAGTACCGTCACGATCCGGAAGTATTTAGTATCCTTGCTTACCGATTGGAGAAAGAGAGTGCGGGGTTTACCAGTAGGAGTTCTTATGTAAGATTGCCAAGCAACGACTATCTCCGCAAAGTTTATGGCTACAATTATGTAACACAAAGCTACGAAGTTATTCAAAATCAGATTGAAGCAGAACTCAAGCACCCACAATCAAGAATTGCTTATAGCAGCAATACTCGTGAATACTTGTTACGGCGCGTGTGGCGCACCCTCAAACAATTAGGTGAAGAGGGATCTGACTATGTAAAAATGGCTGTTGCTATTCTCCTTCAGTATTCTGATGCAGATGCTGAACCAGTGAGGGAGTCGATTCTATCTCGCTGGAACTCTTCTAACTGGACTCGCATTGAATTGAGGAAGAACTGGGATGCATTCGCGAGGTGTTTAACCTTGAATCATATCCTCTACGAAAATAGTCCCCGATATGAGTTAAAGCTTAATTCTATAGCTTGGCGGTGTCGAGAAGGATATAAACCTGGTGATGCTGAACCTCCAGTACGAGAGGAGGCTTTTCCACAACTTTGGGAGCAAAATCCAGAAGCATTACTAAAGTTACTTTCTCAAAGTCGCTGTCATCCGGTGCATCATTTTGCCGTCAAAGTTTTGAGAGTGTGTCACCCCTTCTGTGCTTCCCTTGATATCAATACAATTATCAAACTTGTTACCCAACCTTACGAAGTTACGGCACAATTTGGCTTTGAACTGGCACTTGATCAGTATAACCACGCTCAACCAAACATTGAATTAATTCTTGCCCTAGCCAATTGCCAGTTTCAACCTGCTCGTACCCAAGCTTACCAGTGGATTGATGCACAACGTGAATATTTCCTAGAAGACAGCAACTTCATCGCTGCTTTAGTTATCAGTCAACAAAGTGAGACTCGCGCTTTTGCGCGGAGATTACTGGGAGGATCGACTTTAAGCGATCGCACCGCTAAAGTACTGATTGGGCGCATCATTGCCGAATTGTTAACGTTTGAACTTGGGGAGTTAGCAAGAGAAATTGGCGAAATCCTACTGTCATGCTTTCCAACCCAGTTGCGTACAATCAATATAGGCATAATTAATGACCTTTTAGCTCACCCACTGCTAGAAATTCAAGAAATAGGTGCTCTTATCCTACTAAACCACGAAACTCCTACCGAAAACTTGCCACCTCGAATTATTGAATCGCTGCTTGCATCACCTTACGAAAGATTACGAGTTATCGGTATCAGACTGTTTGGAAAGTTCCCTGATGAGAAACTGATTGGTGAGGAAAGGATTTTGATCATAGCGATGGGTGTGAATCCTCAAGAAGACATTCGCAATGCGATCAAACCTATTATCCAGCGTTTAGGAACAGCTTATCCTGCTTTCGCGATCGCCCTCGCATGTGATTTTATTGAAGTCCTCCTCACTCCCGAAAAACATGAAGGCGTTCATAACTTCTTAGTACGTCTGCTGCGGGAATTACCGGGATGGATGTCAAGTATCCCTAAAGAAACAGCCTTCAAACTCCTCCAAGCAAAATCTTCAACCTTACAAGAACTAGGTGGTTTGGTGCTAGGTGCAAATTGCCCAAGCTGGGTTGGGGAATTAACCACTGGCGAAATCGTTCAACTTGCCAACCATGAAATTTTATCAGTCCGGGAAGCTGCGCAGCAGATGTTTTTACAAATCTTAGACCGTCTACATACAAATGCACAAGAAATGTTAGCAGCAGTGCGAATGCTAGAAGCAAAATGGGAAGATTCACGTGAATTTGCCTTAAAAATATTTACCACAGAGTTTGGTGCGGAGGAATTCACACCCAAAGTTTTGGTTAGTATCTGTGACAGTGTCCGTGAAGATGCCAGAAGACTAGGACGTGACTTATTAACTCGCAATTTTCAAGCAGTGGATGGTCAAGAATATCTGCTAAAATTTAGTGAACATCCATCAGCAGATATGCAACTATTTACAACTAAGTATCTAGAAAGCTATGCTGTAGATCAACCTCAACGATTAGGCGAATTAATGCCATACTTTATCACTGTACTATCGAGCGTCAATCGCAGTCGTGTTGCCAAACAGAAAATTTTTGCTTTTCTAAATAATGAGGCAGAAAAAAATGAGGAATCGGCAAAGATTGTGGCAGAAATTATGACTCGGCAGTCGGTAACAATGGCGATTAGAGATAAAGCAGCAGCAATAGAAATCATGTTAAAAATTCATAAAAACTATCCTCATTTATCATTGCCAATCAAGATAAAAACTGTTTCTCAAGTTAGAATTTAGGATATTATATGGAATTTAACTACACCTACAAAGGAAGTACAGAAGTTTTAGAACACGGCGGAAGTACTCAAATGTCCTTCTCCCCAGACACCAAGCGTCCGCCGACTTACTTCATCGGAGAACTACGGCAAAATGTTGCCTTTCGTGAAGCTATCAGTGCTTTACACGATGTCGTTATTTCCGATATGCGGTTTAAACCAAAAGACAAAACTGCTTATAAAGAATGGCGTAATCAACAAGATGATATCGACTGGGAACTAGTTGCAGCTTTACGACAAGATGCCGCAAGTAAAATTAAGGGACTGCAAGCAGAATTAACTGAGTTAAACAAACAGAGTAGCGATCGCTGGCATCCTTACAATCAAGCAAAACGTCGTTATTTTGATTACCTTTATCAAAAAGATAGTGATGCTTGGTTTGTGCTTGACCCAGTAATTACCGTTCACCCCGATGAAGTATTTTTTGAATGCTTTAGTGTGGACGAATCAAGTTATGGAAGGCTGAGTGCTAGCTACGAAGTTTTTAAAAATATCAATGAATTTGCTTGCGGGACGACAAATGTAGATTACTCAGCAGCACTTTACGATGAGTTTCAGAAAATTCGTAGTTACAAGAGTACTCACTTACAAGTTGATCCTTCCGGGTTTGAAGTCCAAACGACCAACGAAGCAGCTTACAAAGAAGTCAAAATCGATTTACCAGAAAGCTGGGTTAGGGGCTTTTTGCAAGTGAGTTCGGCGATGTCTTTACCAGCAACGCAGTTTGAGTTGCACCCGATGGACATCCACAATATTTGTTTTGTCTTGCGTCGCCATCAGGAAACCAAGGGACCGCGCAGTATGCGGTATCATTTGCAACCGGGTGAACCTGTGCGGGTAGTTTTTGAACCATGGGAGAAACAGGTCGTTTGTGGGCGATCGCCCTACTTGGGAAATGAACCACAAACCATTCGTGTTTGGGGACGTCGTCGCCTCCACATCCTCGAACGCCTCATCCCTATTGCCAAAAAATTTACCGTTCACCTGTTAGGAACCGGTATGCCTTCATTCTATGTTGCTGACTTAGGCGATATGTCCTTCACCCTCGGCTTATCAGGATGGACAGCCAATGATTGGGCGCAAGCTGGTAACTTTGACTTAATGGCACCCCGTGCCGATGTTGACGAATGGACACAGAAAATCATTTTTGATGCACTACGGGAGAATTGGGTAGAAACCTCTGAAAGCCTTGTACAAAGGCTAAATTTAAGTCGGACAGCAGTTCTTGGCACTTTAAGTGCTTATACACAAGTAGGTCGTGTGATTTACGACTTAAATAAACAAGTCTATCGCGTGCGAGAACTCAGCCGCGAACCGTTACCAATGGAGAGATTGCGCTTTGCTAATGAACGAGAAGAAAGTGCAACAAGGTTTTTGAGTCAGAATGCGGCACAGGTGACAGCGGTGAATGACAGCGATCAAGCCTTAATTTTGCAAGGTAATATTCAAGACAAGGAAAAAACTTATAATCCATGTTTGACGATCGACACAGACGAGCGTATAATCGACGCAGAATGTACTTGCAATTGGCATCAGCAAAATAAGCTGTACAAAGGTCCTTGCGAGCATATTCTAGCACTGCGAATGCAATACGTTCGTCAGTGTCAATAAATCACGTGCTTGTCGTGGTATACACTCCTTGCAATCCGGGCGGTGCGATCGCCGTCCTTGTGTTTAGCCTACCCACGCATCACTGACCGTCTCTTGACTGTGCGGTACTTCACCCTGGGGTCCCTTTTACTGTTTGACTTCCATGAAGTTAAAGAGGGACCCCAGGGTGGTACCGCTTGAGTTGAGCCGTTCAGTCCCAAGGGATTTACGAAGGGAAAGCCAACGAAAGCACGTGATTTTTTCCCCTCACCCCACACCCCATTCCCATGAACCCTCGTACTCGCCAAGAACTATACGATCTCATCCGCCAAAAGGGTAAAGAGGAATTTATCCTCGAAGAAATGATTCGTTACGGTTTTTGGTCTGCACAAGGCGAAATTCCCGAAGATCCAGCAGATGAAATACGTCGAGTGGGAGAAATTCGGCGGGAAATTGAACAACTGCGGCGTGAAAGCAGTCTTCTACGCAACGAAAAGGAATTGCGCAAGCAAGCACTGAAGCAACGCCTAGAAGAGTCACGGCGTAAGCGTCAGGAAACTAAAGAACGGCGGGAAAAGGAACGGCGAGAACGTGCTGAAGCTTGGAACCAGAAAAAGCAGCAAAAAATTATCTATCTTGGTGAGGGTGTATCTGCTGGGTTAAATAACATCCAAGGTAATCAGGAAAGATTGCAAAGCTACGGGTTGCTGTCATGCAACACCCCCGAACAAATTGCAGATGCAATGGGAATGAGTGTAGGGAAACTAAGGTTCTTAGCCTTTGACCGCAAAATTTCCACCGTCTCCCACTACATCCGCTTCAAAATGCCCAAAAAAACTGGGGGAGAACGGACAATATCAGCGCCTATGCCTAGTTTAAAGCAAGCGCAGCACTGGATTTTAGAGAATATCTTGCAAAAGCTAGAAGTTCACGACGCTGCACACGGTTTTCGGCGCGATCGCTCTATTGTCACCAACGCCACCCCACATGTTGGTGCTGAGGTCATTATCAACTTCGACCTCAAGGACTTTTTTCCCTCGATTTCTTACAAGCGTGTCAAAGGGCTATTCATGTCTTTCGGTTATTCCGAAGCTGCAACAACCATATTCGGCTTGCTATGTACAGCGGCTGAAGTTGAAGAACTAGAACTAGATGGCAAGACTTATTATGTAGCGCTAGATGAAAGACACCTTCCCCAAGGTTCCCCAGCAAGCCCAGCAATCACTAACCTCCTTTGTCGGCGCTTAGACCGACGTTTAACAGCAATGGCGGAAAACTTGGGTTTTACCTATACACGCTACGCCGACGACCTCACCTTTTCCGGTTCTGGAGATAGCCTGCGCCATATCTGCAATATTCTCAAACGCACAGACTCTATCGTGACTCACGAAGGTTTTACAATCAACGAAGAGAAAACCAGAATTCTGCGTAAATCTCGCCAGCAAGAAGTTACAGGAGTTGTCGTTAACGATAAACCCAACGTTTCTAAAAAGACTTTGAAGCAATTCCGCGCTACCTTATATCAGATTGAGAAAGACGGTCCACAAGGTAAATCCTGGGGAAATTCTCCCGACGTCATCGCAGCGGTAAGTGGCTTCGCCAACTTTGTAGCAATGGTCAATCCTGAAAAAGGCGCTGAGTTTCAGCAGCAGGTGCAACAGATTAAAAAGAAATATTCTTCTCGGTAGGCGATGGGTTTCAGGCTAAACGCAGTCACCCGTGTTACCACTCACCCGATGGTTAACACAAGGAAAGCTAAAGCTAACCCCTATCCTCTTTCAGCATGCACATAGTCCACAAAGTAAAATTGAGGACTAAGCCAGAATTTGAGCCAAGTGTAAGCGCCAAGACCTAATAGTGCCACAACAATCAGCGGTAAACCAAACCTGACTCGCAGTGCATCCGGAAGGACAGCAACGACTGAAACACTAATAGTAAAGTACCCCAAAAGTATCCATTGTAAGCGCTGCACAGCCTTAAGCATACCTCGACAGCTACTGCAATGTTGAGTATGTTGTCTGTAGTGATCTAGCAGTTCCTCACGGTTATCATTAATTTTTGCATTTTCTGCAACACTGATTCCCACTTCGCTCCACGGGATTTCACCGTGACAATACTGATCAAACCAATTCCGAAACTCAATCACGAAACGGTCTGCGCTTGTAGGTAACTTGTAGGCAGTTTTCCAGCTTTCGGCGGGTTTTCTCTGTTGAAGAAAATGCTCTTGCTGATGTAGAAGAATCATATCTCCATCAAGAACCTGATTACGGGTTTTGACGTGTACCCACCAACGGGGTGTAAAACGATGGAGGGTTTTAGCAAAGTTACGGGGAAACTGAGCTACAATCCTTGATTTCCCTGGAGACACTGGAATACAGTAAGTAACAAGTCCCATCTGCTTTCCCTCGTTGCCAAAACTGATCGCATATTCCAAGTAACAAGGTGGTTTAAAAGTGATTGTCGTTCTGAAGTTACCTTCAGTAGTCGCTTCAATCAAATTTGGTGTTGACTGCCCAATTTTTATCGGGATGGGTCTTGCTTGTTCTCGATTACCCTGCAACCCATGATGGGCAAAGGGAACATGACTAGGATCAACCAAATTTTCCACAAGGGTTTGCCAATCATATTCTAAGTCGCGGACATAAGAAGACCAAACAAAATCCGTGCCTGCATCTACTTTAGGCGACACAGGTAACAGTGTAGTAGCAGCCTGTTCTGCTGACTTCGCATCGGGCCAAACCCAAAGTAAATTATTTTCCTGGCGACAAGGGAGTGTCACTGCACACAGATTTTGTTGATTCTTGGTAAGCATTTGTGGATTCTCTGCTTGGGGAATGTGCGTACAGATTCCCTGAGAATCAAACTGCCAGCCATGATAGCTACACATCAAATTGCCTGTCTTTTCATCAACACGCCCTTCACTTAAGGGAGCAAGGCGGTGGGGACATTGATCTAAAAATACCCGGTAAGTCTCAGATGACCTTGGCTTCCAAATCACTAAGCGGAGTCCCAAAAGCGTTACAGCGGTTGGTTGCTTTGGGTCAAGATCTTCGATAGGTGAGAGAGGATACCAGTGCTGCAAAAAGTTGAATTTAGATTCCATATTACGTTTTAATATATCTCAAACTTAATTTTAATTAATATATAGGGCTATTTCAGCCCTACAAGCACAACTCAAATAATTCGTTTGTAGTTGCGCTGTCTTCGCTAAAGCACAACTACGAACGTAGCCTAAGTGTTCATCCGAACATGATATTACGCTAAGCTAAGGAGTGCTGATCAATTTTGACATCATTTCCAGGAACCAATTCAACACTACGGAAACCCAACACAGCTAGTAAATCATTTTCCGGCAGCTTAACTGGAGCTGGTTTCTCACCTTTTCCTGGGGAAGGTAACGGATAAGATAGGGATGCAGCCGTAGAGAAACGGATGTTTCCTTCCGTATGTTGAATGATTTGATGAATATGACCATTGAGAACAGTCACAGAAGAAAATCGCGACAGCAACGAGAGTAAACTTGCCGAGTCGGCAGTTGCCCAACCCCACTGCGGATAAAGGTCATATAAAGGAATATGACTAAAGACAACCAAAGGTGTGTCCTGTTTTTGCGTCGCCAAGTCTTTGGAAAGTAGATCTAGTTGAGCTTGACCCAGCTTGCCTTTCCCCGTGTCGCCGAATTCTAGCACATTCGTCAGTGATATAAAATGAACACCCGAATGATCCCATACCTGCAAACCTTCCTTTTTGTCCTTTTGGCTAAATGCTTCAGAGTAAGCCTTCCCTCTATCGCCAATTGTGTCGTGTTCACCTGGTAGAGTAAATAGTGGTACTTTCAATTGAGAAAGAATTTGTTTAGCTTGGTCAAACTCCGCAGGTTTAGAAAGGTGGGTGATATCCCCTGTATGCACAACAAATGCTGGCGGTGTGGGTAATGAATTGATCGTATTGATAGCTTTGGTGAGTGATTCTGCGACATGTGTGTTCGCTGGCTTATTGAAGCCTAAATGTGTGTCGCTAATTTGGACGAAAGATAAGGTTGCAGAATTCGACAGTTTTTGCCCGGAGGAATTACCAACTTTACATGACGTAAGTACGCCATTCTCACCCACAACCCACAAAATACCAAGACCAGTCCAGCCAACATGTTCAATAAACTTTCTGCGTTTCATTTTTCGTTCCTTTTAGGAGTGACAGTAATCGTTCCTTTCATGTAAGGATGAATGGAACACAAATAAGGAAAAGTTCCAGCCTGATTGAACGTGTGTGTCCAAGTTTGTTGTGTATCAAGTGCTTTTGAATCAAACGCACCATCTTTAGCAGTCACCGTGTGTGGTTCCTCATCTTGGTTGACAAATTGCACGGTTTCACCACTCCCTATTTTTAGGGTTTCTGGCATGTATTTAAAGTTAAGGATTTTGACCGTATGATTGGAATTTTGGACACTGACCTTTGATTGCTCAGTTTGCTGGTTTGTCGGCGTTGCAGATTGATGATTGGGACTGCAAGATGACAATGACAACAAAACAACAAGCAATGCACTGCCAATTGCTATGAGGAAATAGGAAATATATTTCATGGGAGTTCACCTCTTTGTCTAGGCTTATGTCGTTGTGAAAATAAACCTGTCATACTTAGTCCTGTCAAGATTAAGCCAATCAACCCCAACCCATTAAATACAGGTAAAATTGCCGATAGTTGAAAGATTTGGAAGGTATGAACCTTGAGGAGGAATCCAGTTAACTCGTTCTGATGGAACCACTCGTCTGCAACCGTCATAGCAATTCCAGTGACTGCGGTGACAATCAGAGGTAGACAAACTGTAATGGCAATTAGTCGATGGTATTTCCGAAATGCTACTCTCATAAATATTTCTTCGGATTGACTGCCACAGAAATTCTCCAAGCAGGTAAGAAAGACTTACCCAACTCGCAGATTCTAGTTGGTATTTAACGGAAAAAGGCTGTTTTGTATTGTGCAGTTGAAATCAACTACTCGCATCTATTTCTAAAGACGAACCAACTCTGATTTTGGATTTACAGCTTTTTATTGTGAAAATTAAAGAAGTACACGTAGAATAAATTTATGCTCTACTTAAACCTCATCATGGCTATCCCAGAACTCGAACAAGAACTCCTTCACCTTTCCCCCAACGATAAACTGTATATTATCCAACTCCTTGCTCAAAGCCTGATTACACACAATAACAACACGCATCCGCAGCAAACCACTAAACTCTCAGAATTCTTCCGTCAATCCCGCTTAGCTGAACTTACCGAAGAATTAGACATGAGCCTTGGCTGGGAATTGCTAACAACCCTGATCGAGTCCCTAAAACCAGAAACCCCAACCGAAACCCCAGAATATCCTCTGACACAATTCTATGGATGTATCCAAGATGAAACATTCTTTCGCCATCCCCAAGGACAACAACAAGAACGTGAAGCGATTCCATGAAATTCCTGCTAGATACTAACACTTGCATTGTCTATATGCGTGGTAAAAATTCCACGTTAAAGCACAAACTAGAATCGACTGTCACTAGAGATATTACTGTTTGCTCTATCGTCAAAGCTGAACTATTTTATGGCGCAATGAAAAGCGCAAATCCAGAACGTAATCTTACCTTACAGCAAGAGTTTTTAGCTCAATTTATATCACTACCCTTTGACGATACAGCAGCAATGATATTTGGAATGATTCGATCTCAGCTAGAAGCATTAGGCACTCCAATCGGAGCTTATGATTTACAAATTGCCGCGATCGCACTGAAAAATAACTTAACCCTCATTACCCATAACACCAGAGAATTTAAGCGCGTTCATAACTTGCTAATTGAAGATTGGGAGATAGATTTTGGCTGAGCATTAAATCACAACGTATCGGTATGGTTGCTGACTCGCAACTGTATTGGCATAAATCCAATCTGCTCTGCCAATCGTCTTAGAAATAGAAGCAATTTTATTTGTGTCACAAATGTTGTAAAACGAGGGTTAAAATTGTCAAAGCTACTATTAACCCAGGTATACTCGCGTGCCAGCATGGAGTCTAGTTCTGCCGATAATCGATCGCCTGAACCATTACCCTTGACAGATACAGAGTTACTGCATGCACTTAAGTCTAAACAACCTGAGGCATTAAGTATTCTTTATAATCGTTACGGTGGTGTTGTTTATGGAATTGCATTGAAAGTTTTGCAAAATCCTCAAGAAGCAGAAGACCTAACCCAGGAAATTTTTCTGGGTTTATGGCGAAATGCAAATGTCAAGCTCAACTCTGGCGCTTTTTTGCCATACTTAATCACTATGACTCGCTCACGGGCGATCGACAAACTTCGCACTCGCAGTAGAAATTTAGACTTACTGCAACGTTTTTGCCAAACATTCACTGCAGAATCATCCAGTCCAACTCCTTTTGAGCAGGCTTCCTTGACAGAACGTTCCTTGCGCGTTCGCAATGCTTTAGCGCAACTTCCTCAACAGCAACGTCAGGTAATAGAGATGGCTTATGACAAAGGACTCAGTCAGTCGGAGATTGCGCAACAACTAGATAAGCCTTTAGGGACAGTGAAAACTTGGACACGCCAAGGATTATTGAAACTAAAGCAAATTTTACAAGATACTATTGATTAGTTACCCTATGACTAAACCAGAACATCCTCATTCTATAGAAGAACAGTTAGCCGCAGGTTTTGTCATGGGGAACCTTGCTCCTGAAGAAGCGCTTGAATTTCAGCAGCTTCTGGTGGAAAATCCGGATTTGGCAGTTGAGGTAGACCGTTTACAGGAAGTATTAGACCAAGTCCTTTACGGTCTTAACGAAGTAGAACCGCCACAACATCTGCAACAAGCTATTCTCACCGCTGCAAGCCACCCAACCAATCAAACCTTGGTATTAAAACGGTATGAGTTCCCTTGGGGCAAAATCATCGGGAGTGTTGCAGCCCTATTGATTCTGTGGTTGGGGATAGAGAACTACCAACTGCGACATGACCTGAGGCTGGCTCAGGATATTAATACACTACTTCAACATTCTGATACACGCCTGTTTTCTCTTCAAGGTTTGAATTTAGCAAATACTGCTTCTGGCAGCTTTGTGCTGAATCTTGAGCAACAAAAAGGAGCGATCGCGATCCAAAATCTCCCAACTCCACCAACAGGACGTGTTTACCGACTTTGGGCAATTGTTGATGGTGACAAAATACCTTGTGGACAGTTAAGTGCTAATTCCCACGGTAAGGTGATCGAAAAGTTTTCTATGCCTGCTGATTTCTATGATGCAGGAGTATCAGGGTTTTTCGTTACACTAGAATCATCCACTGACCAACGGTATCCACTCGGACCAACGGTGATCAAGAGTATAATTCGCTGATAACTATCGTTAAACCTAATGGAGAATGGATAAAATGAATCAAAAACCTAATTTTAAAACCATGACTTCTAAAGAATTAAAAACTTATGTCTTATCTCATCGTGATGATGATGAGGCTTTTTATGCTTATGTAGACAAGGTAAATGAAAGAAAAGATCGAGTAGTTTATCCACCTTTAAATTCATTGGAAGATCTGGAACAATATCCCGAAGTTATTGAACAAATGCGTCAAGAGTCTCGGAATAATTTTCAGGAAAATGAGTTAACTTAGATGAATGCGGCGCGGTGAGTACTAATCCCCCAACAAGTCGGTGATGGAAAATAGCCGCTCGCGGTCTAATTCCTGAAGCCGCATTTTTTCGGCATAGAATGCCTTATAATACGATTCCAGTTGCTCTGGTTCAACCTCTGGATTGTTCCACAGTTCTCGGAAGTGACGATACCGCTTTTCACGCAGGACTTGTTCCATACAGGCGATCGCTGCTTGAATCAGTTTTTCGTGATGAGAAAGCATTTCTTTCTGGGTCTTCTCATTTAAATGAAATAAATAGGACACTAACCCAATTTCCTCTGGATACTCTAGGCATGTTTCTTGTACGGTTGATATCAAGTTAGACTCTTCAGATGGAACATCTATAATCTGTTGCCACAAAAATCGGTGGTGAGAAAGGCTAAATTGCAAATCTCGCTCTTCTAAAGCGTCAACTATTGCCTGACGATGTTGTGGATAGTGTAAGTAAATCCGTAGTAATAAAGCCTCTGCCTCTTCTAAAAGAGTGCTTTCGGTGGTGGGGCGCGATAACCCTGTCTGTACAGTAGAGTTTGGTGTTTTAACTCCACGGCTGGGGCGGAGTTTGTCTCCACTCCCCTTTTGTGGCGCAATCTGAGTTAATAAATTTTCTACTCGTAGGGGTTTAAGTCTGCTATCCCCAAAACTAAGTATTTCTGCACATTGATCGATATAATAGTCGCGAGTATCAATATTAGTAATTTTCTTCAGTAATTTTACTGTATCCTGAGAGACTTGCTGAAAATCTGTAGCTTGTTTGAGGTCACGGTTTTTTGTGATTTGTTGAATCTGCCAATTGAGCCAGAGAGGAGCATTTGCCAATAGTTGTCGATAGTCTTCCGGCTGGTGTCCTTGCAAGTATTCATCAGCGTCTTTGCCATCGGGCAAGTTGAGAATCTTTAGCTGGACTTCACCCTGATATGCTAGGTCAGCAATTTCGCCGATCGCCCTTTCTGTTGCAAGAGTCCCAGCAGCATCAGCGTCAAAGTTGAGGATTAACTGTTTAGAATCAGTGTAGCGCAATACCTGTCTGACTTGTTCCATACTGAGGGCTGTACCAAGGGAGGCGACAACGTTGCTAATACCAGCAGCGTGGAGGGCGATCGCATCAAAATATCCTTCTACCACCACAGCTTGGTCTTGCTGGGAAATTGTCGCTTTAGCTTTGTCGAGGGCAAATAAAGTTTTACCCTTGATAAAAACTTCAGTTTCTGGTGAATTTAAATACTTCGGTTGCTCCGAACCTAAAGTTCTACCACCAAAGGCAATAACTCGACCCAGTACGTCATGGATGGGAATGATGATGCGATCGCGAAACACATCATAATAACCGCCTGCCTCCTTGCGTGGTTTAATCAATCCTGCTTGTTCCACGAGTTGCACTGGGTAGCGTTTATCGTCCACCAGATAACGATAGAGGGTTTCCCAGCCTGCAGGAGCATATCCGATCGCGAACTGCTGAATTGTTTCTTCCCTCAATTGGCGTTGTTGCAGATATAGCATTGCCTGATCTCTGCTATGCTTGAGAGCGTGTTGATAAAACTGTGCGGCAGAAGCGAGAACTTCATAAAGTTGCTCTCGCAGAGATATCTGACGCTGCAATTCTTGCCTTTGTTCAGGTTCTAAGGTTTTGACTGACACTTGGTAACGCCGTGCTAAATCCAGCACCACCTCAGCAAAAGAACGCTTCTCCAAGTCCATCAGAAACTTCAGGGCATTTCCTGCAGCTTGACAGCCAAAGCAGTAGTACATTTGCTTAGTCTGACTCACAGTGAAACTAGGAGTTTTTTCTGAGTGGAAGGGACACAAACCCACATAGTCCTTCCCGCGCTTGCGTAAGACGACATGTTCCGAGACGACATCGTAAACATCAGCCCGTTGTTTAACTTCTTCGATCGTATCTGGATGCAAGCGGGGTATTTGCATTGCTTTCAACAACTAACACTTGATCGTATTATATTCTTGTTGCGAAATTAAGATTGTTGTATACAATCACTTAGGCTTAAATACTATACATACGATACAAGGAACTACTGAAGATGGGACGTATTTTTATTTCGGCAGCTCATGGAGGCAAAGAGGCAGGAGTCATAGATCCAGGCTCAATTGCTGGTGGTACAACCGAAGCGCGGGAAATGATTCTGCTGCGAGATTTAATTGTGCCAGAATTGAGGGCACGTAATTTTGAAGTTTTGGCAGTGCCTGATAATTTAAATACAAAGCAAATTATCCCCTGGATCAATTCTCGCTCTCGTCACGGTGATGTAGCCATAGAAATTCATGCTGATGCTGCTACCAGTCCTTCTGTCCGTGGGGCTAGCGTCTTTTATATTGCGCACAATGATAACCGCAGGACTGAGGCTGAACTCCTTCTGGTAGGGCTGTTGCGCCACGTACCCCAGTTGCCAAATCGGGGAATTAAACCAGATACAGCTTCTGGATTGGGAAGCTTGGCTTTCTGTCGCCAAACGGCAATTCCTTCTTTGTTGATACTAGTGGGCTTTCTGACCAGCCCAGACGATCGCTCTTTATTGCAGAATCGCCGCCGTGACTTTGCCTTAGGAATCGCCGATGGACTGACATCTTGGAGTCGTGTCGTTGACCCTGGTTCTGGAAAACCCTCTCAAGCAGCTTATTCAGTGATCAATATCAACATGAATGGGCAAAATTACTCAGAACAAGGGATACTAGTTAATGGTAATGCTTATATCCCTATTGACTTGGTCGATCAGTTGCAGATTGATTTATCGAAAGCACCAGATGTCCGCCGCCTCACCTATCGTCACGTTGTTTATGTCAAAGCAATTGAACTGCGAGAGTTTCATGTTGCTGTCTCTTGGGATAGTGAGAATCAAACTGTTCGATTGCGGTCCAATTTGCAAATTTCTCCTGCTCAATTGGACAAGATTATGTCACCTGGCAATACCTCAGAAGTACAATTGCAGCTATTTTTGAAAAATCATAATGAAAATGCCCTCAAGCAATTTCCCGACTTGCCGAAACTCTATCGGGAAGAAGCCTCTTTAGAGGGTGTAAGCTATGACATCGCCTTCTGTCAAATGTGTGTTGAAACCGGATTTTTACGGTTTGGTGGCGAAATCAATCCGGAGCAAAACAACTTTGCCGGCTTAGGCTCTATTGGTGGTAGTTCGGAGACGGCGTCGTTTGATAGTGCTAGAATTGGGGTTCAAGCGCACATCCAACACTTGAAAGCTTACGCTAGTCTAGAACCTCTAGTGCAGGAAGTCGTTGATCCACGATTTCGCTTTGTTACACGCGGTGTTGCTCCATTAATAGAGCAGTTATCAGGCCGTTGGTCAGCCGATACGGAGTATGGCGCTAAGATTAAAGCAATGCTGAAACAGCTGTATGAGTCAGCGGGATTGCTTTAACCTACTCTTATTTTCTCATCCAAAAACTTTAGCTGCTGGTATATACAGCTAATCTGCGGTAAATCTACACCTGCTGCTTGCGCCTTCCGTAATGGGTTCCCAAAAATTGCTTCTACTTCCAAAGGACGCCTTTCGTCGTAGTCAATTTTCATGCTGGTACGATAAGGCTTCATCTTTACAGTGTAATCGAGCATTGTTTGAATGAAGCTATCAGGAATGATGCGTCCGCAACTTTTGGCCCCTGCTGCAACTTCATGCATCAACTGTTCAACTAATTTGCGGGTGTGGACATAGGACATTAATTCATCTGTTCTCGCGTTGAGAATGACAGAAAGTCCATTATAGGGAATATTCCACACCAATTTTTTCCATCGCCCTAGTAATAAGTCTTCAGCTAATTCTATTGAAATACCAGCACTCTTCAAGTCATCGCCAATTTGCCGCATCTTCTCTGTAATCCCAGTAGGCTCATAGTCAACAGCATATCCCCCTAAAGTCATGTGTCCATAGTCGAGGTGGCGGATATGTCCTGGTCCAACTTTATTGGAACAGAGAAAACACAGCCCACCAATAATGCTAGTTCTACCAACTATTTTGGTAACTTCTTCTTCCACCCCCAATCCATTTTGCAATACCAACACTACCCCATTATCCCTGACGACAGGCGGTAACATCTGCGGCAATAAATGGTTTTGTGTCGTCTTTAGTGCTACCACTACCACATCGCACGGTGGCATTTTTTCGACATCATTGTAGGCGTTGACTTGAGTCAGGGTGAAATCACCATCTTTTGACTCAATAACCAAACCAGATTTACTGACATATTCATAATCACTCTTCAGCAAAAAGTGGATATCTAAACCAGCTTTTTGCAGTTTGGCACCATAAAAGCCACCTAATGCACCAGTTCCTAGAATGGCGTAACTACGCTGAGACATTTTGCTCACAAAAAGATTTTTCTATGATCATCATAAGGTGAATCAAGACCACGTAGTAGACATATATAGCAGTCCTAAATGATTTGTAAACACTTCGTTAAGATTGTTGACTGCTGACTGTCAACCGTTAACAGTCAACAGCCCTGCATGATTTGTTTACAACTCAAATAGGATTGTTATATCCTAGAAAGAGTAGTAGAGCGTCCCAACCTTGGATGCCCGAGAAAGCATGAAGTTTCTGATTGACGAAGATTTATCACCTTGGGGTCTACAGGCGGATTAATGAAATGTAACACAACTATAATCAAAATAACTCCGCCTTCATTGACTCAATGACATATATCTCCCCAAAAACGCTCACCAAAGAAGATTTTCTCTCCCAATACCGCAACAATCCCCGCTATGAATTGGCAGACGGAGAACTCATTGACATGGAACCGACTGGTCCCCACGAAACGGTGAGTGGTAAACTTGCAACCCAAATTGGTATTTACCTTGTTACTGAACAACTTCCCTGGTTTATTCCTCGTACTTGTTTAATTTACCCTTTTGCAGATGCTGCTACAGCTCGTCGTCCTGATGTCGTCGTTTTGGATGAAACTGTTCTTGATCGTGAACCCCTTTGGGAGCGAGAACCTGTGATTACGATGGGACGTTCGATTAAACTGGTGGTGGAAGTTGTTAGCACTAACTGGGAAACCGACTATGCGAGGAAAGTTGAGGAATATGCACTCTTAGGGATTCCTGAATATTGGATTGTGGATTATCGAGGGTTGGGCGGTGTGGCATTTATTGGTAAACCCAAACAACCTACTTTCACTGTCTGTCAACTAATTGAAGATACCTATACTCAACAACAATACCGACTCAACCAATCAATTAATTCACCACTTTTGCCTAGTCTTCAGCTTCGCTTAAATGATATCCTTCCTCGTTGAGGATGGCAGAATGATTGGGGCAATGTCAATGGATGGCATGATCGCAGCCATGACTTTTCAATGAGGCACAGATGCCATTTTTATCCACGTCTTATTGGTAAAATCCTTGCCCTGGATTGGGCTTTGTCAACGGTAACTAAAGCGCCCTGCTCCAGTTCTTCTTCAAACTGGTGTAAAGCAGAGATTACAAGATTTTCAATACTGTTCGGTAAAATATCCTGCGTCCGTACTTGAATGACACTGGGTGTTTCTACTCCCGTTGCTGCTAACAGAGAACCAAAATCTAAATTGTGGGTCAAGACAATGTATCCTTTAGCTCTTGCCCACTCCATAATTACCATGTCCTTCTCACGGGGGTCGCCGACATGAGACCAGTGGACAGCTTCAATATCGTATTTCTCGAAAACCTTTACCCAATCTGGGGACAGGTTCATGTCAATTAATATTTTCATGCTGTCTTTAAGGGGACTTCAATTTCTTCTGCTCGCCAAGCAGCATAGGCAAGTGCTTCATATATATCTGCTGGTTCTAAGTAGGGATATGCTGCCAGGATATCGTTGTTGGTATATCCTGATGCCATTAAACCAACGATTGTACCAACGGTGACACGCATCCCCCGAATGCAGGGTTTACCGCCCATTACTTCTGGGTTGCGGGTAATTCTGGTGAGGTTTTGCATACGAGCTTTTTCCTTTTTTTTTATGCTACTGTAAGAAGTCATTCAACTTCCTCACCAACCAATTGGGTTTCCTCAGGACGTAATGTCGTCTCATTGAGAGGTTGAGCTTCATTAACCGTACTGGCTTTTGTCAAATGCGGTTTGAGGATCAGACTAACGCCAATTGCCCACGCGACTGAAACCATCCAACCTGCCAGGATATCACTGGGAAAGTGAACCCCCAAGTAAAGTCTTGTCCAGCCGATCGCCACTACGAACAAGCTTCCAAGAATCAGCACCAACCAGCGCCATGCACTTCCCCAGGTCAAGATTACCAAGGCGGCTACGAGTGCCATACTTCCCATTGCATGGTTGCTAGGAAATGCATAACCCAATTCTGGAGTGGGTGAATCCCACAGGTGGGGACGGACTCGATGGATTAATTCTTTGGCTGTACGGTTGACAAAACTGCTTCCCACTACTGTAGTCAGCAGATAAGTTAGCGATCGCCACCGTCTCATAAACAAAAATGCCAGCCCAATGACACCGACAATTGCCGACACAACTCGAAATTTCCCAAACTTAGTCAGTGTTGTAGCAAAAACATCTAGTTGCGGTTGTGATGTTGTGTGAATTGCTTCTAGGATTGGCACATCCCACGGAAAACCGCCTTCATTCTGCCACACCTCTAGTGCGAGCAATCCAAAGATTTGCAGAGGTAAATAGACGCCGATGAATAGCAACAGCAGGGAACGCCAATTGGCAAGGATCAGTTGCCGGAAGAAGTTGAGAAAAGACTCAAAAAATTTGCTCAGGTTAGTTTGAAACATTCCCAGAACTTTGTAACGAGTGTGTACACAAATTAACCGTAGAGACGCGATATTTCTCACGCCTTTATCAGTTTATCTGTTGCAATCACTGATCGCATCTTGCGCCAGTTCTATTTCCCACCTGTGATTTTTTTTGATGATTTATTGTCGCAAATCCTCGCCAGCACTGAGTCCTACCCTAGACGATACGCACTACCTTGCACAAAGCACGGTAATACAATCGGAATAATGTACTTATCATAGAGATAAATGCACTAACTTCTGGTTAGAACCTCAAGCAGCATCAAACCCTGTATCAGGACAGCATCATGGATCATTCATTTCTACCACTGTTCAGCTTCTTTGTTGGCATTATCGTTGGGTTAACAGGAATTGGCGGCGCATCCCTGATTACGCCAATGTTGATTTTTGTGTTCCAAGTTCCGCCTGCGATCGCTGTCAGTTCTGACGTTGTGGCTGCGACATTGATGAAATCAGTTGGCAGCTTCAAACACTGGCAACAGAAAACCCTTGACACAAAGACAGTTCAATGGCTGGCATTAGGAAGTGTTCCTGGCTCACTGTTTGGGGTAGGAATTTTGTACCGCATCAAGCAAACTGGAGAGCATAACCTCAATGACATCCTACTCAACTTAGTTGGAATGATGATTCTATTGGTCACGTCGTTAGCACTGACACAATTGATGCTGTTGACTTTTTTCCCCAAGTTGAAATTACCCGAACTGCCAAAGTTAGACTTAGATGCCTACTCAGGTCGGTTTCTGGCAATCTGTTTGGGAGCAACTTTAGGCTGTTTGGTAGGTCTAACTAGTGTGTCCTCTGGTTCGATGTTTGCATTGGCACTGATTGCCTTTTTCCCGTTAGATACTCATAAATTAGTAGGTACAGATATTTCACAAGCCGCTATCTTACTAGCTTTTACTTCCCTCGGACACCTTACCCTTGGAACAGTTGATTGGAATCTGGTATTGCCGATATGGTTAGGCTCTGTACCTGGGGTGTTGATAGGTGCTAAGCTTTGCCAGATCGCTCCTCAACGCCCACTTCGGTTTGTCATTTATACAATCTTACTGATGGTAAGTTACAAGATTGTGAGTTGTTAGTTGTTGGTAGTAGTTTATGTCATTAATTTTGCTGGGTAGTGCGAGCCGGAAAGCTCGCTTCGTGAGCGTCTCGCTCACACTACCAACCCATCAGAACTAATGACACGGACTACTAGTAGAGAGCCGATTAACCCTTGCCTGTAAAATTATTTAGTTGTTAGTTGTTCAAGCTTTTGATCTTCCAACTCCTAACTAAGGATACAAGCAATGAACTGGTTAGTCACTGCAATTAGCACAGGGGTAGTTGCCTTTTGTGCCACTAATATCGATGATATCGTCATCCTGTTGCTGTTTTTTTCTCAGGTAAATGCTACTTTTACGATTAGGCACATCGTTGCAGGTCAGTATCTAGGCTTCACAGCACTCATTGTGACCAGTCTTCCCGGCTTATTCGGAGGTCTTTTTATATCACAACATTGGCTTGGATTACTTGGGTTGCTCCCAATCGCTCTAGGTCTTAGCAGTTTAGTTAATCGACAACAAGATTTCTTAGAGGAAGTCCTAGAAGAAACAGAGCAATCTGAAGATGCAAACATTGCTAGTTTTCTTTCTCCCCAAACTTACAGTGTGGCAGTTGTCACTGTTGCTAATGGTAGCGACAATATTAGCGTCTACCTGCCGTTATTTGCCAGTAGCGACTTAGGACATTTTTTGATAATTATAGTGGTCTTCTTTTTATTAATAGGAATTTGGTGCTACACAGCTTACAAACTAACCCACCAAAAAGCCATAGCTCATGTCCTGACTCGCTATGGCAATCATCTCGTGCCTTTTGTTTTGATAGGATTGGGTATTTTTATTGTATTAAAAAGTGGGGCTTTGAGTCTAACAAAGCTAGTTGCTGTCTGCATATGTTTGATAGTTATAGTGAGAAATAATGTGGGTTCGGATGAAATTAAAGAAAATTAAAAAAGGAGTCAGGATGAATTGAGGTACTTAAACCCAATACCCTGGCAAATCTGTTGTCAAATGGCTATTTAAGTTCTTCAACAATCATCGTTTGAAAAACCCTTGATTGCAGGTTTGAGCGTTTATAATTGCAGGCTCTTACACTTACACTTAGATGGCAATTAAGCCCTCATCACTCATCGCTCCAATTACCGTCATGTTTTTGCCTTTATTACCCGGTCGCTCATCATAGACTCTTTTGCCATCAATACCTCTGCCATAGTATCTTGTCATCGCCAGGTTTACGCCTGTTTCATCAATGAATATAAGGTTGGTATTATCTGCCTTATCAGGTTATTTACTTGTACCCCACATGGATCTGCTTGTGGGTTTTATTGCTGCAACTACTTCACACATTGGATTTTACGGGATTTGAGTAACCTTGTACCCCTGTGAACGTTTACGAAATAATAAGCCTTCGGAGGAAACCGAACCGTATTAATATCAGCATAACTAGCAACTTGGGTTAGTATTTCGTCTCAAAGTATAAGTCAGAATACGTACATTAAATAAACACTAGTTAGTATATATATCTATAAATATATCTTTTATTAAACAATGATTATCCGCTAATATATCTAATTTACAAATTGACAAACAAAAAATGTAGTGATAACTTCAAAGTTAATAGGACTTACGAATTGGTAGGAAATAGAGTTTGGGTAAATCTGGATGCAGAGGGATCTATGGGTCAGTCAGAACCAATAATCGATAGTCAAAGTGTCAAAAACAATGGTAAACCAAAGGGTGGGGTATGATGTAGGAAAAGTTCATGGATAGCGAGAGTCGTGCTGCGACTCATGAACGACTTTGTTTTACTACCTAATAAAGATAAAGCCCGATATTATCGCATTAAGGCTTGCTTATTAACAAAGTTTTAGGCGTATAAGGTGCGTTTACCTTTAAATAACCATAATGTATAAAATGATAAGTAAAACACTATTAGACATTCTCACCTATAGAGGGCAATATCAGGCTGATAAGCAAGCCTATATCTTTCTCCAAAACGGAGAAACTGAGTCAGTTCGTCTTACCTATGGTGAATTAGACAGACAAGCTAGAGCGCTGGCAACCTATTTCCAAGATTGGCAAGGAGAACGGGCTTTACTGTTATACCCGTCCGGATTAGAGTTTATTACAGCCTTCTTTGGGTGTTTGTATGCAGGGGTAGTGGCGGTTCCGGTTTACCCTCCCAGACGTAATCAGAAGTTGCATCGCTTGCTTTCTATCGTTAATGATGCCCAAGCTCAGGTAGCACTGACAACGACATCAATACTAGCTGACATTGAGAAAAGATGCTTCGAGGAAGCAGAATTAGCTCACTTGAAGTGGGTAGCTACAGATACTATTGAAGCTAATTCTCTTGAGTTTATACCTAAATCACTGACACGGGAGAGTTTAGCCTTTTTGCAATATACTTCCGGTTCTACAGGAACACCCAAAGGGGTGATGGTGACTCATGGAAATATCATCCACAACCAGCAGTTGATACATCAAGCTTTTGGGCATAGTGAGAAAAGTATCGGAGTTAGTTGGTTGCCTTTATTTCATGATATGGGATTGATTGGTCATGTTTTACAGCCTATTTATGCCGGATCTCCTAATATTTTGATGCCGCCATTGGCGTTTCTTCAGAAGCCGATTTGTTGGTTAAAAGCAATTTCTAAATATAGAGGAACCACAAGTGGTGGACCAAATTTTGCTTATGATTTATGTGTTAAAAAAATTCAACCGGAACAATTAGCGAATCTTGACTTGAGCAGTTGGGATTTGGCTTTTAATGGAGCAGAACCAGTCAGGGCAGAAACTCTGGAGCAATTCAGTGAAAAGTTTGCTTCATGTGGTTTTAACGACAGAGCTTTTTATCCTTGCTATGGAATGGCGGAGACTACCCTATTTACTACGGGTGGGGACAAGAATCTAAAGCCAGTGATTCAAGGAATTAAGGCTCAAAAGCTAGAAGAAAATTCCGTAGTAGAGAGTGAGATTTCATCGAAAGAAAGTCGAGTATTTGTGGGTGTTGGTCGTCCTTACATGGACACAACAGTCATTATCGTTAACCCAGAGTCGTTAACTCGGTCTCGAACAGGACAAGTAGGAGAGATTTGGGTTTCTGGTGGGAGTATTGCCTCTGGGTATTGGAATCGTCCGGAAGCAACTCAAGAAACCTTTCAAGGTTATCTGAAAGATACGGGATCTGGACCATTTCTTCGCACAGGAGACTTGGGATTTTTCAATAATGGAGAACTTTTTGTTACAGGAAGATTAAAAGATGTAATTATCATATATGGTCGGAATCATTATCCTCAAGACATTGAACTGAGTGTTCAGAAGAGCCATCCAGCACTGCAAGCTAATGGTGGAGCCGCTTTCTCTATAGAAGTCGAAGGTGAAGAAAAGTTAGTAGTAGTGCAGGAAGTAGAGCGCACCTATATACATCAACTTAACTCAGATGAGGTGGTAGAAGCAATTAATCAAGCTATATCACTAGAACACGAACTAGCAATTCACAGTATAGTTTTACTTAAACCAGGAAGTATTCCCAAAACGTCTAGCGGCAAGATTCAGCGCAGTGCTTGCCAGCAAAAATTCCTTGATGGAAGTTTGCAAAATGTGGTCTTTACTAAGTGTCTACAGAAGGTGACGACACAAGTCAAAGGAATCAAATTTAGTTTACTTTACTTTTCAAGCAACGAAGCAGAGTTTACAGAACACAAATATCGACTGCTGCTGGAAGGAGCAAAATTTGCCGACCAAAATGATTTTCATGCTATCTGGATACCAGAACGACATTTTCATCCTTTTGGTGGTCTTTATCCTAATCCCTCTGTTTTGAGTGCTGCACTGACTCCTTTAACTAAGCGCATCCGTCTACGTGCTGGTAGTGTTGTCTTACCATTGCATGATCCGATTCGAGTCGTTGAAGAATGGTCTATTGTTGATAATTTGTCTCATGGGAGAGTAGATTTAGCTTTCGCTAGAGGTTGGAACCCCAACGACTTTGTGCTATCACCAGATGCTTATGCTGATAGCAAAGAAATTATGTTTTCAGGTATCCAAACTGTACAAAAGTTATGGCGAGGAGAAAACATTTCCCTTCTTAATGGTGTCGGTAAACAAACAGATATTAAAATTTACCCTCTACCCATACAGCGTGAATTATCAATATGGATTACCTGTACTGGAGGTAAAGAAAGATTTATCGAGGCGGGAGCATCTGGATTTAACATTCTGACAGCACTTCTTTTTCAACCTGTTGAGGAATTAGCCCAAAAAATCGTCCTCTATCGAGAAGCCCGAAAACAACATGGCTACGATCCCGATAGTGGTCAAGTTACTCTCATGTTACATACCTTTATTGGCGACGACCTCAAAGAGATTCGCAATCAAGTTCGTGGTCCTTTCATAGAATATATTAAAAGCTCTGTGAATCTGTGGCGACAAGGTTCTGAAGATCTTGATAAGTTGACCGAAACTGAACAAGAAAACCTCATGGCTTATGCCTTTGAGAGATACTTCCACACAAGTGCCTTATTTGGGACACCAAACACTTGCTTGGAAATGGTGCAACGGTTGCAAGGGATTGGTGTTGACGAAATTGCTTGTTTAATTGACTTTGGTATTGATAGTAATACTGTTCTAGCTAGTCTCAACTCGTTAAATAATCTTAGAGAATTAGTGAATTCTGTAGATGAACTCAGCACCAAGGAAACCAGTCGAGGAAATGTTGAAAGCCATAAACAAACAAAAGTAGATGTGCTTAAGCAAACCAACAATGTAACTATCAATAATTCTTTATTATTACCAGCCCCTAGTATTGAGACTAGTTTAGAAATACCCTCTAGGCAAAATGAGTTACAAGTTACCCAAGGTTCTTTAGTGCAATGGCTTAGTGAAGTCATCATCGAGCAAATTGCCAACTCTTTAGGAAAAAATACGAGCCAAATATCCCTTGATAAAAGCTTTCACAGCTTTGGGATCGATTCCCTCAAAGCTGTAGAGATTATGGAAACTTTAGGAGAAAAGTTCGGCTTTTTTATCTCTCCCACCCTACTATTTGAATATCCTACACCTACTGAACTTGCCCTGTATCTGATTCAAGAACAAAAAGCTCAGTTACAGAAATATCTTTTAGTTAACTGGAAACCTGATAAATCATGGGCTGTAAACTTAAAGCGACAACAAACAGTAGTTTCCAATTTATCTAACCAGTTATCTAACCCTTCAAATGCAAAAGTCGTTGAGCCTATTGACGATCGCATCCCCACAGAAGATATTGCTGTCATTGGGATGTCTGGACGCTTTCCCCAATCCTCAGACTTGCAGTCATTTTGGCAACTCCTATCGTTAGGCAAAAATGCCATCACCGAAGTCCCTAGCCTGCGCTGGAATTTGCAGGACTGGTATGACAAAAATCCGGATGTACCAAACAAAACATATTCTCGTTGGGGTGGATTCGTCGATCATATTGATCAATTTGATCCTCTGTTCTTCCAAATCTCACCACGAGAAGCCGAGTTAATGGACCCACAACAACGGCTATTCTTAGAAGTGGCTTGGGAAGCTTTGGAAAACGCTGGATACTCACCTGAAAGCTTTGCTCAGACTCAGATGGGTGTTTTTGTTGGTTGTAGTAACAACGGCTATTACCAACGCATTGCCCCGACTTTGAACACATCAGATTATAGTGCGGGAATTGGTAATCAGAATGCCATCATTGCCAACCGTGTTTCTTTCTTACTGAATCTTCGTGGTCCGTCAATTTTAGTTGATACCATGTGTTCCTCCTCGCTGGTGGCATTACATATGGCTTGTCGCAGCTTGCACCAAGGAGAATGTACAACAGCTTTAGCTGGAGGAGTCAATCTTTTATTGTCTCCAGAATATTATGTTGGCATGAGCCGCATGAAAATGCATTCACCCAACGGACGCTGTGCCACCTTTGATCGCCAAGCTGATGGTATCGTCTTAGGTGAAGGAGCCGGAGCATTATTGCTGAAACCTCTGAGTCGTGCTTTAAAAGATGGCGATCGCATTTATGCAGTGATTAAGGGATCTGCCGTAAATCATGATGGCCAGACAAATGGGATCACAGCCCCTAATCCCCGTTCTCAGGCTGAGGTCATTTGTCAGGCTTTGGATGCAGCTGGGATATCAGCCGATACGATTTCTTATGTCGAGGCTCATGGAACTGGTACTTCCTTGGGAGATCCAATTGAAATTGAAGGGTTGACAAAAGCTTTTCGCAAATACACAGACCGCCAGCAGTTTTGTAAAATTGGCTCAGTTAAAACCAATATTGGGCATTTAGAATCTGCTGCTGGTATGGCCCAAGTCATCAAAGTTATTTTGGCTATTCAGCACGGTCAAATACCCCCCAATGTGCATTTTCAGCAGTCTAATCCACTAATTTCCTTTGCAGAAACACCCTTTGAAGTCAATACTAAGTTATGCTCTTGGGATTCAGTTGGCTTGCGCAGAGCCGGAATAAGTTCTTTTGGGATTGGGGGTACTAATGCTCATATTATTATCGAAGAACCACCTTCCGCAATTCAAAATGAAGATGCTATGGAGCGTCCCAAGCATCTGCTCACCCTATCGGCAAAAACCGAAAAAGCCCTAATACAGTTAATTAGTAGTTATGAGACTTATTTAGCTGCTCATCCGGATTTAGAGCTAGGAGATATTTGCTTTACAGCCAACACTGGACGCTCCCATTTTCAGCATCGAGCAAGTGCGATCGCGGCATCAACATCTGACCTGCATCAAAAACTAGTTAACTTTATTCATGAGAAAGAATTTACAGGAATTAAAATCGGGCGGATATATGAAAATACACCGCCAAAAGTAGCATTTTTATTTACCGGACAAGGTTCTCAATACATAGGTATGGGTCGCCATCTCTATGAAACCCAGCCTACCTTCCGCCAAATTCTCAACCACTGTAATGAAATTCTGCTTTCTGATCTTCAAGAACCACTGCTCAAAGTTCTCTATCCGGAACCAGGAGAGATTTCACCCTTAGACCAAACAATTTATGCCCAACCTGCGATATTTGCCATAGAATATGCGCTCTTTGAGTTATGGCAATCTTGGGGAATCAAACCAGATGTCGTGATGGGTCATAGTGTGGGAGAATATGTCGCCGCCACAGTTGCCGGAGTATTTAGTTTAGAAGATGGATTAAAACTGATTGCCTATCGGGGACGGTTAATGCAGCAGTTACCTGGTGGGGGTGAGATGTTAGCTGTGATGGCATCATTAGAGAAAGTCAATCAACTAATGACCCCATATACAGAAAAAGTGGCAATAGCCGCCATCAATGGACCTGAAAATATTGTGATTTCCGGTGCAGCAGAAGCCATTGGGCAGATGAGGAACAGCTTAGAAGCAGAAGGAATTAAGACAAAACAACTACAAGTATCCCACGCCTTTCACTCACCCATGATGGCACCGATGTTGGCGGAGTTTAAAACAGTAGCCAACCAAATAACCTACAATCAACCAAATATTTCACTGATATCCAATATTACAGGAACCAGAGCAGATGAGAGTATTACCACGGCAAGCTACTGGGTAAATCATGTGCGTCAACCAGTGAAGTTTGCCCAAAGTATGGAGACCTTGTACCAAGAAGGCTATGAAGTGTTCCTCGAAATCGGACCCAAACCAATATTGTTAGGTATAGGAAGGCAGTGTTTGCCGTCAGGAGTAGGAGTTTGGTTGCCTTCTCTGGGTTTTGGTCGAGAAGATTGGCAAGAAATGCTACATAGTTTAGGAGAATTATATGTGCAGGGAATCAAAGTCGATTGGTTAGGTTTTGACCGGGATTATTTCCATAGGAAAGTGATATTGCCCACTTATCCCTTTCAACGACAACGCTATTGGATAGAAACAAATTATACAACCGCCAACCAACAACCAAGTTGGCAACTACAAATGCAAGGTGTTGAACACCTGAGCCATCAAACCAAGATTCAAGATCCCTATACAGATTGGTTTTATGAATTGCAATGGCAACCCAAGCCCCTGGTAAAAAAATTAGAGTCTTCTTCAGTTCGAGAACAAGGTAGTTGGATCATCTTTGCTGATCGCCTAGGTATTGGTCAGAGTCTTGCAAAACTTTTAGAGGCGCAGGGAGAAACCTGCTTTGTAGTACATTCAAGCAAAGAAGAGCGAATTTCTCAAGCAGGTGAAATACTCCTCGATCCAAAGGATCCTCAAGCAATGGAAGAACTAATCGAGCAGATCGGAACACAGCAACCCTGTCGAGGTGTAGTGCATCTTTGGAGTTTGAACACTACATCGAGGGAGGAAACAACAATCTCTTCATTAGAGAAGGATTGGACTCTGACATTAACGAGTACGCTAAACTTAGTTCAATCCCTGACTCGTAGGACTGATGCATCTCATTTGCCCCTACTTTGGTTAGTCACCCAAGGAGCGCAAAAGACTGGTTCCGAGGCTGTTCCACCAGCTATCGCTCAAGCTCTGACATGGGGGCTAGGACGTTCCCTTTCTACAGAAATGCCTCAAATTTGGGGAGGACTTGTAGATATTGCTGACGAATTTTCCACAGATGATGCTAGATACTGTAAGGCGTTGTTTGAAACAATCTGGCATCAAGATGGAGAGAGCCAAATTGCGCTCCGTTGCGAACAGAGGTATGTTGCTCGTCTTGTGCCTAGCGAAAAAGTGCAAATAAATACACCATCGATCAGTTTGCACTCTCATGCAACATATCTGATTACAGGTGGTTTAGGATATCTAGGGCTGAATACTGCCCGTTGGATGGTTGACAAAGGAGCGAAAAATATAGTTTTGGTCGGACGGAGCGATGCTTCGAGTACTGCTCGGCAAGCGATCGCTCAACTAGAAGATCATGGTGCAAAAGTCTTAGTTGTCAAAGCTGATGTTAGCATTTCAGGAGATGTGGTCAGAATATTGGACAAAATTAAGGCAGACTATCCGCCACTTCGAGGAATTTTTCATGCTGCTGGTGTTGCTGGATTTCACCCCTTGCCGGAGATGACGCCTGAGTTGATCAAGCCTGTACTTGATCCCAAAGTATTAGGAACGTGGAATCTACATCAAATCACATTAGGGATAAAGTTAGACTTTTTTGTTTGTATCTCCTCTATTGCGTCAGTATGGGGTTCTGAAGGACTAGGTGATTATGCAGCAGCAAACCACTTTCTCGATATATTTGCACATTATCGTCATAGTCTTAAATTACCAGCATTAACAGTTAATATCGGGGCTTTAAGTGGTGGGGGAATGCATTACCACCAAGATTTTACCAGAGCAGAAAAGTTACTTGTTCAAATTGGTTTAAAGTACTATTCTCCTCAAGATTTGCTGAAAACTGTGGAATATTGCTTAGAAATAGGTACAGCCCAGCAAGTTATCGTTGACATTGATTGGACTATTTTTAAAGCACTATATGAATTACGGGAAAGAAGAACCCTGCTTCAACAGATTGAGGTGCGATCGCTAAAGCCGCTTAAACGACAATTAGGTCAACCGGGGGAGGTGTTGCACCAATTCAAGAATGTACCCCAGGATGATCGCTACCACCTTTTGTTAGCTTATGTGCAGGGTAAAGTTGGCGTTGTTTTAAAACTTCAAGATTCCCAATTGCCCACACCAGAAGACAATCTTATGAAAATTGGCATGGATTCTTTAACAGCAGTGGAATTGAAAAATGACCTTCAAAAGGAATTAGGCATAGATATTCCCATAATACAATTTATCGGGGGAACGACTATTGCTGCTTTAGCCACTGAGCTCAACAAGCAGTTAACTCAAGGAGATAGGGAGCGAGAAGTTGAGTTAACTGGGGACAATAAACTAAAGCAAATAAGCGAACACAATAATGGTTGGATTGAGGGGGAAATATGATTTTATCTGAATTTTTACAAGAAATTTCCATTAAAGGTTGGAAACTATGGAACGAGAATGGGCGGCTGCGCTATCGTGCCCCCAATAATGAAGCAATGTCCGCAGTATTAGAACAACTTCAAGAGTATAAAGCAGAAATCCTGAATTTGCTGGAAGCACAGCCTAATCTGTTGGAGGTTTATCCTCTTTCTCACGGTCAGCAGGCGCTATGGTTGCTGTGGCAATTGGCACCAGACAACTCAGCATACAATGTAGCTTTTAGCTGCCGCATTTGCTCTGATTTAGATGTTGCAGCTTTGCAGAAAGTCTTTGAGGTACTAACCGAACGTCACCCTATTTTGCGTAGCACTTTCCCAAGATTAGGAACAGAACCGATCCAGCAGATCAATCTCGAACAGGCAGTGGACTTTCAACAGATCGATGCTACTAATGGTAGTGAATCAGAACTGAAAGAGGCGGTTTCTGCAGCATCTAAATCCCCCTTCGATCTTGATTGTGGACCAATCATGCGGGTGAGAGTGTTTACTCGCTCTCAGCAAGAGCATATCCTGCTGCTAGTCATTCACCATATTGCAGGTGAAGGTTGGTCAATAGGAATATTGTTAGATGAGTTAAAGGTGCTTTATCCAGCATTCAGAACTGGTCAAGAGGCAACTCTTCCCCCTCCTTTACACTCCCATCAACATGTGCGTTGGCAGAAGACAATAATCGACAGTGCGGAGGGAGAGTTGATGTGGGATTACTGGCAGCAACAACTCGCGGGAGAACTACCCGTGCTGAACCTCCCCACAGATAGACCCCGACCCTCGGTACAAACCTACAATGGTGCTTCCTATCCCCTACATCTGAGCGAAACCCTTACCCAGCAACTTAAGGAACTGGCTCAGTCTGAGGGTGCAACACTATACACGATCCTCCTAGCTGCGTTCAAGGTGTTACTGCATCGCTATACTGATCAAGATGATATTTTAGTTGGCTCTCCAACGGCGAGCAGACATCGCGCAGAATTTACGCAGATAGTTGGTTATCTGGTTAATCCAGTTGTTTTAAGGACAAATCTATCAGAAAATCCCAGCTTTAGGGAGTTTCTTGCCCAAGTTCGCAAAACGGTCATTGCCGCAATAGCACATCAAGATTATCCCTTCGCACTGATTGTAAAACGGCTGCAACCTCTTCGTGATGCTAGTCGATCAATTATCTTTCAAGCTTCCTTCGTCCTCCAAAAACTACAGCAAACACCCGATGTCCTCAAATTGTATTCCAATCAGATAGGCACGACCATAAAATGGGGAGGACTAATACTGGAACCTTATGAAATACCACAACAGGAAGGTCAGTTTGATTTGAATTTAGAAATGATGGAGGGTAGTTCATCTGTTGTTGGGGCTTTGAAGTACAATACAGATTTGTTTGATGAGTCCACAATTGAACGCATGGCAACTCATTTCCAGAACTTGTTGTCAGCAATTGTGGAAAATCCCCAACTTTCGGTGGGTGAATTACCCTTGTTGAGTGCAGCAGAACGTCACCAACAGTTAGTGGAGTGGAATGAAACTGGCTGTGAATACCCTAATAATAAATGTATTCATCAGTTATTCGAGTCACAGGTAGAGAGAACACCGGATGCTGTAGCAGTGGTGTTTGAGAATCAGCAATTAACTTACCAACAATTAAATCAAAGAGCCAACCAACTAGCATATTATTTGCAAAGCCTGGGTGTGGGACCAGAGGTGCTAGTGGGTATTTGTGTGGAACGTTCTCTGGAGATGGTGGTGGGATTGTTGGGCATACTCAAGGCGGGTGGTGCTTATGTACCCCTTGAACCCAACTATCCTCCAGAACGCTTGAGTTATATGTTAGACGATTCGGGTGTTGGGGTGTTGTTAACACAACAGGAGTTGTTGTCATCTTTACCGTCACATACGGCACGGATGGTTTGTTTGGATACTGATTGGGGAGAGATTGAGCAACACTCTCAGGAGAATCTTGGTGCTGGGGTATGTCAGGAGAATTTGGCTTATGTGATTTATACTTCTGGTTCTACTGGACAGCCGAAGGGAACAATGAATACCCACCAGGGAATTCACAATCGTTTGCTGTGGATGCAACAATGTTATCAATTAACCAATACCGATGCGCTAGTGCAAAAAACTCCTTTCAGCTTTGATGTTTCAGTTTGGGAGTTTTTCTGGTCCTTACTAACTGGGGCGAGGATTATCATCGCATTACCAGAAGGACATAAAGATAGTACTTACTTAGTTAACTTAATTACTCAACAGCAAATTACAACAATACATTTTGTCCCATCCATGCTTCAAGTTTTTCTGCAAGAACCCAACTCTGGAAATTGCAATTGCTTGAAGCGAGTCTTTTGTAGTGGAGAAGCACTATCCTTTGAACTGACTCAACGCTTTTTCGACAAACTCGAATGTGAATTGCATAATCTCTACGGACCAACAGAAGCAGCAATTGATGTCACTTTTTGGCAATGTCAATCCCAAGAAAATTTACAGATAGTCCCCATTGGTCGCCCCATAAGTAACACGCAAATCTATATCCTCAACAAACATCTGCAACCAGTACCCATAGGCGTAGCCGGAGAACTACACATCGGCGGCGCAGGTTTAGCCAGAGGCTACCTCAATCGCCCAGAACTGACAAATGAAAAATTCATCCCCAATCCCTTCTCCAATTGCAAATCCGAACGCCTGTACAAGACAGGTGACCTCACCCGCTACTTAAGTGATGGCAACATAGAATACATTGGTCGCTTAGACGATCAAGTGAAGATTCGGGGCTTCCGCATCGAATTGGGAGAAATCGAAACCGTCCTCAACACCCATCCCCAAATCCAACAAGCGGTAGTTATTGCCACAGAAGATCTTCCCGGTAACAAACGCTTAGTCGCCTATGTCGTGACGAGGGAAGACACACTCCGTACCAAGCAACTGCGGGAATTCCTCAAATTAAAGCTACCAGAATACATGGTGCCAAGTTCCTTTGTCACCTTAGACACTATACCCTTAACAGCCAATGGCAAAATCGACCGCAAAGCATTACCCTCACCAAGTGGGGAAATCATCCGCGAAAGTGAATACGTGGCACCCCGCACAGACGTTGAGCAAATCTTAACAAATATTTGGCAAGAACTACTGCTCAAAGAAAAAGTCAGCATCCATGACAACTTCTTTGAAATCGGTGGTGACTCTATCCTGAGTATTCAAATCGTTTCCCAGGCGAAAAATGCAGGAGTCCAAATCACTCCCAAACAGATATTCCAAAATCAAACCATCG
>CAIVAU010000114.1 GCA_903903925.1 uncultured cyanobacterium
ATGCATATATAAACCGGGGGTCGTAGGCTTTGCCGCACATTGCATAGTTGCCGGCGCCGTATGAGTTGCCTATGATAATGGTAATCTTGGGTACAATGGAATTGGCCACTGCATTTACCAGTTTAGCCCCATCCTTTATTATGCCCGACTGCTCGCTGCGGCTGCCCACCATAAATCCTGTTACATCCTGCAGAAAAACAAGTGGTATCTTTTTCTGGTTGCAGTTCATGATGAATCGGGCAGCCTTGTCGGCACTATCGTTGTAGATCACACCACCTAGCTGCATCTCGCCTTTACCGCTTTTTACAATTTTACGCTGATTGGCTACAATGCCCACAGCCCAGCCATCTACACGGGCATAACCACATACAATGGTTTTGCCATAATCCTCCTTAAACTGGTCGAACTCAGATTTATCTACAAAGCATTTGATCACATCCACCACATCATACTGCTTGTTATTGAGGGGGGAAATTAGACTATATAAGAGTCAGAAGTCAGAAGTCAGGAGTCAGGAGTCAGGAGTCAGGAGTCAGGAGTCAGGAGTCAGGAGTCAGGATACCTCAAGAAGTCAGGGGTTAAAAACGTTCTGCTTTAAACCACAATTCATCGACCAGTCAGTCGCTTCAATTCAAAAGTCAAAAGTCACACAGAATACCCAAGCTGTATTGTGACTCCTGACTCCTGACTCCTGACTCCTGTTAATTACTTAACAGAATTATTAACTGTTTGCAGCACTTGGTTTGCTACAGAACTTGGGATTCGAGTGTAATTCAAGCCATCATTAAGTTTTTGACCATCAGTTAGCACCCAGTTAACCCATTTCTTCACAGCACTTCCTTTGGCTGCGTTAGGATAATTCTTGTAAATCAACAACCAGGTCAAACCAACAATAGGGTAACCTTGATCTGGATCGCCGACGAAAACACGGAAGTTTTCTGGGAAATTGACTGTTGACAAAGCTTGGTTAGCAGACTCTAAAGAAGGAGAAACAAATTGTCCTTGCTTATTCTGCACCTGTGCTGAGGCAAGTTTGTTGGTTTGGGCATATTGATATTCAACATAACCAATAGAGCCTGGAGTGCGAGATACTAAGTTAGCGACACCTGGGTTTCCTTTACCCTTAAGGGCGTTGGGGATAGTCCAGCTTGGTGATTTGCTGGTACCAATTCTGCCTTTAAAGTATGAACTAATGCTACTCAAGTGGTTGGTGAAAATAAAAGTTGTACCGCTTCCATCAGCACGCACAACAGCTTTAATCGGCAGATTTGGTAGATTTACACCAGGGTTATCAGCTTTAATTTGCTCGTCGTTCCATTTGGTAATTTGACCAGAGAAAATTCCTGGCAGAGTCTTGCGGGATAATTTGAGTTCGCTTACACCTGGAAGATTATAGACAACGGAAACTGCACCACCCGCAGTGGGTACTAGGACAACTCCATTCTTGATTTTAGCAATTTCGCCATCTGTCATTGCAGCATCACTAGCACCAAAGTCAACTGTTCCAGCAGTAAATTGACTGATACCGCCACCACTACCAATAGCTTGGTAGTTAATTGAAATGTCTGGATTCTTCTTCTTTATTTCACGAGCATATTGTACATAAAGTGGAGCTGGGAAAGTTGCTCCCGCACCATTGAGGGTTTCTGCTTGGGCAACCGCTGTAAAAATCGGTCCTATAGCAACAGCAGTTGCCATGACTGAAGTGGTTGCAATCCGGTTGAGAACAGTAGTTGAAAAAATCATATCTCCCCAATCACCAAAAAGTAATATTTTGTTACTCGACAGCACAGGATTAAGTTACAATAAAATGATTAATATCTATTTAAGAAAAGATAAAGTAGAATTTAAAGATTAATTAAGTATATAATTCATTAATATAGAAATATTAATATTTACTAGAACAATGGCAAGAGATTTGCGTTTATTTCTCAAAGTACTAGAAGAAAAGGGACAATTGCAGCGGATTTCAGCTTTGGTCGATCCAGATTTAGAAATTGCTGAAATTGCCAACCGGATGCTACAAAAAGGTGGGCCAGGTTTACTATTTGAAAACGTCAAAGGTGCATCCTTCCCAGTCGCGGTGAACTTGTTGGGAACTGTGGAAAGGATATGCTGGGCGATGAATATGCAGCGTCCAGAGGAATTGGAAGTTTTGGGGAAAAAGTTGGCGATGTTGCAACAACCAAAACCGCCTAAGAAGATTGGACAAGCAGTGGAGTTTGGAAAGGTGCTGTTTGATGTCCTCAAGGCAAAACCAGGACGTGATTTTTTCCCGGCTTGTCACCAAGTGGTCATTCAAGGTGACGATTTGGATTTGAATAAGTTACCATTGATTCGCCCATATTCAGGTGATGCTGGTAAGATTATCACATTGGGGCTAGTCATTACTAGAGATTGCGAAACGGGGACACCAAATGTAGGTGTGTATCGCTTGCAACTGCAATCAAAGAATACTATGACCGTTCACTGGTTATCGGTGCGGGGAGGGGCAAGGCATTTACGCAAAGCAGCAGAACGTGGTCAGAAATTGGAAGTGGCGATCGCCCTTGGTGTAGACCCTCTGATTATTATGGCAGCTGCTACGCCAATACCTGTGGATTTGTCGGAGTGGTTGTTTGCTGGGCTGTACGGTGGTTCTGGGGTGCAGTTGGCAAAGTGTAAAACTCTAGATTTGGAAGTCCCAGCCGATTCAGAGTTTGTCCTGGAAGGAACAATTACACCAGGGGAAGTTTTGCCAGATGGACCCTTTGGGGATCATATGGGATATTACGGTGGGATGGAGGATTCGCCTTTGGTTCGCTTCCATTGTATGACCCATCGCAAAGACCCGATTTATTTGACGACGTTTAGTGGGCGACCACCGAAAGAAGAAGCAATGATGGCGATCGCACTGAATCGCATCTACACCCCTATTTTGCGGCAACAAGTTTCAGAAATTGTGGATTTCTTTTTGCCGATGGAAGCTTTAAGTTACAAAGCGGCAATTATATCTATTGATAAGGCATATCCAGGACAAGCGCGTCGGGCAGCTTTGGCATTTTGGAGTGCTTTGCCGCAATTCACATACACTAAATTTGTGATTGTGGTGGATAAAGACATAAATGTTCGCGATCCACGTCAAGTGGTGTGGGCGATTAGTTCCAAAGTTGACCCCACACGGGATGTGTTTATTTTGCCAAATACACCGTTTGATAGTTTGGATTTTGCCAGTGAGAAGATTGGCTTGGGGGGAAGGATGGGAATTGATGCAACGACCAAGATTTCCCCGGAAACTGAACATGAGTGGGGTGAACCGTTGGAGTCTGATCCCGAGGTAGCAGCCATGGTTGATCGGCGTTGGGCGGAGTATGGTTTGGCTGACTTGCAGTTGGGAGAGGTGAACCCTAATTTGTTTGGGTACGATATGAAATAGGAAACGAGGAACTTGTATGCCTTCTCCATTTCCGGGAATGAACCCGTATTTAGAAAATCCTGCGTTGTGGTCAGAGGTACATAATTTGTTGATTGTGGCTATCTTTGATGCGCTTAATCCTCAACTGCGTCCTAAATATCGAGTCGCGATCGAACAACGGGTATATCAGACTACTGAGGAAGATTCTTTGTTAGTAGGTATTCCTGATGTTACTGTGCAACGTTCCCAGACGGCAACAAACCAGAAAACACAAAATATTGCTGTTGTTGCGCCAACTGTCGAAGCTGTGACAGTCACAATTCCCATACCTGAAACTATTAGGGAAAGTTATCTAGAAGTGCGAGAGGTGGTGACGCAGGAGGTAGTGACAGTCATTGAAGTTCTTTCCCCTAAGAATAAGCGTTCTGGAGAAGGACGCAAGGCATACGAGAAAAAACGTCACAGAGTACTGGGAAGTTTAACTCATTTGGTTGAAATTGACTTGCTGCGAAGTGGTAAGTCAATGCTGATTTTAAATAATAATATTCAAAGTGATTATCGGATTGTGGTTAGTCGCGGGGAACACCGCCCCAAAGCTGATTTATATGCTTTTAATTTGCAAAATGTGATTCCCTCATTCCCATTGCCGTTGCGATCGGAAGATAAGGAACCATTGCTGGATTTACAAACGTTATTAAGTGAGTTATACGACCGAGCAAGTTATGATTTAGTCATAGATTATAGTCTAGAACCAGTACCATCACTATCAGAAGCGAATACAGTTTGGGCTGATGTACTGTTGCGGCAACAAGGACTCCGTTAAATATGTAAATGAGGATTGACTTCAATGCCATCTCCATTTCCTGGGATGAACCCATATTTAGAACATCCAGAATTATTTCCGGGATTACATCACTTACTCATTGGTGAAATCGCTAGATTCTTGTCTCCTCAACTGCGTCCTAAATATCGAGTTGCTGTCGAAGTGCGAATGTATGAAACCAATGAGGAAAATTCTCTGCTTATCGGTATTCCTGATGTGATTATCAAAAGTCGGGAGACTCTTCCTGATGTGACAATGACGAATGTAGCACTGACAGCACTAACAACTGAACCTGTTAGAGTCACAATTCCTATGCCTTTGACTATTAGGGAAGGCTATTTAGAGGTACGAGAAGTAGGAACAGAGACATTGGTTACTACTATTGAAATTCTTTCTCCTACTAATAAGCGTGTTGGTAAAGGACGGCAGATGGATGAAGAAAAGCGTGAACAGGTGTTGCTTAGCCATACCAATTTGGTGGAGATTGATTTACTGCGCAAGGGTGAATCAATGCCGTTTTTAGGAAATAATGTTGCCAGCAACTATAGGATTTTGGTCTGTCGCGGTAATAAGCGACCTTATGGTGATTTATATGCTTTTAATTTGCCAAGTGTAATTCCTTCATTCTCCCTACCTTTGCGTTCTGGAGATACTGAACCAGTTGTAGATTTGCAGGCATTGTTAAATGAGATGTATGACATATATGGTTATGATTTGGTGGTAGATTATAGTCAAGAAGCAGTACCACTACTGTCAAAAACAGAGGCTGTTTGGGCCCATGAATTGTTGCGGGAGAAAGGGTTAAGATAGTGCGATATAAGCTGTTGCGTATTTAATTTGTATATGGGAAGCGGGCAAGATGCCCGCACTACAAGAATTTTTTGTGAAATACACGTAGGGTGTGTTAAGACGAAGTCCGTAACGCACCAAAGCAATCTTTCGGTGCGTTACGCTGCGCTAACACACCCTTGTATTTCACAAATCAAATATGAGTCCTATATTATTTCTGTTTTTAACTTCAAAGCCTTTTCCAGTTTTTCCAGAACAGTTTTTTACAAATAAATGTTATTTAAATTCTAACTACTAAAGTTCTGAAGAAACCAAATTTGCCTGACATTGGAATTGGTAGTCAAAGTAGGGTATGATATTCTAATAAAAGACAAAAGTACATCGCGAGTATGGGGAAAAAACAGGCTATGCTTATTTTTTCGCCTATCATCCCACAAAAATGTCAGAGTGTAGAAGGCAACAAAAGCTGTGGAAACAACCGTGGAACAAGCGATTATTCATAGTGACCCCGATATTTTATCGGGTATTCCTGTCTTCGTTGGCACTCGCGTCCCTGCCAAAACCTTAATTGATTATTTGCAGGGTGGTCACAACATTAATGATTTTCTGGACGATTTTCCTACCGTTAGCCAGGATCAAGCTAACGCCTTCCTTAAGCAAGCCTTTAACTTATTACTAACTCAAGTCCATGCGAGTGCTGCTTGACGAGTGCCTACCCAAAAAGCTCAAGCGAGAACTAGCAGGGTGTACGGTGATTACAGTGCCCGAACAAGGCTGGGCGGGGCAGAAGAATGGGGCGTTGCTAAGGTTAGCGCAAATAGAGTTTGATGTCTTTCTCACCATTGACCAAAATCTGACCAACCAGCAAAACCTGAGTCAGATTGATCTGGCTATCATTGTTCTAAGTGCCCAAGACAATCAGCTAGAAACCCTTCAACCTCTGATGCCGAAGGTTTTGGAAGTCCTAGAAACCATTCAGACAGGTCAGATGGTTCAGATTAGCTAGGCTGATTTACTTCTTAAAATGAATAAATTTGACAGTAGGGTACGACTCTTGATCTAATCAAAAGTGACGTGCTGCTGAAGTATCAAATAGGTTAACTGATTGTTTAATAATGTTGTCAATAGTTGCCGTATTGATATCCCTACTGTCTTGCTTGTAATTTTAAGTGTATACCTCTAGCTCACTGTAATAAAGAACAAAGAACCACCACTAATTTGAGAAATTCCAGCATCAACTTGTTCAGGAGTGTAATCATCTGGGTCTGCCAAAGTACTCAATTCAATTTGGTCAGCTTTTTCCAGACGATACAGCGCCTGATCTAATTCATCGCGTGAAATCTGGGGTTGTAACTTTTCACGCAGGTGGAAAATCGGCAAATAATTATCAGTACCAAGTTCCTGATCTAATTTCTGGATAGTTTGTAAAACTTCTTCGTCAGTGAGGCTGAGAGTTGTCACAACAGCAGACTGTTGATCGACTGGTGCTGAATTAGATTCTGTCTCTGGCTGATCAGGTAGAGTTTTCCGCAAGCAACGCAGGTAATTATTCAGCAAATCGAGACTAATGGTTGCAGTTCCTTTGGGATTGTAATCCTCCTGCAAATATTTAATTCCTCGTTCAGTGATCCATATCTCAGCTTTAGCCTTTTTGCGTTTGCTTTCAGCTTCAATCAATCCGCGTTCACTCAGGGTTGTTAATATCTGTTCTCTTTCAGGTGCTTTCAGCGATAGTTTAATTGTGCTGGGGGTGATTTTACCAGAGGCTTTACTGATTTTCTCCAGCACTTTGAGTTCTTTACCTGCGATTGGTAATTCGGCTGGATCAAGTTTCAGTAGGGCTTCACCTGCCGGTAAAATCTGAACTGTAGCAATCTCGCGGGAAAAGTCTATGAGTTCGCGATCGCTCAAATCTCGACAAATTTTGTCTATCCCTTTAAAGTTCTTAAAGCCGCTAGCAGTAAGACTTGATCGGTAATTCTCATATCCCAATAACTTTAGTAGGAACTTTAGCTCTTTAGTGTCCATGGGGGTAATGTTGCCTGTATCTGGATCTGCTATACTCTAGCTTGAATGGCACTATTTTACACACTTTTTCCATTTTAACGACAATAAATCTGAATGCCTATAGTAGGATACGCCAACTCGCCTTGATGACTCCCAGAACAGACTATTCGTCGCCGAATATTCCAGCAAATACCCTAGAAAACCCGATCATTTTTCTCGCCCCGCCGCCGAAATGCGATCGGACCTCTACAATCTGGCTTTCCCTATCCCCGCATTCGCCGCACTGAACTAAACGCCTGACTCCGCAACCTAACTGGTAATAGTGACAAGCCTAACCCAGTCCATGCTTTAGCAGGAGAAAAGGACTTACCAGCTAAAACCAGATCTCTTCCTCTTCGTGTTTCACCCTTTTCAATCAAACGCAATCCTAATAATAACTGCGTTTCTCGAACCCGCTGTAGTCGAATCTTCTCCAGCTTCTCAGACTCAAATTTATAATTTGCTAAATAACGCAATTTATCATCTAGATAACGAATGGCTCGATTTATACCTTGCTGTTCTGGATGAAACCGATATTCCATCAACAATTCTGGCAAATAATAGCCCTTTTTACCTGCCAACGCCAGCCGCACAAATAAATCATTATCCTCACAATTCTGCCAATTGGGCTGCATAAATCCCAATTCTTGTAAAGTTTGATGACGAAATAACGTTGCACCAATTTGAAAGCTTTGGTTAACAAAGACAACTTCCAATAAATTATCTACCACGCCTGCTGATAAACTTGTTCTACCCCAACGCTGCGAGTTTTTTTGAGTCTTTTCCTCATCACGAAAATTGTTAAGATCAATTACCCAGTGATCTGTACCAACAAAATCAAGACTAGAGTCTTTTTCTAAAATGACTACAGTACGTGATAAAAAATCTGGAGTTAATCTATCATCATCATCAAATTTCATAAAATACTCGCCCTCTGCAGCATCAAAGCCAGAACGCATATTATTACTTTTACCAATATTTTGCGGGTGACGGATGTATTTTATTCGACCATCTATATACTGTGACATGAGTTCAGGTGTACTGTCCTGTGAACCATCATCACAGACGATTAATTCAAAGTCTTGATAAGTCTGCTGCAATACACTTTCAATAGCAAAAGATAGTAGATTAACACGGTTAAAAGTAGGAACACAAATACTTATTTTAGGCATAATCTTTTATAAATAACAATCATTAATAATTACCAAGAGGTTCTGAAGAGTTCGTCGTGAGGACTTTACAGCACATTGCAAGTAAGTGAAGTAAATGTTTTTTGATCTAAGCGATAGACCCAAGAAACTCCTAACTCCTAACTCCTAACTCCCAAATATTAACTCATTTTAAACTTATAGAGACCTTTTTGTAAACATCGGCTAAATTTCACTAACAAGCTAGGATGCTTTAAAAGTTTGGGTCTTTGTTCTGGATGCTTGAGAAAGCGATAGTATAAAAACTCATCTTTGTAGCGAATATTAACATCTTCACCTTTGCATAACTGAGCAAAATCTTTAGAAGAATAACTCATGTAATGAAGGCGATGAATTGATTTCAATCCATCTTGATTATAGAGGACATTATTAATATTTACGAAGGGGTCTGAGTTGGCACAGTTGCCAGTCCTGTCTTGACCATTGGGACTAAGAGTAAAGTTAAACATGGGACGTTCACACCGTAAGGTCAAATAAGTAAACCAAAAAGCATCATCCCACCAACGTGTAATCCACTCAACTTCTCCTTTCTCAATTAATAGTTGCTTCATTCTCTCAATTTCTTCTGGTGCAAAGATACCTCGCTTGGATGCAAAAAAACTAGAACAATGCAACTTAGGACGGACATCTTCTTCGGTATATAAACCAGATTGCTCAATTAAATCTAAATCTAGAGCAGCAACTTCTCTAGATTTTATATGTTCCCAATCGTCAAAAACAAAATCATAAGTATCTAGCTTTTCTAATACATTATCCAGCGGCTTCATTGCTAAACTATCAGCATCATAAAAAACAAATTTATCAAAATTTCCATCAAAAGCAGCTAACTTTCTCATTAGCTTGTTTTGAGCCCAAGGATTAGTACGAGAAGTCTTTGAGAACCTGACTTCTGGATGAACTGCCCAAACTTCATTTGCAAACTCATCCCAGCGTTGCAATGAATTCCAATTATCATAAAGTGTTACATTTGGTCGGGAATTAATTTCATGCTTAACCAAGTCTAATTTTTCGTTATAGGGAATAACACAAATAGGAATCTCTGGACTAATATTTACCTCAATACTGTTGATCAATGCTACTAATTGATCATAGACTGTATCATTCGCAAGCGTATAAATACCGAAAGCTTTCATACTGAAATTCCTGCTTGACTGACAAATTAGATCTTGTTAAAGTTGAATTTTTCCCTTGTTCTCTAAAAAAGTAACAGGGTTTCGGTAAAAAAATTAATTTCTCTGGTCAAAAGTTAAAAAGTATTTCTATCTTCATTTAATTGGTATAATCAGTCACATGAAAATCTTAATGTTATCTTCTACTTTTCCCTATCCGCCAACGCGAGGAGGAACTCAGGTAAGGACGTTCCATCTACTCAAGTATCTCAGTCAACATCATACTATCACTCTGGTAACTCAACGAGAACCTGATGTCACAGACTCAGAAATATTACAATTACGCGATAGTGTAGAGCATCTAGTTCTTTTTAATCGACCTCCTGACTTGGGTGCAACCGGGAAAATACTGCAAAAAATGCAACGCTTCATTACGTTTCTACAAAATGGGACACCGCCGAGTGTGTTAAACCGCTACTCAGGCGAAATGCAAAATTGGGTTGATCTCCTTGTACAGACGAGTAAATGTGACGTGATTACGTGTGAACATAGCGTGAATGAAATTTATGTGCGATCGCATTTCCAAAAACAGCTAAAAACTGTAGTCAATGTTCATAGTTCTGTCTACGGTACTTGTCGCAACCAGCTAGAAACAGGTATTTCTGAAAATAGACTCAGAGACATAATTTATTTACCGCTTTTGCGTCGTTATGAGCAACGCTACTGCTCTAAATTTTCGTCTATCGTAGTCACAACAGAAGAAGATAAAGCCCAATTGCAAAAATTTAAACCTGATAGTGAAATTACAGTTATTCCCAATGGGGTCGATTTGGTTTCATTTCCTAACCGCACCGCCAATCCAGGAGGACACCGCTTAGTTTTTATCGGAGCAATGGATAATCTCGCAAACATTGATGCTGTTTGCTTTTTCAGCAACAAAGTCTTGCCAGAAATCCGAAAACTTTACCCAGCAACAACTTTCGATATTGTTGGTTCTCATCCTACACCAAAAGTTTTGGCACTGCAAGAGAAACCTGGAATTACCGTTACTGGGCGTGTGCCTTCAATGGCAGAATACTTACACAAAGCAACTGTCTGCGTTGTGCCGATGCGGACTGGATTTGGGATTAAAAATAAAACCTTAGAGGCTATGGCAGCGGGTGTGCCAGTAGTAGCAAGCGATCGCGGTTTAGAAGGACTAGCCGTAGATGGAGGAGACTTACCACTAAGAGCGTTCCGAGCAAATCAACCAGCAGAGTACATCACTGCTATTAGTCAATTATTTGAAAACCCACAATTGCAATTTGAATTATCTGATAACGCCAGACAATTTGTAGAAAAAGAATTTACATGGGAAAGTGCAGGTAAGCGTTACGAGGAAGTATGTCTTTACCGCTAATTGCCAGATTAGAATTCCATGTCTAGAAGGCATGGGAGCGTCAGTCGCTTTGCTTTAAGAATCGTATTACTGTTGCATAGAAGGTGCGACAAAAATCTTACTAGATATGGGAATTCGTGGATTATCGTTAGTGGCAGCTACGTTGGCCTTGACAGAGTTCGCACTACTAGTTCCGTCAGGGACGATAACTGGCTTGCTACTAACATAACTGCCTAAATCACTCTGTGAGGTAGAAATTGATTGTGAAGATATTGATCCAGTATTATTAATATTATTGTTGCTTGTTTCTCCTAAAGTTTGAGCTAAAGACGGAGAAACCACCGAAGCAGAACTACTCGCTAATACAAGCGCTACCAAATTACGAAAGTATGGATGCATTGTGATTACTCAAAAAAGGGAACAGGGAACAGGGAACAGGAAACATGAACTACACCACTTGTAAGGGTTTTAGGCGTTCCCGTAGGGTACGGTCGGAGCGTCCGACTGTCGTCTAATTACCCGAAAATTGCTGTAATATAGGAATCTGTGCGGGAGAGTGTAAAAATTTTCAAGTGGCGTTGCCCACCATCTCAGAGTTTTGGTGGTTTATCCCTACCTACTTGAATTTGAAAAATAAAACAGGAATCCTATAGATGTACCCAAGGAAATGCGTTGTATTGAGATTTGAAATCATTCGATACAACTACCCATAATTTAATTGTAATCTCTTATATAGACAAGAGAAATATTACTGAATCCTTGATTTTCCTTCGTGCGCTAAAAAATTAGCATTTCATGCCTAAGCTTAGCTAGTTTTTAATAGAAAAATGTAAAATTTATATATACAAATCCTATTTTATTTGTGAAATATCGATTCACAGGTATTGAACTGAGAAATAGATTTCCTTCGATGGTTGTTGGCAAATTAATCATCCAAGTTACTAGTTATCAAAAAGCGCCTAGTTTAAGTACATAGCCTTTGATTTTTTGTATTTAGCAATACTTGAAAATGCGGTTTTTGTATTACAATAATACCGTTTCTGGATACTAACTAGCAACTTACAATTAATATGTGGAACCCTCCACGTCAACTCTTCCTACGTCTGCGTAAAAATACAGACATGCGTAGACGAGGCTTCTGTCCCACATTCAACAGGTTAAATTGCAAAAAAGTTATTTCAAGGTATCCGCACCCGAGGCAAAGAAAATGGCAATATCTCTAAATCTATTATTCCAACTCCTGGAGATTAATGCCCAAACCTTCTAACTGCGCAAGAGTAAGCGATCGCAACTTTTCAACCAGCTTGAGTCGCTTCTGCTGTTCTTGTTCCCTTAGTTGGCGCTCATGTTCCGTGTCTGTTAGCACCCAATTTCCTTCTGAATGGTACCAGCGCAACCATTGACGGGTAATGCCCTCAAACTCTCCTTGCCACACGCCTAATCCCAACTTCAGTTCAGGAATCCAAAAGCGAGGATTGTCGGAGTCTATAGTTTGCCCCTGGTAACTTCCTCCTTCTAATTTGAACCCACGCAGGCGATTGGTATAGCGACTAAATACCGCATAATAGGGCACTCGCAAGATCCGCTCATAAACATCCCACTTTTTGGGAGGAGTGTCTTTCACAATTTGCTCATGACTCTGCTCAGATTCAAGACTAACTATACTCTTCGGCTCAGAAGTTGTTTCAGCTGCTATCGCCTCCAACTCCGCATACTCTCCTAAGTCTTCCTTCTCAGTACCAGGTGAGAGCAGTTCAATCACCACAAAGGGATGGGCTCCTTCTTGCCAAATCACATAGCTAGATCGCAGGTCGCTTTCTTCATATAGACGCGGTACATCCAGCACTAAGAACCAATCTGGACGCTTGTGCCACAGTGGATGACGCACGTCATAGTACAGGTTAAGGTCTGTCCCAGTGAAAATGCGATCTGCTGTGAAATCCGTCAGCCGAAGAGTGCGGCTTAGCAGTTGGGGTTGTAGGTCATGAAATTCATCAGGCAAACCAGGCTCCTTTGGGTCTTCACTAGGTAAATCATACATGGTGGGCAGCGTCAGCTTGGCAGGAAGAGGCGGATCTGTCTGAGGGATTGAGGGACGCTGTTGCAGCATAGTAAGACATAAATAGAGAGAGCCTACCTTTTATGATACCTGACTGCTATAGCGTCGGAACTATAGTGCAGCGCTACTTACCTTTAATTTTTCGATTATGCTATCTATAGTAAAACTCTTGGTGGCATGAAGAAGAAAATCTTGTTCCTTTGCACAGGCAACTACTACCGCAGCCGTTTTGCCGAACACCTTTTTAATCACTGGGCTACTAAGCGAGAGTTAAACTGGCAAGCTAATTCATCTGGGTTGGCGTTAGAAATGGGGACAAACAATGTTGGGGCAATTTCTTGGTATGCAGTGGCGGAACTCAAAATTAGAGGTGTTAGTCTTCCGGAGAACGAACGTTTTCCCCAACCAGCACTTATAGAAGATTTTCAAACAGCAGACATGATCATTGCGCTTGATGAGACGGAACATCGCCCGATGATTTTAGACCGTTTCCCTCAGTGGACAGATACTGTCCAATACTGGCTGATTCACGACGCACATATCACCCTGCCCCCGGAAGCCCTGAGACAGTTGGAGAAAAAAGTGGTGCAACTGATAGAAGAATTGGCACAAAATGAAAAGGGTGTAGGGTGTAGGGAACCCCATACATAAATTTAGAGACGCCTTCCCCATTTGAGTTGCGGTTGTTTTATCTTCCCCCACACCCCACACCCCGTTCTTCAAAATCCCAAATCCTATGCTTGACTTTACCAAACTCACAGGACAAATGCAGGGTCTAAGTCAACATCTGACTTTAGAAGCTACTGCAAATCGCCAACGGTTAGAATTGGCGCAAAAACATCTTCAAAGTGCGCTCTTGTGTCAACAAGATTTAGTCCAGCGACAGGAGAAATGGCGCGATCGCATCCTCTTTGCCAATGCTACGCCTATAGAACCACTCAATACCTGTATTGATATCCCCGTCCCCCCGAAAATTCACACCGTTATTGCAACTGACGGTTCCCAAATTGCCCCCAGCCACCACGAAATTGCCTACTGTTATCTTCTCAACATGGGTAGAGTTGTCTTACACTATGGACAAAATCTCCACCCACTCATGGATAGCTTGCCAGAAGTCTTTTATCGCCCTGAGGATTTATATACTTCTCGTCAATGGGGTATTCGTACTGAAGACTGGATGAGTTATCGCCGTACAGCTAGTGAAGCAACGGTGTTAGCAGAACTTGCTTGCAGCGTCAAAGCAAATTTGGCAGCAGTACCTACCTTGGCAATGGTGGACGGTTCATTAATTTACTGGTTCTTAGAGCAACTACCAACTGATGCACGCGATCGCATCTTACCCCCTGTCTTAGAAGCTTGGCGACAACTACGTGAAGCACAAATTCCCCTGATGGGCTATCTTTCCGCTTCTCGCAGCGTGGAAGGAATTAACTTTTTGCGTCTTTTTGCTTGTCCTCACGTAGTCCCAGACTGTATAAGTTATTGCTCTAATCAACAAGAAAAAGTCCCTTGCAAAGTGTTGGAACCGTTGCGAGATAGTGCTTTGTGGTCAACCCAACTGAAACCAGGACAAAGGGGTCTCCTGTGGCGCAGCAACTCCCGAATTCTTGAATTGTATCAAGACCAGCCAATTTACTTTTGTTACGTCCACGTTGGGACTGAAATTGCTCGGATAGAAGTTCCGTCATGGGTAGCAGAAGATACCGCGATACTTGACCAAGCACTAGGGCTGATGCTGGCACAAGTACAGAAAGGACAAGGGTATCCCGTGGCGATCGCTGAGGCTCATAATCAAGCAGTAGTTCGTGGTGGAGATAAGGCAAGTTTCTTTGCCCTCTTAGAACGACAAATGATTAAAGCTGGCTTGAAAAATGTGGGAACTTCCTATAAAGAAGCGAGAAAGCGGGGTAGCATTGCTTGAAAAGGAATTGGGCATGGGGTATAGAAAAATTTCTTTCTCATTCCTGCCCACCCTACGTGTCGTTCAAAAATCAAATATTAGTCCTATATGTTAGCCTTTGTGAAGAGGCTTGAAGCCAACTAACGACTAACGACTAACAGATAATGCTGAGTTTAGAGCTTTTTCATGTTCAAACCAACACACATTTTGAGTTACCACCAAATCTTGGTGTAATTCGCATTGGTAAACCCAATGACCAAATTGCACCAGATATTAATGTGTCAGAGTTGCCTGATGTGGAGGCTGTTTCTCGATTTCATGCAGAAATTTTCTTAGAGGGAAGTACCTACCATCTTGCAGATGTGGGAAGCTCTAACGGCACATTTCTTAACAATATAAGACTAGAGCCAAGAAATCGCTATCCCCTCAACTTAGGAGATAGAATCGACCTTGGTCAAGAAAGCAAAGTCACATTTATATTTCAACCTAAACAACATGATCCTTCAACCCCAAATGTAACAGTGATTCAGCCGGAGATTGTCCAAAACAGCAAACAGCGAAGAGTGGATCGTTCAAGCAAGCTCGTCGGTTTGGTTCTCATGGTTGCAGGAATTGTGATTTTAATTGGTAACACTCAGGTTGGTCTGTTTGTGCGTATTCCAGGTGTCCTCCTGTGTATTGCAGGAGTTGTCGTCCTCATTTCGCGTCCTGCATACCGCAATTTAGGATGGATTTTGATCGGGCTAGGAATAACAATCATGCTCTTTACCGCCAATGTCTTTGCATCAGTCTCTCTTTTAGCTGTTCTTGCATCATCTGCTTTATTTATAGCTGGATATCAACTCTTTATTTCGGGCAAAATTTGGGACTATAGTCTGCGATCAATTAAGGGAATATTTAAGAATTAATCGTTGCTTTGCTCCAAGTAAAAAATCAGGAAAAGGTCAAGTCGCTTCGCTCCAATTCAAAATTCAAAAACGGTCATTTTAGCGCTATGTATCAGATCAAGGATTACAGTATTGACATTGGGACGGGTCAGCAGTTTCCTGCCCATCTGGAAATAATTCTTCTTGACTAAAAGCACATTTTTTGCATTGATACATGACAGAGAGTACGAGCTGAGTTGGCAAATCGCAAAGGGCACAAGGTAGTCCTTTTTGCCTTTCAACAACTTCAAACCCAGGCCAAGAACACTCAGGACAGACTATGTTAATTTTTTTGATCAGGTCAAGAGTCGCTTTTTCGATGTTTTTCATCCGCGTTGGGTTATACATAGCTCGCATATCTGTCTCGATATGGACTCGACCATCTGGTGATTTTTTGAGGGCGAATTTCACAGCATCAACGAGTTGTTCTTCTGTCATAATTCCCTTCAGAATCTCTCCCTTTCCTTCAGTAGGATCGCCTACTTTAATAATCAGCGCGTGTTCAGGAAATCCAATTTGTTCAGAAAACTTATAAGCTTCTTCAAGACTATGAACAAGCTGATGACGATAGTTAGTATCAGTCGATAACTCTTGACCAACGATTTCTATATTGTTGACTTTATCTAATAAGATGACAATTTCTCTATTAACTGGAAGATATGGTATTAAGGGGTGAGGGCCAAAGCTGCCTTCACTGGCAAAGGCGAGAGTTTCACCAGTGACAGCGATCGCTTTTTCTGCTTTAAACCGTGCAGCTTCAATTTGGCTACCCATCCGCCTTACTTCTGCGGTGAATGTCCCAAATACATCGGTGTTAAAATCTGGCGGAACTATAACTTGAATTCCTAACTCTTGTTCAAGAATAGGAGCAATCACCCGCTCTTTTTGGTGCATAGTAGCTAAGATACCGATGCGATTCTTAAAGAAGGAATTTTGTATTGTTTTCATAGTGTGATCCGGCTATAGCATAAGAGTGCCTTTGCTTATTCTTAAGAATCTTCTTTTTGTGTTTCTAAATCACTAAATATATCGTGTTGTTCTCGAAAAACTCTTGAAGTATGAGATAAACCTAAATCTGTGGAAAGCAAATCAACACCATCAATAATTTTGGGTATCTGAGCTTCATCAATTTGTAGACTTTGAAAACATTTTTGAAACACTCAAGAATTGTGAGAATTTTTTGATGATGATCTAACTTCAAGGTCATAACTCAACTTGCAACCAGGATTTATAATGCTTGGCAAGTTCTTTAAGAAAATTGAGTTCTTCATCCTCAAGATTATTGAATATGTTGTGATATCGCCAACCACGCTCATAGCGGCTCAGCATTTCTTCTGGCGTGAACCGATACACATCAGCAGTCTGCCAGCAGATTGATTCCAAAAAAGGTAGTCTTTTTGGGACAGCAATAAAATTGATTTTTGGTTTTGCATCTGTCATGAATCATTCATTTGCGGACAATCAAATTTCATCATATATGCACCTCCTCCATTACTTGTCAGTTCCGTAGCATAATAGACAAACCCCACCTTCTCGTAACACCTAATGGCACGTTGATTCTCAGGGTGTGGATCGATTATAATCTGCTGTGGCTCGTGTTTTGTGATGATCATCTCTAAAAACAATCTGATCGCCGCTGTACCCACGCCCTGATTGATGCGATCTGCCTCGCCGATGTATTGGTCAATGCCGATTACTTCCTTGGACACAACATAGTACTGGAAGTAGCCGATTGGACTTTCACCCTCTTCTCCCGATTCTACAAGGATAAATCGAGCAATGTCTGGTTCTTTACCGCCATAATGCAGTGCTACTTTCTCTAATGTATCGTCTCCATCATTCCACCACTGCTTGACATGATCATTGGAAAGCCAGGTCAGGAGTAGTGGGAAGTCAGTCACTCTCAATGGTCTAAAACTTAGCATGAGGAAACTCTTTCCCTATGAAGATGAGTAGTTAAGACTGATGCAAAAAACTAGGAAACTGCGTTACAATTGGACGCAGGCAAATCTAGTTCAGATCACACTATGAGCAACAAAGAAACTGTTCTCAAACTCATTCACAGCCTACCCGCTGAAGTCTCCTTGAGCGAAATCCTCCAAGGCATTGAAAATATTGCCGCCTCAAAAGAAAACCAACCACAAGCTCAAATTACTGCACTACGGACATCGGCTGAAGCTGCATCAATTTTGAACCAAGCTTTAGCAGAGCATCAGTCTCGCAAAAATGGTTCAGAAAATTAGACTCCCCTTCACTGAAACTGACACACGCATGGGGGCAGTTAGTGCCTTTGCTTACATTCCCATCAAGCTAACCCATCATAGTCCTTCCCTTAAGCTTGTTGGCCTACTTGATACCGGGGCTAGCGTCAACGTTTTGCCCTATGAAGTGGGACTAGAATTAGGACTGACTTGGGAAGCTCAAAACCTAACTATTCCTCTAGGTGGTAACTTAGCTAGCGCTCAAGCAAAAGCCATCATCCTAAGAGCCCAAATCGCCAACTTTGAGCCAGTCGATCTAGCCTTTGCCTGGACTAGCGATCGCAATGCACCATTAATCCTAGGACAAACAAATTTCTTTCAGACGTTCGATGTTTGTTTCTATCGGGCTGAACTAGCGTTTGAAGTCAGCACTCGCCTCCATCCATAAGTCCGAAATTAGAGATTTGAAAAAAGATTTACAAATCCTTCCGATACACTACCCCAAATGCACTGAAAAGTACTGAATTGCTATGATTAAGACAACTCGGCCCTTTACCCCTGATTGGGTATCTTCCCCTGGTGATGCGATCACTGAATTCTTAGAAGAGCGTGATTGGACACAAGCACAGCTAGCAGAGCGTTTAGGCTATAGCATAAAACATATCAGCTTACTCATCAATGGCAAGGCACCTCTTAATGAAGAAACAGCCCTGAAGCTAGAACGGGTTTTGGGGAGTACAGCAGCATTCTGGCTCAGATATGAAGCTCAATATCGCGCCGCTTTAGCACAGATAGAAATCGCGTGTCCATCAGACACGATGCCTGAAATCACTTGACTACACGCTTCATGACACCACCACCAAAGGACGCAGCAACGTTGTACCCGATCTTAAACCCAACGAGTCGGGCATTTGGGTGCTTCTCGCCCAAGTAATCAGCAGCGCGTAAGCCATTTTCATCAACTTTATACTCACCTGTCTCGATGTCAATGAGGACCATCTTACCGATATTTTCTGCTACCTCGACTTCCTGGCGGATTCTGCTTTCGTACAGTTGCTTTGCACGTCGTGCAACCTCTTCACGGCTTAAAAGTATTGCCTGCATACATTGACTCCCGATCGCTCCACTACTGTAGCTTCTTCTGACTCCTGACTCCTGACTCCTGACTCCTGACTCCTGACTCCTGACTCCTGACTCCTGACTCCTGACTCCTGACTCCTGACTCCTGACTCCTGACTCCTGGAAGAATTGCTTAATATTGATCGAGAAGTGTATGCATCCATCAATATTAAGCGCGTTGGGCACAGGATAGTTCCCAACGATAAAACGCTCTCAAGAGAAGGTAGTTATTACAACTACTGTGACGGCTAGGACTTCAAAGGAAGAACGGAAGAATTCTTTCTAGAATGTCAGAAGCCTACCCTGACTGCAAGCGGCAGTGTGGGTAGCTCACCTGTAACTATCGAGCCTAAGCCTAAATGAGGGAATCAGACTCCTCACTTTTGCTGCTGTCAAGCTGAATCAAGTGAATGTGCTTGTAACCTAACTTGATCTCAAATTCGTCTCCTGGTTTTAATCCCATTAATGCAGTGTAAGCGCTGCCGATGACAATTTGACCATTTTGATGGACAGATGTCCGATAAGCTGCTACTTTGCCTCGTCTTTCTTTAGTGGACTCTGGCTCTAGCGCAACACCTTTGGCTGCTAACACTGCATTGTAAAACTCTGCTAAATTAGCGCGGGTCTCCCCCTCCTTCGTCACCGAGTAATAACCACTATCTTTAGCAAGTTCTCGCTTAGATAAATGACTGGTCTTAATCTTTTGGAGGAGTGCTTTTCCTGTTAACGGAGCGGTTGCAGTTTCTGCCATTTTTAACCTATTCAACTTCAATGTTTGCTCATCTACTTAAACCATTATAGTTTTCAGTTGAGTCTAATGAGTGACAATACTGCTCGGTTTAGCTATTTTCAACTGTGAGAAATTGTTAATTCTCACAGAAGTGGCGGAGAGCTTGAATTACGAACAGGTGAAAAATAATGAATTCTTTTTTTCATCAAGAATGGGGATGATCTGATTGGAGCTAAGCGACGGTCAGTTTTTTGCTGAATGTATAGCATCCAGGTTTATTATCTAGACGCTGCCAGCGTCCCAATTTGTATCCTCGAGACAATTCTTTGGTGACCCGATCTTTGGCGACTCGGAGGAGATTTTCGTCTAACTCACCATAAATTGCACGGACAACGTTATCATTGTGAAAAACAACTTCAGGATTTGCTTGCAGGACGGTGAGAATCGCATCTCCTAATCTCATCCCGTTTAGGCTGGGAACGAAAGGTATGTGAACTGGACGAGGATGGTGCAAGAAGCGCTGGTTTTTGGTGGGACTCGGATCCTTTGATTTTGTTGTTTTTGAGACTTTCGATGATTTTGGTGTAATGTCTTGACCTGCTTTTTGTTGAGTCTTGAAATTAGAAACAGCTTTGTGTGAGATCTGACTGTTTGAGTTGTCTGTCTCTGTGACATTTAATACTTCAGAAGCAGAGAAGTCAACATTTTCAATTGCCGGAGTTTGTGCTAAGGGAGCCGATGCCGTTTCTTCTTGTATAGCAGGTGATGAATCTTGTTCAATCTCTGCTACCGTCAAAGTCTCCCTAGGCGGTTTAAATTCGCTTTGGCTCAACTGGGGAAAATCTTTCGTTGTTAAAGCCTGACGAGAAGTAGTCTCTATACCAGATTGTGGCAGTCCTTTAGCACTCTGGCTTAACTGATTTGGCTCCACGTTTAGTGGGAAGCCGGAAGTAGTGGAGTTGAGGACGGACTCCGATCCTAATCCCTGAAGTAAAGAGTTAATGTGTTCGAGCTGATAATGAGCAGAGTCGATTACCTTCTGATAAAACTCTCGAGCTTCGTTAAGACAGTCAGTTAATTTATCTATATCCATGAAGTATCACCTGACGAAAAGTCATATTATTGTATCTAGAAATTTTCCATTCTCCCTTTTGGAAAAGTCATTTCGTTACATAATAACGTTTTTCATCCGTAATTCAATATAGATATTACAAAAAAAGAAAAATGATTTAAGGCTGCTGTATCTATCTGTCAGTAGGCGGTTATACCATAGAAATGAGATGTCTTAAAATTTTTTCGGATGAAAACACTTGTATTTCATTACCAAGGAATCAAAGGAAGGCTCAAGTCTCAACTAGAAGCTGTAGAGACAACTGAGCAAGTAGTCCAGATAGTTCAAGATGAGATTAACAAGCTGGCAGACTTCAATAGCGATTATATTGGGGGATTAACCCCACCACAGGCACGCCTTGCCATAGTAATGTTAAAGGAACTCAATCAATACACTAACATATTGATCTTAGTCAAACTGCAAGATTCTACCCCAAACGCGCCAGCAACATCTAACAGTGATGCCAACTCACACTTGGGAAGCAATATTGACTTGACTGAGTTAGCCTCTAATACTTTATCGCCTTTTACAAAAATTTTTCAGATCGACAAAAATCTACAAGTCTTAACATCACCTAATTATTACAAGCAGGCATTATTACAACAAGTGCAGCAAAATCGCGAGGTTACTACCAGTATAATTGCTAGTGGTATAGTGGGAACACTGGCTGGAGGTTATTTATGGGGGTTAATAGGAGCAATAACGGGAGGAGTGATCGGGAAAATAGTTCAGTCAAAGAAGTCTCCTGAGGACAAAAATATCGCCTCCCTGCCAGAGCCTCGCAAAAATGAGGTTAAAATAGGTATAGATATTGATAGATTACTTGACTATCTCTATCAAGCTTTTCAATCAATTGACATGACTGTTTCTGCCTATGGGGTAAAAGAGGAGAAAGCATCATTACCTGGTCTGGAAAATAATCTAGACCTTTTGGAGTACCTGCAAGACTTGATGGCGGATGCACTCGATGAACAAACTCAACTTCCAATGACTGTGCGTAGACGCATTTCTCAGGCGACAACAATTTTGAGACACTACGGGATACAAGCACGAGTTTATCAACCTAGTGAGGAACAGCTTTTGGGAATAGAAGCGGAGTCAATGTTCTACTTTGAGCCGAGTCTTGATCCTGAAATCACAGATTACATTACCCTAAAGCACGCTTTTGTTAAAGATGATCAGGTACTCTTGCCAGGTTATGTCATTGAGCCTACATCATCTCTTGATACCTGTACGGACAAGGTTACCCCACCTCTACCCATTACCCCCAATCTCGACTCCCCACATCAATAATGCAAGATTATCACGATATAAAAATAATTGGATTTGATTTAGGACACGGAGAAACGTCTCTTACCTGGGTGCGAGTAGATAATCAAGAGAGTCCTCCTCAAAATCTACTCATTAATAATAGAAAAAGCCAAACTACCGCTATTGCCTATCATCCTAACAGAGGAATTATCATTGGGGAAATGGCTTATCTGCTACCCGATGTAACGCTCTTTGAAATTGCGTTTAAAACTAGGTATTTTAATCAGATTGTATACCAAAAAAATATCAAGGAATTTGTAAATGCAATCTACAAACATTTGATTGATACTAACCAAATTAACTTAGGAGATTGCAACTATTTTTTCATAGGTTGTCCATCGGGATGGTGGCAAGAAGAGATCGAAAGTTACAAACAACTGCTCTCTGAAGATTGCTTGCCAAATGCGATCATAGTCAAAGAGTCACGCGCTGCTTTAATGCACGCGAAAGAAAGTGGCATATTCACTATAGAAGAATTACAAAAATCTGTGCTGGTTATTGACATTGGTTCGTCTACCACAGATTATACCCTTGTTAAGGGTATGTCTGATACCCCAGTAGATTTCGGACACGACTTGGGTGCATCCCTAATTGACAAAGAAATTCTCAAGCAAACCTTTGAATGTCATAGACAATATAGGGAGGGACGCGAAGAAATTTTACGACTAGGAGAACTTCTTAGAGATGATGAAATTTTGCAACTAGAAGAAATTTTGCAGTTAGAAAAAATTTGGGAGCAAAACCCGTTATACAAAAATCGCTGTGAACTCCGATGCCGTAAGGCAAAAGAAGAGTATTTTACCTATCATGATTCTTATGAAGATAGTCTAGTTAATGTTGGGAGTGAAGATATTCAAAGAAAATTTAAATTTTTGCCTCTGGTCAATGGCAAAATTATGAATGCAATTCTCAGCCAACCTGTTCCAGAACTAGGCAACAAAAGTTGGCGTGATGCTTTTGGTGACCAGTTGCAGGCGATCAAACAGAAATTGGCTCAACAAGATATTCAACCCAGTTCTATTCTCCTCACTGGGAGTGCTTCCAAGATGTGGTTTGTTCCGGAAATATGTCAAGAGGTATTTCCCGATTTGCCTTGCAAAAGAGATGGGGAACCTGAATTTTCTATTGCCAGAGGACTAGCACGTTGGGGTCGAGTCTACATTCGCACAGCCTGGTTTATGGAAGAAATTAGTCAATTTCTTGACCGAGAACTGACAGATATTGTTGGAAATCACATACCCGAATTTTTAGAGAAATTGGCAGCAGAACTGGCAAATGGTTTGGTAGATGAGGTGATTAGGAAACAAGTACAATCCTGGCGAAATGGAAACATCATAAAGCTTTCAGATTTGGAGTCAGAAATAGGGGAGAAAGCCAAAGCTTGGCTGACAGGAAGCGATGCCAATTATAAAATGACTACGTGTCTGGTTGAGTGGCTGTCAAAAGTTCAGCAAGAGGTGAAGGAAAGAACAGATTCAATCTGTAAGAAGTATGGGTTACCACTCGGCACATTTGGCGGTAAAACAATTGAACTGGGTGATCATACAGGAAAGGTTCCTACATCCATATCGTTAGAAGATTTTACGGGACTTTCTATATTTGTTGGACACCTTGTTGGTTTAATCGTAGGCGTTGTTCTAGCAGGATTATTCCATATTCTGCTTTTTGCTGGAATAATTGCACCTATTCTTGGGGTAATAGCCTACTTTTTAGGTGGGTCGTTGGTGAAGGATACAGATATCCCTATCTGGATACGCAAATTAGTGCCCGATCAGAAAATTGATGAACTAGCTTATCAGAAGAAACCAGAGTTGCAGCAAAAAATCCAGGAGACTTTAACCAAAGATCCAACAATAGCTATCAAGCTGGCAAAATCTATGAGTGAGTGGCTGAAGGAAACTGTGCAAGAACAAGCGGATAAGGCTAGGTTGTTGATTGCATAGGATGAGTTGTTTTCCACAACAGCTATCTTCATGGACATACCATTATGTTGAAAATTCCATCAACGATAAAGAACTCCCTTTTCTGGATCGATGGGAAGCCCAGTCATAGCATCAGTACAATGGCATATTTCCATCTCTTCAGCCGTCACGCGGTGGTATTGAAAATTATTGCTTGAAACTACTAGAGTATAACCACGCACTTCTTTGTACGGTATCCTAATACACTGACCATCGTCATTGATTTGTTCGTAGGATAAAGGCAAAAACGTCCGCAACGTCAGTCCGTAACGTCCTGGACAAACAAGTTTCTCTCCCATTAAGTTTTTGTGACCAGGTTCGTATCCCCAGGTAACATTACCACTTTCGTTTTTGCGAATGTCAATTTTAAATTGCATGCGATCAGAAACAATCGTCAAGATGCCGCTATTGCCTAGATGAACATGAGATTCTATTTCTGCAAATAATGCCTTCAATTCACTTGGATATCGACGTGCCACCATAATAATCCTTTTTTTGGTTGTTTTTGTGGTTTTGACAAATTATATTATCGTCACCCGGAAGGCGCGAGAAACACGGTGTCATTTTGTTACAATTCTACCGCTCAAGCCGTGGGTCTCTACTCCCTACTTCTCCCACACCCCCCCACAGAGGTAGCTGAAACAATGAAAAAAATTAAAAATAAATTAAAAATTTTGGCTTGTCTACCTCTGGAAAGAGGTTAAATGATTTAGAATTCAAGAAAATATAAATTGAAAGACTAATAAGATTTGGTAATTTGAGTGTTAAATCTGGCATACTGGAAACTGATTAGATCCATTCATTGCTCAAATTATGAAGCCCAAGTTGTTACTTCATCTAATTACTCAAGTTGGAGTTACCTATGTTACAAGGTTGTCAGCAATTCTTCAGGAGGATGTTAAATTTGCAATGGCAGAATAGCGCTAGTCTTGTAAACTTAATAAAATCAATCTCATTCAAAAAAAATTAAGTTAGCAATTCTATTTGACAAACGTACCTCTGTACCTTTGACAACTCTTTAAATACATCAATCTATAGTCTTAGTTTTTGAATGTTTACTAGAAAATAGCACCACTCGCCTTCTATCAGGCTGATGACCATCAGTGACTTTGGTTGATAGAGATTTGTTTGAAGCGCAAGCATTCTTCTGAACACTTGCGCATGGGACTAGCCTCTCATCCCTGGTCTAAAACTTTATATACTGTATGTAAACACGTGTAATACTGAGATTAGGGGTAATTGAAGTTATGCGTACCGTAACTCCATGAAAGGACGCTAGGATACCAGTTTTCTGCGAAGGAACAATAAACTGAGTAGATTTGCCACACTGCAATTGTAAGTACATCAGGATTTTTACGGGGAATCGATTCCTTTGTAGGTAAAAGTTTTCAGAAACTTCACAAAAAATTATCACTAACGAAACTCAGAAATTGTACGGAACAGATATAAATATTGTTGGATGAATTAATAAAATCTTAACTTGATGATTTGGGCTTTGCTACTTTAAAGAGGTGAACTTATGCGTCAGCACATTAGACAAAGATTATTTAGATTGTTGTGTCTTTCCCTGTTAGTACAAATGATGAATCAGGCATTAGAGGTGAAGACGGTATCCGTAAATACGCTCATCCTAGCAAGTTAAGGATTCACAAGTTCACTCATACTGGCAAGAAAATCGACCACTTTGTCAAACATGACTCACACACAAGCCCAATTAAATGACCCATAACTTAGCAAATGTAATAAACGTATGAATACCGTGATTCGGTTGCTTGGCGTAATCGCTCTCCAATTATCTACACTTACTGCTATGTCTTATGTCGCAGTAGCACAGACACCAACGACTCCTGTACAGACACCAACGACTCCTGTACAGACACCAACGACTCCTGTACAAACACCAACGACTCCTGTACAGACACCAACGACTCCTGTACAAACACCAACGACTCCTGTACAGACACCAACGACTCCTGTACAAACACCAACGACTTCTGTACAGAAAATCCCGAATCCTGTAAAGAAAATCACGACTCCCCTAAAGGATACGACGCAGAAGATTTGCTCTTCTGAGACAGCCAATCATTCGTTACCTCCAGTAACAGGTAAGCAACCTAATTCTCCGCTTTCCTACCTGGAAGCTCAAGGTTTTACACAGAATCCGGACGGCTCTTGGGTGTGTTATGTGAATGATGCCCAGAAGGATGGTCGCTATTATACTCTCTTCAGAGTTCAACAAATTAATGGAAAGCTTGTAGCAACTAGTTTCCTCGACCGTGGTACGCTAATTACTGGACAAGACAATCGCAGTTTAGACCTATTTATGACACTGATCAGTAAACATACGCATGCAAGTCCAGATAACCTTCAAAGTATACGGAGATATCTGGAAACCTTCACATCTCTTGTGGAGCAAGGGAAGATAGTACCTTCGCATCGTGCGTATCTTTTTGATCAACCAAACCGTGGTGTTGTCATCTATCACGCTCTTACGGGAGGAAAACTTAAGGGTACGGCGATCACCATAAATATCGACTTACCCCAGAAGTTGAGTACTTCCCCAATTCATTAAGCTGAGTTATTTGTTGTTTTCAGGAGGTTAATCTTGTTGAAGTCAATTGTAAAAAAAATGGCGATCGCCAACAGACAACTGACACAGCATTCCCAAGTTGATTCTACGAAAAAGGGTCAGTTTCTAACCAACGGTTGGAAGCCTACACCGGAAATGTTCTTCATTTTGTTATCGTCTGTAGCAGCAGTACTGAGTGTGAGTCCATCTGCCTTTGCTCAACTCAACGTCGGAAGCTATCATGTACAACCAGGACTGGAGTCAGAGTATCTTAACTACCAGATGTCGGGGCAAGGTCTGAGTCAGATGCGAGGCATTCCTGGATGTTTTGTCGGATTCGGTCTTGGTTGTAATAAGACGGGAGCGGTACTCAGTCAATTACTTGAATCCAACGGCAAATCTACTTACCAGGATCTACTACTCCGAGCAGCTGGAGGACCAGAAAACTTCCAAAATTTTGCCAATTTTTACGGTAACAATCCTAACCTCTACCAAATACCGTACGCCTCATTCTGGCAAAACGACTCTCCCTCCATCGTGGACGGATATCGGTATGTCCTCGGTAGTTCAGTCAGCTCAACTCCTACGGAAGGTTTGGGATCTGTAACCAAAAACTTCTACTGGGCACCAGTATCAGGCACAGATAGCTCCCTCAGTCTCCGTAGTGGATTGCTGGATTTGAAATATTCCTTTGGACGTGTTCTGTTGGAAGAAGTTTCAAAAATTCCCAACGTTCAACAGCAGATTCAATCTCTGGGTTTACCGCCACAAATGACTAGTTTTTATCAGGAAACCCTCTCTAAAGGGTTACATGCGTTGGACACTGGAAATAACCAGGAAATCGAACACAGCATTTTGCATCTACTCTCTTCTCCCTACACCACAGCTGGTATCGAGTATCATCGTCCAAATATTGGGATTCCTAAGGAGTTCGATCAGCTTTACGGGGATGGGCTTCCAGGAGATGAGTTTGTCGGCACTCCTCCAATATTGTTGGACGGAGATGTAGGGAATATTGAGATCCCTAACACAATCGGAGAATATTTCTCTACGCCCGAAGGCTCCGGTCGCGGATTCCCAGCTTGGCTACTCGCAGCAGGCGGTCTTAGTGTTGGCTTACTTCTTCTTTTATTATCAGGTGGAGGTGGTGGTAAATCCTCTCACGGACCTAGTACCCTAGCAAGTAATAATACTGGATCTACTCCTAGTATGACTCCTAGTATGACTCCTAGTCCTACTCCCACTGTCATCAGCACTCCTCCGCCAGTTACTCAAGTAACTAACGTCAAGATACCAGAGCCATCTATGGTGAAATCGATTTTGCTGGTGGTTATCGTACTCTGGATACTGAGTTACAAACAGTGGCGTGTGCACAAAAGGGCTTAAGTTTTTGGTTTTTTTTCTAGATAATTTGGCTAAAGGTGAAAGTAGCAAACATGTAAAGAGTCTCTATACAATAGCTAGAGTTCATACATATAAAGGCTTTTACGAAAAAATTAGTGATCCAAAGCTCTAAACTAAAGCAGCGCCGTAGCGATTTTCCGATGAATGAAATCTACCAAACGTCAGGGAGCCAAAAGCCAGGAGTCAGAAGATCAGGATCTTCTGACTCCTAAATTCTAACTGCCCAAGCGAGAGTCTATTGCACCCAAGGTAACAATATATACTGATTTAACAGTAACAAAACAGAAGTTAATAGAAAAACCAGGTGCAACAGAATGATGAAGACAAGGTATATTCCATTTATTGTTATGGCAATAGTTACCAGCTTGAGCAGCTGCGGTGGGAGTCCTCCCGTAACCAGCGAAATACCTCCACCAACCAACGGTAAATTACTCCCAACGCCAAGTATGGCTCAGATCAGGGCTAAAAAATTTACTATGATTGAGCCGCTTTTGCTAAAAGAATTTTTAAATAAGAGCGTTGCTACTGATAAAACTGTTAATGTCACGCTATATACAAGTGATACTGAATGTCAAAAACTGATTCCGAAACAAGTCTCAGTACCAGAGCTTGAAGCTGTAACAAGTGCAGTGGGTAAAATCCTAGAACAAAGCGACAGCAAAGATTTTAGTTTGTCTGGCTATCGTGTCACTATAAAAAATGGTATTGCTACAGTCGATTTGCGAATATCTCCTCATTCCCAACGGCAATTAACTTCCCTTTCCAATTGTGAGCAGTTTGCTCTGTTTGGTAGTCTCCGTAAAACCTTAACAGGTCACGCTCAGTGGCAGATTAAAAAGGTTCGCTTCACTGAGTTAGGTAAAGATATTAGTTTTTGATGTTAGGTGCATTCAGGGGACAGGTTTTTTAGTTAAAATAAAGCAGAAGGCTCTACTGAAAGCACAATGCATCTCACTTGGCTAGACAGCAACTCTTGGTTGATTGAAATGGGAGGTCAGCGGATTTTGCTTGATCCTTGGTTGATCGGATCACTAGTTTTCGGTAACCTTCCTTGGTTGTTTAAGGGCGATCGACCAATTAAGCGTTCAATTCCAGAGAATATCGACCTCATACTGCTGTCTCAAGGTTTAGAAGACCATGCACACCCACCAACTCTCCAAGCACTTGATCGCAGTATTCCTGTTGTGGCGTCACCTAATGCCGCAAAGGTTGTTCAAGGGTTAGGTTATAGCAATGTGACGGTATTAGCACATGGAGACACTTTTACCTTTGCTTCGCTGTTGAAAATTCAAGGGACACCAGGTTCACCAATTGGTCCGATGCTAGTAGAGAATGGCTATTTGTTGACAGACTTAACTAGTGATTCCACGTTATATTACGAGCCTCATGGATACCACTCCCCTTCACTGAAAGAAGTTGCTCCTATTGATGTGGTCATTACTCCCATCATCAATTTAGAAATTCCCTTGCTTGGCCCGATTATTAAAGGCAGAAAGAGTGCGCTCCAGGTTGTTGAATGGCTCAGACCTCAAGTGATTATTCCTACCGCTGCTGGGGGTGATGTGGTATTTGAGGGTTTATTGATGTCCGTTCTCCGCGCTCAGGGTAATGTTGACGAGTTTCATGCCTTACTAGCACAACATCATCTGACAACCAAAGTGGTTGCTCCGAAGCCCGGAGAACGTTTTGAACTGGAGTTAATGAAAAGGGTGTAGCGTGTAGGATGTGGGACGTGGGGAACCCCATCCATAAATTTAGAACCAGACCAGCATAAACTATACACATTTACAAGTACCCGTTGTGTGTACTGTAAAAGACTGCGTAAAACATACAAAATAAATGTTTGAGAAGGCATCTATGCATTTATTCAAATCACACACTTCTCTGTAGTATGGATTATTCTTTTGTTTAGCAATAATACCTAGTCATGAATACAACTACTGCACGTTTATTTATCTGCTTTGACAGTCCCTCCGAAAAATGGACCGTCAAACGAATCACCATAAATCTGTCGTCAGATGAAGCTATGATACTCGAAAAGTATTCTAATCAAACAGGAATAGCAGTAGCGGACGTCATTCGAGAACTCATTCGCAAATTGCCCTAACCTAAAAGAATGCGATCAACACAAACTCAACTATTACGACTTTCTCAAGGACAACTCAACCTCCTAGAAAGTTGTCCCCGCCAGTTCCAACACACCTATTTAGAACAACTTCATTCGCCAAGAGACCCAGAACATGAGGAACGACAGACTTTAGGAAGTCGCTTTCACCTACTCATGCAGCAACGAGAAATGGGTTTGCCCATTGATACTTTCCTACAAGCAGACCCTCAACTGCAAAGTTGGACGAGTGCTTTTGCGAACGCCGCACCAGAAATTCTGGCGGCTGCTTCCTATCGCCAAACTTTCCGTTCCAGCGAACACTACCGCACCTTGCAAGTGCAAGATTATTTACTCACAGTTATTTATGACTTATTGATTGCAGATCAAGAACAAGCGCAAATTTTTGATTGGAAAACTTATCCTCAACCACCAAACAAGCGCAAATTAGAACAGAACTGGCAAACACGTCTTTATCTGTACGTGTTGGCAGAAACGAGCGAATACTTACCAGAAAATATTTCTATGACTTACTGGTTTGTCCAATCTGAAGGCAAACTGCAAAGTGTAAAATTTATTTATAAAACAGCCCAGCATCAGCAAACTGCCAAGAAACTTAATCAACTATTAAGCCAGTTAACTCATTGGTTGGAACGCTACTACTGTGGAGAACAGTTTCCACAAGTCCCAGAAGGTCGCAAAGCTTGTGACTATTGTCAGTATGCTACGCGATGCAATCGCCTCAAAGCAACTTCTGAACAGATGTCTGTCACAAAGTCTTCCTCCGGAGTGGACACGACCCTACTCAATCTTGCTACCATTCAAGAAATATCTCTTTGAAGGGCAATGGGCAATGAAAAACTCATAATTCCCCCTGCTCCCTGCTCCCTGCTCCCTGCTCCCTGCTCCCTGCTCCCTGCTCCCTGCTCCCTGCTCCCTGCTCCCTGCTCCCTGTCCATAAAATCTATGCCCGAAAAACAGCAGTGGATTCTTGCATCAACAGAACAACCTCCAGAGTGGTTTACACATGTGGTGAAGCAGTACACACCTGCATCAAGTAGACATTATGCAGCGCAGTTGCTATGGCAAAGGGGAATACGAGATAAAACACAATTAGCAGCTTTTGTCAACCCTCAAAATTACCAATCAGCAAGTCCCTTTGAGTTTGGTCAAGAAATGCTTCTAGCCGTGAAACGTTTGCAACGTTCACGGGACCTTGGCGAGAGAGTTGCGATCTGGGGAGATTTTGATGCTGACGGTATCACTGCCACTGCTGTGCTGTGGGATGGGTTGGGACAGTTTTTTGTTCAACATACGCAGTTAATTTACTACATCCCCAATCGGTTGAAAGAATCTCACGGACTTAACTATCAAGGAATTGATGACCTTGTTAAACAAGGTTGTAGGTTAATTGTGACTTGTGACACTGGCAGTACAAATATAGATGAAATTGCCTATGCAAACCAGCAAGGCGTAGATATTATAGTTACAGATCACCACACCCTGCCTGCGGAACGTCCACCAGTCACAGCGATTATTAATCCGCGTTATTTGCCAAGCACACATCAGCTGTTTCACCTTTCTGGGGTAGCAGTAGCTTACAAGTTGGTGGAAGCCCTTTATCAAACCTTGCCACATATCCCGCAACAGCCGCTAGAAGATTTATTGGATTTAGTGGCGGTTGGGCTGATTGCTGACTTAGTGCAGTTAAATGGAGATTGCCGTTACTTGGCACAGCGAGGAATTCAACAACTGCAAGCAGATTTTAAACAGCCGCTAACAGCACGACGGCGTCCGGGAGTAGGACGATTATTAGAATTGTGTCAGAAAAGTGGCGATCGCCCCACAGATATTTCCTTCGGTCTTGGACCCCGAATTAATGCCGTGAGTCGCATTCAAGGTGATGCCAGCTTCTGCGTGGAATTACTGACGAGTCGCGACCAAAAGCAGGTAAACCAACTAGCAGAAGTCACAGAACTAGCGAACACCCGCCGTAAGTCTTTACAGAAAGATGTAGCGCAGCAAGTAGCCCAAAAACTCAAGCAAATAGACTTATCAACCACAAGTGTGATTGTGCTTGCAGATGCCCAATGGCCCTCTGGTGTCTTGGGTTTAGTCGCTGGACAAGTTGCACAGGAGACAGGTCATCCTACCATTTTATTGAGTACGGAAGAGAATTATTCTTCTACTCCCCCTCTTGCCCGTGGTTCTGCCCGTTCAGTCAACTCGGTAGATTTATACCAATTGGTAAAAGACCAAGCACATCTGTTGCATCGATTTGGGGGGCATCCCTTTGCAGCGGGGTTGAGTCTTCCAGTAGAGAATATTCCTTTATTTACAGAAGCCGTTAATCAGCAGTTGCGCCAATCTCTGGGAGGAAGAATCTTGACCCCAACGGTGCAAGCAGACTTGGCGGTTCATGTTGCAGACTTGGGGAAGGAGTTATTTTTAGAACTAAAACTCTTAGAACCTTGCGGAATGGGTAACCCAGTGCCAACATTGCTGATTCAAAACTGTTGGTTTGAAAACGCTTGGCATCGTAACCAGCAAGACTGGCAAGGGAAAAAGGTACAGTACATCAAAACCGAGTTTGACATTCGAGATGACTCCACCAAAAACCCTTTTCCTGGTGTGTGGTGGGGACACTACAAAGATGAGTTACCGTCAGGGCGATGTGATTGTATAGCAGACTTGGACTACAACACCTTCAAAAAACGTTACGAAATCAGACTCATTGCTGTACGTCCTTGCGTAGACTCAGCACTGAATACTCAGCACTCATCACAGATATTAGATTATCGGAATAAATCTATACCGGATAATGGGGGGGGTGACATTGTCCCTACGGATGCCCTACTCATCCTTGAAGATTGTCCCACTACTTGGGATGATTTACGTGCGTGGGTGAGGCGATCGCTTTACTATCGACAACAATTAGCAATAGCATGGTCTAAACCAAACCACGAACCACCAGAACAAATATGGTTGACCTTAGTGGGAATTGCCAAATACCTCAGTCGCACAAATCAACCCGTCACCCGCGTACAAATTCTAGAAAAACTTGGAATCAAAGACCAGACCTTACATTTAGGCTTCAAAGCCCTAAGATTTTTAGGATTTACTGTGAAAACACAAGAACGTTATTTGGTATTCACACAAAATGCAACCATTCAATCAACACTAGCAACAAACAACATTACCCAATTTTTAGCAGCCGTTCGCGAAGAACAATTTCAACGAGAGTATTTTGCAGAAGTTCCTCTCTCGACCATTCAAGCCATCTCAGCACCTGACTTTTGAGAGGTTCGTAGTGTGCGCTACCCTTGCGGGAAGCTACTTTGTGTCTACAGCGCATTCTTCAGGGTATGGACAGCTAATAAGCTAAAACACATCTAAATTGCATAACTCAAAAACCTACAATCATTGTAGTGCGGGCTGAAAAGCCCGCGTCTTATATGCAAATTAAATGTGGAACAGCTTAGTAATAAACTTTAGCCAATTTTCAGCCAGCGCAGTTAACCTCTACCGTACTCCTGCACAACAAAACTAGGTCTAACCCCCTTCGTATTTTGCTTCATAACCCGCAACAGACGATTCTTCAAAGATTGACCGTCTTCATTCAAAAAATCAGTCATTGCCTTGATTTTCCCAGCATAATCGCGATTGTGCTTAAAAATGATAATGCCACCATGATCGGACACGGTGCGATGTAAATCAATAAAGTCCTGGCGATTTTCTGTAATCAAGCTGCGACCCGAAACTGTAGCGTACTGCAAAACTTGGTCGTCAGGAATTCCTTGATTCGCCAGACAAACGCCTCATAGGAAGTCAATACATCATGTCCATCTGCTCTAAGCAAGTTGACCATTACGATAGGGAAATTTTCGCTCTTAATAAAACTTTAGTGCCATCAAATCGACTCATCTTGGGATATCTTGATCAACCTGCTCGCGATTTTGCTCATAATAATCCCAAGCCGTACCCAGATCAGCCGCAGTCAAGCCAGGATAGTTTGCCAATAATTCCTCGTCAGGCGCACCCTGTTGACGATATGCTACCAAAGTCGATACCGGAATCCGCGTATTCCGAATCCGCGCTTGCCCCCCGCAAACTCCCGGTGTAATCTGAATCGGATTTTGCAACATCTGCACATAGATCAAAGCTTGGTCAACTAGCTCCTCCGGCAGGGCTACAATTGCTTCCAGCAGTTGAGTCCTTTTACTCATGACAACAAAACCTCTCTCCCTCATCTTATCCTAGCACTTGGCATGACTGTTAGGAACTTGCAAGAAAATAAGATATCAGTCATTTGAATAACTTTCATTTTGGTGAGACGATCACACGACGGCGAAAATAAACCATCCCTTTCAAACAGGCAAAAGCTTTGAGATAGAACACTTTTGACCTTTGACTTCCGCGCAGTGTAACTAGGTATGGTTTAATTTAGAACAGAGTAAACTTTCGCTATCACTGTTCATGCCCAGAGTTTTTGAAATCTTTGGCAAGCCAATTGCTATTGTTGAGGACAAAACAATAAGACAACGCTTTGCGCACGTATGACGTTTATCTTCAAAAAACTGACTAACAATACTTTTTCCTAAAACCTCTGCTAGTAAAGGAGGCACTGCATTCGCAACCAATCTGTGCTGATCTAGCGTCTTGACACTACCACTGCGTCCTCGTATTGGTCCAACAAGTACATGAGTATCGCTAAAACCATGAAGTCTTAGGCATTCACGTGGTGTTAAGTAACGATTTTCAGAGGGATGGTAAAAAACTTCTCCACCTCTTAGGGTCAAGCTTGGTTCATGCCACGCTAATCTTCTAAATTTTGTGGTATCCTTCTTCGGGTTTAATCGCTGTCTCTGTTCAAGGGGCAAATGGAACTGACGGGCAAGGCATTCACCTTCTGGAACACCATTGATTCTTTCTCTATCTCTGTTAGGTGTAACATCAACGTGATTAGATATATATTCTGTTTGACCTTTCAAGATGGGTTTAGGTAAATCATGTATTGCATTATAAACAGTCTTGTAAGGATTCAGTTGCTTATCAAAAGATATGCCACACACTTCTGTCCTTGTCCCTGGAAAATGAGTAGGCTGAGGAAACAAAAATTTTCCTTCCAAAGATGCAACTAAAAACAATCGATCGCGTATTTGTGGAACGCCAAAATCAGCAGCCCTCAGCACTTCATAACTAACTGTATACCCAAGATTTTGAAAATTCCGAACAAGATTTTCCAATACACCGCCTTTTTTCTTCTTAAGACACTGAGCGCTTTTTAGCCCTTTCACCTGCTCAATCAGCACAACCTTAGGCATAAAAGCTTCTGCATATCTCACCATTTGGAACAGCAACAAACCTCTTTCATCAACCAATGAGTCACGCTTCCCAATAACAGAGAACGATTGACATGGAGATCCCCCCACCAAGAGATCAAGTTCACCCGGTACTAACCTTAAATCTCTCCTCAAATGATGTGGATTAACTTGAGTGACATCAGAAGTAACAACACTTTCTATCTTTTGCTCTGACAACCATAATTTAAGAGTCGCCCGTGCATTCGGGTCAATTTCAGCACAGAAAATTGTTTCAAAACCCGCCTTGTGTAATCCTGAATCTAAACCAGCTATACCGCTGAACAGTGAAATTGAGGTACGTCGTCTGGTCATATTCATCTATCAAAACTAAGACACCTTAATAACCTACATTAAATCTTGAACTTTAGAGGATACGGTTCGTAGTGTGCGCTACCCTTGCGGGAAGCCCCTTCTCCTGTCGGAGACGCTGCGCGAACGTGTCTACAGCGCACTCTTCGCACAACTAAAAGCCTTTTCTGTCATCTTACCCTCCCCAACTCACTTAACCCAATAAACAGGAATAAATCACTCTTTGTTGTTTACTCCAAAGAGCGAAGACAGCGCAACTACGAACCAATTTCAACCTATTACATTTTGTAACACTATTGTAAATCCTTTTGCCTATCTACTTAGGGTATAGAATTAAAATGTCGTTTATTGAGTGTATTGCTGCACATTCCTGTAGTTAATTATACACTATGCCTTCACCTCAATTAAGCGTCCAACTCCCACAAGAACTGGATGAATGTCAAATTCTCATGAAAAAATAAATGCCATCTCGTCAGCAGCTTAAACAATTACAAAACGCTTTAATTAATGCTTTTCCAAGCAAATCATCGCTGGAAAGATTGTTATATTTTGAGTTAGAAAAAAACCTAAACGAAATTACTAGAGAAAGCGACTTACAAGAAATTGTCTTCAAATTAATACAAACAGCAGAATCTCAGGGATGGCTAGAAGATCTAGTTTATGCTGCACGTAAAGAAAATCCCGGAAACCCTCTTTTACAAGCAATTGCACAAGAATCGATTCAAAGTTGGTTTGCGCATCTAGAGCATGGGGATACATGGCAACTACGGCAACAGATATTTGCTTCTCTCGCTTGGTTGAGAGGGTAGAGAAGGGATAGGCAATACCGAGTGCTGCGTGGTGGTTCGTGGAACAACAATCCTGAGAATTGCCGTTCTGCGCGTCGCAACAGGAACAACGCCGACAACAACAATATCGGTTTTCGGGTTGTGTGCGGTCTTTCGCCGAGCGCTCTTCTGTGCCAGAGTCGGAGCATGTGAATGCGTCGAGCGTGCCTTTGAAGAGTCCAGACCTATTCCTGTGATGCTGGTGACAGTGTCCGAAAATCAACCTTGGTTGGGTAGCCTAGTAGGTGTTAAGCCGAACAGTTGCCCAATTGATATTTTAACCTATCTATTACATCTGGGCGTGCGGTAGGGTGGGTAGCCAGCGAGTTACCATTTTGGCACTTTTCCAATCACCAACCTAGTGACAAATACTTTACATAACTTAAAGATGATGCTCAAAGACGAGGAGATCGCGCTATACTTTGTTGTACATTAAAAAATATAGTACAATTGTACTAATAGAAAAAGCTATTATTGATACCGAGAGGCAGTATGAAAGCAGAGCTTCTCAAGAGATTTTTTAGAGCGATCGCCAGTTCAGATCAAGAAGCAATTGATAAACTCACGTACCTAGTTATTGAGGAAGAACGGAATAGGGGACATACGCTATTAGCTGATCAGTTAGAGAACATCACGAAAAAGAGTCACAAGGAGAAGTCTGCTAACCTTAGCAAACTAGCTTCCTCAAGCCCAGAAAATTCACAGGCTTTAACTGAATTACCAACCAGTAAACGATTTAATCTTCCTCTGGTAACTATCATACCAAGGGATAAATTGCGACATCACATGGTATTGCCGGAAAATGTTGAGAAACGTTTCTGCCGGATTGAGCGTGAGTATGCAGCAAGAGACAGGCTTGCTCATCATGGACTGCGTTACAGACAAAAAATACTTTTGTATGGTCCTCCTGGATGTGGAAAGACTCTAGGCGCAGAGCGTTTAGCTTGGAATACTGGTTTACCACTTTTGAAAGTTCGGTTTGATGCTATGGTGTCGTCTTTTTTAGGCGAAACTGCCAGCAATTTAAGACTTGTATTCGAGGATGCCTCAAACAGTCCATGTTTATTATTTCTTGATGAATGTGACTCAATTGCTAAGACACGAGAAGACTCTCAAGAAGTAGGAGAAATTAAGCGCGTAGTCAATACATTTCTTCAAATTTTGGATGAATATCAACCCTCTTCTGGGCTTTTAGTCGCAGCAACGAATTTGAATAAATCTCTAGATACTGCCCTTTGGAGAAGATTTGATGACTTGATTGCAGTACCCAAACCCGGAGAACATGAGCTAGAATTTATACTAAAGGAAACACTATCTGCAATTGAAGTGGGATCTATCAACTGGCCAAGGATCATTGAGCAGATGAGAGATTTTTCTGCGGCTCAAGCTGTGAGAGTTGCACAAGATGCAGCTAAAAGAGCAATCCTTGAGCGAGAAGACCTAGTAATTCAGGAACACTTAGAAGAAGCGATCGCAGAAATCAAAGTTTCCTAGTATTAATTTTTGGTGTCTGGATAAATAAATGGTTGAAAGTTCTCAGGGTTTTCCGCATATCACGCTTAAGTTGACAAGACAAGGAAGCGCTGTACCACCAAGAGGAGGAGGAAAACAGAATTCCATCACACGCGTTAATCTGGAGAATCGCCAGGGACATGGAAGTAAACTCAAAGATTCGGTTGAATCCTTAATCTTTGATTGGCAAGGTACTCAAGAAAACCGTGATAAAGAAGGAAAGCCGCCACTTCCTGATAAATCTAAACCTATCATTTTAAAGATAGATCCTATTGCTTTCGATGTAGAGGATCTGAGAAACCATGGTATTGAGGTCATTGCTGAGTTAGAAGATGGATATATTCTTGGGGCTTCTGCCAATGATCCAGAATTTAGTGAACTACAAAAAAAGATAGAAAAATTTATTAAGGCAGAAATAGGTGGTAATAAAATTGCCAAAATATGGGAAATTTTGGATGGAACTAGGAGACCAGAATACATTTTATCGCCAGAATTGCTTAATACATGGGAACAGATTACTGACGATAACATTTTTATAGTAGATGTGGGAATTTCCTGTATAGGCACTAAGTCTCAATTTTCCGATTATCCAGAACAAGAGCCTAATGAAACTGATGAAAAATATACTAAGCGAGTTAATAAATGGATGAATAAACGTGCTTTAACTTACCAAGAATGGGATGAGATTAAGTTAAAAAGAGAAGATAATTTTATAGATTTTGTTCAAGGATATCAAGGAGAAGTGTTTAATATTATTGATGGTCACATTCCTAATTTTGCTGAACTCCCTGATAGTTTTTCTTGCAGAATTCAAATATCTGGAAAAGGATTAAAAGATTTAGTTTTAAATTTTCCCTATATTTTTGATGTCAGTTTACCTGATGATATAGCTGAATTTGTTGACTCTGAAGCTTTATCAGATGTTGATAATATCAATTTTCAACTAGAAACACCCGAATCAAATGCTCCTAATGTATGTGTGATTGATAGTGGTATTCAAGAAAGTCATTTTCTTTTAAAAGCAGCGATTGATTCACAAAGTTCAAGGTCTTGGGTTCCTGGAGAAACTCATACATCTGCTGACTATTATGGCAACGGTGGACATGGAACTAGAGTAGCTGGTGCAATTCTTTACCCTAGGACTATACCCCGCAGTGGTAAGGAAAAATCTATTTGCTGGATACAAAATGCAAGAGTTCTGGATGCTAACTGCGAACTACCTAAACAGCTATTTCCCCCAAACCTTCTAGGTGAAATTGTAAAGATTTACTACGACCAAACAAAAACAAGAATTTTTAATCATTGTATTGCTGGGTCTGTTCCCTGCCGAACCCAGTATATGAGTTCTTGGGCAGCAACCATTGATAATCTGATATGGACAAAGGATATTCTGTTTATTGTCGCAGCTGGTAATTTACCTTCCGAAGGCTGGAAAATAGGCGCTACAAGATTATCTGTAAAAGAACATCTGGCAGCTAATCGACCGTATCCAGATTATCTATTAGAAAAATCATGTAGAATTGCTAACCCCGCACAAAGCTTTCAAGCTTTAACAGTTGGTTCAATTGCTCTAAGTGATTACCATCAATTTCCCTACTCTTCTATCTCACAAAAGGATAAGCCTTCTGCCTTTTCATGTTCTGGATTGGGAATTTGGCAGACAATTAAGCCAGAAGTAGTTGAATATGGTGGGGATTTTGTTATAGACGAAGGTAAACCACCTAACATTACATATCCTCAAAATGTTTGTCCTGAATTAGTGCGTTCAACATTGAATGGTGGGCCTGCACTTGCTGCTGATAATGTAGGAACATCATTTGCAGTACCAAAAGTAAGCCATATTGCTGCGCGTCTAGCTGCTTATTTACCTAATGAGAATTGCCTTCTTTACCGTGCATTAATAGTGCAATCAGCAAGGTGGCCTGAATGGACAAGTGCAGATGATGTTAATAAGCTGCACGTTATTCGTCAAATTGGTTATGGTCTTCCCAATGTTGATCGTGCTTTGGGTAATGCTCCCAATAGAATAACTTTGATGACAACAGGAGAACGATGTATTGTAGCTAAACAAGCTCATGTTTACCAAGTAAAGCTACCAGAAAAATTACGTTCTCAAGGAGAGTCATTTAAAATTCTTCTGGAGGTTACTTTATCCTACAAAGCCCAACCACGTCGAACCCGTAGAAGTCGCCGAAAATATCTTTCAACTTGGCTGGATTGGGAATGTAGTAAAAAAAGAGAAGATCCAGAACGCTTTCTGAAAAGGATTTTGAAACAGTATGATGCTCCAGAGGATGCTGAAAAGGGAGAGGGTATTTTTAAATGGATGCTAGGAAAACAAAATAATCACGGAATAATTAAAAATGTATCCAGAAGTGCAGGAACCCTTCAAAAAGATTGGGCTGTTGTAGATTCATTTGAACTCACAGAAGCATTTTCTATTGCAGTTGTTGGACATGAAGGTTGGAACAATGACCCAGAAGCTAGTGTTCCATACTCTCTAGTTGTTAGCTTTGAAGCGATACAAGCTGATATTCCAATTTATACGTCAATTGTCGAGGCTCAAGTTGAAACAGAGATTCAACCCCCAATAGAAATTCAATCTATTATAGTTAGCTGAGGCGATCGCACCTTAATGCACAAGAGTATACAGATTATGGCGTAGAGTAATAAACAATTGGAAGCTGAAGGTAACATTAGGGTATACACCCCAGAACAAGTAGCAGAAATTATTCGCCAAAACCACCTGAAAAAAATCAATAAACATGCTAATAACGTTAAAACTGTTATGAAAAAAAATGGAAAAATTCTCATTGAAGGACAAATTCCAGGTGAGTTTATAGTTCCAGCTAGGTAAAACTAATAACAAAAATATTGCTATGGATGAACTACAGACAGCATTAGCTCAACTACGAAACTCAAATCCAGATATCCGGGAATCAGCCCTAGATAAAATAGGAAATCTTAAACCGAACGATGCCTTTGAAATAATATTACCTTTTCTCTCCGAATCTAATCCAGAAATACGCGGAACAGCAGCTTGCAATTTAGGAGAAATTAATGATATTCGTAGCGTAGCACATCTAATTGATTTAGCCAAAAATGACCCCGAAAAAAAAGTTCGGAGTGAAGCTCTATCGGCTTTAGATAATTTTAGAACGCCGGAAATATTAATATGTTTAATTAATGAAGTTGCTCGGGTAAAAAAATCACGAAGACCAAGACAAATAGTTGCACAGCAACTTCAGTATTATGATGATGAGCGGTCAGTTGATGCCTTGAGTTTTTTACTACTTGAAGATGAAGATGTCTATGTGCGTATACTCGCAGTTGATTCTCTTTTGGCACTAAATCGTACTAGATTGCTTAATGTTTGGCAAAAAGCCCTAGATGATGAAAGCACTTACGTTATTGAAATAGCAAATGAAGCAATTAAAAATTTACAAAACTCCAAAGAATTGCTAGAAGCTGGCTAAATTATTTGTCAGAATTCAGGAATCAGAATTGTTAAACAATCGTGAGATAAATAGGATGATGAGCGACAAAGAAGCAGTCATGAAACTTGTGAAGCGTCTACCGTCAGACGTATCACTCCGCGAAATTGTTCGAGAAATTGAGTTCATTGCAGCCGTCAAAGAGGGTTTGGACGAAATTGACCAAGGAAAAGGAGTATCAATCGAAGCGGTTGAGCAGATGATTGAAGCAGAAAACGTAAAATTATTGTAGTGCGGGCATCTTGCCCGCGTCTCATATACAAATTAAGTGCGCAACAGCTTATTACTAGGTTCTGGCACTCATCACAAGAGAGTCTTGAACTTTAAGAATATTTGGGAATGTCGGAAATTTCGCTGATTTTACCACCTTCCGATCGCCTGATCAACCATTGTTGATCTTCCGATAGCTCTAATACAAATTGGTGGTAGTCTTCCAGAATGGGGCGATGACCAACACTGATAAAAGTTGTTCCCATAGCTTGTAGATGCCGATACAAAACCTCCTCATTTTCCATATCCAAAGCACTTGTCGCCTCATCCAAAATTGCATAGGGGGGTTTGTTGAGCAATATGCGGGCGAAGGTCAGGCGCTGTTGTTCTCCAAAAGACAGCAACGAAGCCCAGTCAAGTGAGGTATCAAAACCACCGAAGCGTTCATCTAAGTCCTTTAAGTTTACCTGTTGTAGTACCTGTTTAAGTTCCTGTTCGGAAATCTCGCTACTAATATTGATATTGGGATAAATTAACTGGTCGCGCAATGTGCCTAAGATCATATAGGGACGTTGCGGCAAAAACAGGATATCGTCAAGTTTAGGTCGGACGATCGCACCTGTCCCTGCATTCCACAATCCGGCGATCGCTCGCAGTAAAGAACTCTTCCCACAGCCACTTGGCCCCACAATCAACAGTCCTTTTCCTGATGGTAACTCCACCGATAAATCTTGAATCAAGGTTCTTTGATGATTCGGTATTTGTAAGCTTAGGTGTTCAATAGCTAAACGGGAATCTTCAACTATATTAATAGTCTGAGCTTCATCTTTTTCGGCAACTATAGGGTGTTCCAAATATTCAGCAAAGCTGTAAAGACGCTCAATCCCCGCCCCAAAATTAGTCAGAGACTGCAAGCTAGACACAATCACATTTAACGAGAAAAATACCCGAAGAAATGCTCCTTGAGCTTCTGTCACTTTTCCTACCTCAATTTCCCCAGAAAAGATACTTTTAGAAACAACCAAAGCTGGGATAATAAAGGGAATAAACTCATAAGCATTAGTCAGAACATTTAAATTAAGCTCCCAAAATATAAGTTGCTTAAAATTATCAAACGCCTCCATAAATCGGTTTTTTAGCTGATTTAACTCCTGGTCTTCCCCCCGGTAAAAAGCAATAGATTCAGCATTTTCACGGATGCGAATTAAGCCAAAGCGAAAGTTAGCTTCTTTTTTGAGTTGCTCAAAATTGAGTTGGACAAGAGGTCTACCAAAAACTACCGTAACCAAAATTGTGCCAACGAGGGTGTAAATAACCAAAAACAACACTAAAGACTTAGAAATTCCCCAAAGTACCCCACTAAAAGCAATCACTTTCAGGATAGCTCCTACAAAGATGAGCAAAAACTTCAGAGAATCTTGAGCAAAACTTTTGACATCCTCAGCAATCCGCTGGTCAGGATTGTCAATCTCCGTATTTGAGTTATTGAGGTTATAAAAAGCCTGATGACTGAAGTAATTTGTTAGAAACCTATTGGTAAGCCACCGACGCCAAAAAAGACCAAGTCGGTTTTGTAAATAATTGTAGCTAGCAAAAAGCGGTGCATAGAGAACCAGTACCACGATAAAAATCTGTACAGCTTGCCAAAATCTCGGCTCATCGCGGGCAGAAAGAGATGAAATTAAAGCTCCTTGCTTGGCGTTAAGGACAACAGACAGCCCTGTGTAAGCCAGTAACAGCAATACGTTAAGTAGCAGCAGACCTCTGGCTGACCATTTTTCTTCACCAAACCAGAAGGGTTTAGCGATCGCCCAAAACTGTCTGAATAACTTCAAGTTAAATCGATCCATAGTAAAGATAGGGAGTGGGGAGTGTGGGGTCCGGGGTACATGCTAAGCAGGCGGTCTGCGGAAATACTTGTGAACGATCCTACAAACTACAGCAACGAGGATTGCTGGGTGGCAGATGTACTGATTAAGCACAGCATAGCACCTACGGATCACCCAGGGTTTACTCCGTTTGGACCGGGACCGCTAAAAAGTAACCAAAGCATCACCAATCATCTCAGTACGGTGCCGGGGGGATTTACAAAAGAACTAATGTACGCAGAGCATCAGAACTGGAAGGACTCATGCGCTTTTTAATCGCTATCACTTCTTGGGTTCCGGGTGCTACCAATGGTGAAAACCAGGCAATGCGTGACACTTTCTTGCGGAACGTTCCAAAATACCCAAATCTATCCTACAGATTTTTTTTGGGTAACGGAATGTCTACAGGAGAAGATGAGTCTGCTCTGAATTCTTCTTATCAGCAGGTTTTACAGGCCCACGGAGACAAGTACGACAAACGCGCTCCCGCCCCTTGTAAGTATGAACTGAAGGAAGACGAAGTGTTCATTCACACCCCCGACGACTTCCGACATAACTGCTACAAAACCAAGGGCAGCAGTCGCTGGGCAGATGAACGGGAATTTGACTTCATATTTCAGTGCACATCCGACACTTACATTGATATAGACCGACTCATGCATAGTGGGTTTGAAGCCTGGGATTACTCAGGATACCCAGAAGGAATCTACGCACGCGGTGGTAACGGTTATTGGAGAAGTAGGAAGGCGTACAAGCTCATTGCTAGTGCGCCTGTAACTTGCTGGGCTGAAGACTGGTGGACCGGAATCGTGCTTACGAACAATGGGATTAAACTGCATCCTCAATCCTCACCCTTGTACCTTCACCCTGCTTCAGTCCGACGTGTGGTCCGGAGTGGACA
>CAIVAU010000115.1 GCA_903903925.1 uncultured cyanobacterium
ACAGCACTCCGTTCCAGATGAGTTGTTCTGATTTTACTGTTCATCATTTTTACTCCTGATCTGGACATCCAGTGGCAAGGCTTGTGGGAGTATTTTCTCCACCATCTGGGAAATCAGTTTTATCAGGCGTTCCATACGTTCTGAGTTGTTTTCTGGTAGAACGCGCTTTTTTGCGTTTTTTTGTGTCATTCGTTTTCTTGTGTGAAGCTTCTTCATCTTCTGGAACACAAGAAAATTTTTCCGATACTGACTTTGAACGAGATGCCACCCACTCGGAAAGGCGCAGTAATTTCTCTGGGTCAAATAATCGGTTTGTATCTGCTCTCATCACACCATTCGTTGGATATGAGAGGGTGGTTTCTTCTGCTGGCAAGCACAAAAATCCACCGTCTGGATGTTCTACGGTTATTTTAATCGTCAGACCGACTTTGCGCATTTGCCTCACCACCACGCTCTTACCGTACAACGGATGTATCGGATTCGTGACAGTCACAGCAGATCCCAAAAGTGTATTGAAGTTTTGTGCAGTCTTACTATAGCGTGCCCACCATAGCCGATAGAGCATGGCAAAAGCTAGTACACTATGCACTAGACGCTGCCCATGAGGCGACATTCGCCGCCAATAGTTTCGGCTTTCGCCCCGGAAGAGGGGCACACGACGCACAAAGAGCCATCTTTGATAATCTTGCCTCCAACAAAAATGGAAGAAACAAGATAATCCTAGAAATGGATATAGCCGGATGCTTTGACAACATCAGCCACGCCAAGCTAATGGAAGCAATCATGCTACCACAAGCATTTAAAACAGGTGTGTTTCGATGCCTAAAAGCTGGACAAGACGTAAGGTTTGATGATGACTCCGAACGGGGAACACCCCAAGGCGGAATCAGTGCGCTACGAAGCGCATAGTGGTAATGCTTAAAGTCAAAATTAATAAGGAGGTGATTAATAAGACGAGCTCGCTGGCGGCTCACCCCAGAGCGCCAAGGCTGATTCGGCAGGCGGGGGATAATGAGTAAGAACCCGTTTGAAGCCCGAAGAACAAGGGGCGAAACGTTGGCACTCCGTTACAGCGTTAGGCTCCGAGCCTGAACTTGACTATGGTTACGCAAGGAACCCTTGTCGGAAGCGTCCTCACCTTGAGCGTACCGTGAAACGACGGAGATGGTACGAGACATCAGGTAAATCAACTTTCTACTCGGTTGACGAAAAGGTCTTTTGATTCGGACTAAACCGCTCTAACTATAGGGGTATAAGTTATCGGCTGATGTTGGGGGCACTGGGTATGTGTCCTACGGGCGTAAAGAGGGAACCTAAGGTCAAGTGCAACACGTACCACTATGTGAACGTAGGAAGCATGATGGTTGGTCTTCACGGAGACTGGGCTAACTGCGGCTGATGTAACCATCATGTGGCAGAGCCGTCGTAGTAGTCTGAGCCGGAAAATAGTCCGGTACATGGCGAAGGACGGCAGTCATTGCAAGAGGAACGATACGGGTATTAGAGAGGACTAAAATGTATGTCCGATATTATCAAAACCCAAAGTAGCCTTGCCATCAAGGCGAAGCATAATCCTCAGCATCAGTTTGACCATCTCTATCGGTTGATTTGCCGAGAAGACTGGATCGACGCTGCCCTAAAATCTGTCCTGTCAAATAAAGGGGCAAAAACTGCGGGAATCGACGGTGTGACGAAAAAGGAACTCACATCAGTTACGGCACAAGCCGAATTTGTGAGTGAGTTACGGTCACAACTGCAAACTAAACAGTTTCGACCAACACCAGTACGCCGAGTATATATTCCCAAAGCATCAGGCAGGCGTCGTCCATTAGGTATCGCTACCTTAAAAGACCGAGTCGTACAAATGCTATTGAAGATGGTGCTAGAACCAATATGGGAGAGTGACTTTCTTAACTGCTCCAATGGGTTTCGACCCGGACGCAGAACACAAGATTGTATTGCTCTATTAGATAGCTACATCAACAAGCGTAATAAATACTACTGGGTCATAGAGGGGGATATTAAAGGAGCATTTGACAACATCCACCATGAGATTTTGTTAAAGCTTGTGGCTCAAAGAGTTGCAGACCCTAATCTCCTGAAGTTGGTCGAGCGTTTCCTCACAGCCGGAGTGATGGAAGGCGCTTTGTTTAAGCGTACAGAAATTGGTACGCCACAAGGTGCTGTTTGCTCTCCACTGTTTGCGAATATTTACTTACACCAATTAGACCTCCACTGGTGGAATAAATATGGTAATCTAGACCGCAAACAAAAAGAGAAACGCCGAACACAGCACTTGGGAAACTGTGCCTTGATACGCTATGCGGACGATTGGTTGCTGTTAACAAACGGTGGCAAGGCTGAAGCATACCGACTACGTGACGAGTTTCAAACTTTTCTCTTACAAGAGTTAAAACTGGAACTTAACATCGAAAAGACACATGTGACCCATGTGAATGATGGATTTGATTTCCTTGGCTTCCACGTCCGACGCTACGTTAGCGCCCACGATAAACCAAAACTTTTGGTGACACCAACTGAGGAAGCTAAGTTTCGCCTGAAATCCAAAATTAAAGAGATGACTGACCGGAAATGGTATCAGGATTCCCCGTTGCTTAAGTTCACTGCAATCAATGCAGTGTTACGAGGGTGGATTGGTTATTACTGCCATTGCAATGCAAAGGAGACAGCCAAAGACCTAGATTACTGGGTAAATGAAAGGCTATTCCTCTGGTTGCAAAAACGACATCGCCTACCACCCCGCCGGATTATCAAGATGTATAAAATGCGTCAAAACGGCACGAGAGATAACTGGGGAATTAGGAATGGAGAGGACTATTTGTACCTTTACCGCATGAGTGATAAACCGATTACTAAGTATCGCTCACGCCTACTCCCGAATCCATATCTGAAAGGTGAATGGTCTACAGCACTAACAACACCAGATGAACCACTACCTGATAATGTCTGGCTCGGTAATGCCGAAAATGAAGAATGGCGCGAACTGAAAGAGGCTATTGTGGCAGAACGAGGAGCGAAATGTGCTGTCTGTGGCAGTACAGAACAACTCGATTTGCATCATATTAAACCACGAAGAATTGGTGGTCAGGATGTACCCGAGAATCTACAGCTCTTATGTCGTCACTGTCATGCTTCAACGCCTTCGTTTGGTGATCACAGGAGGTTGCAATGACGGAAAGCCGTGTGACGCAAAAGTGTCACGCACGGTTTGGGGAGAGGGATAGAGAAACACGCGAGTCGCAAGGCTCGAAGGTGCGCTCCGTCCCTACTCCATTCTCACCAACCCTAGCCAACATCGCGCTCAACAAACTTGACAATCTTAAAATCTTCAATGAACCCTCCAAACATGGAGAGAACAAAGTAAGATTAATCCGATATGCCGATGACATGATTGCCATCATCAAACCCGGAATAAACAAAGAGACTGTCAAGAAAATCATTGAACGTGAACTCAAAGAATGGGGGCTAGAGCTAAAGGAAAGCAAGACCAGATTTTCCTCTCCGATAGATGGATTTGACTTTCTTGGATGGCACTTCCGCGTCCAAGCAAATAACGGAAAATTCCGAAGTTCTCCATCAAAGGACAACTATAGAAAATTCCGTAAAAAGGTCAAGGATATCGTCAATCGCTCTAATCTGAGTACTGGTGCAAAAGCTAAAAAGCTATCTTCTATCGTTAGAGGATGGAGAGAGTACCACAAGTACTGCGACATGACAAAACATTCCTTATGGCATCTAGACCATGCCACCTGGAAGAAGTTTAGGAAAGACAAAAACAGCAGCCGCAAGAAGGCTAATGAGTTAATTAGCATAGCTTTTCCTGCTGTAGATGTCAAACAAAGCGGTCATATATCAGTACAAGGCACACGTTCACCCTACGATGGGAACATCGTCTATTGGACGGAAAGAAACTCCAAACTATACAACGGGATGACAGTAAACGCGCTTAAGAAACAGGACTTCAGATGTGGAAGGTGTGGCTTAAAACTCAATGGGGATGAAAAAGTTCACCTACACCACATTGACGGTAATCATGGAAACTGGAAGACCAAAAATCTAACAGCACTACATGAAAGCTGCCACGACTACGTACACATGGGCAAACGCAGAGGCAATTAATGTTATCAAGTGCAGAAACTACCAATGATAGTCTAGCGCTATGGATGGTAGCCAGAAAGCGAAGTGACACAGAACACCCGAGCAAGACAATCGGGAGCCGTATGTAGCGAAAGTTACACGTACGGATCTAACTGAGAGGTGCGGGGTCTTAATAGCCCCCATCGACTCAACCAAAATCTAGTTTAGGCTAGGCTCATAATACGCAAAGTAATAGTTGGTTAGCACATCGAGATGTTGTGAGGCGATACGTACAAATATTTCCCTCGTTTGTACACGCCAGTTGCTTTATGCCGGGAAACCCGTCCACCGCACTGGCTCCTCTATCTGGCCCAGTTGTGAATGGGAGGTACGCTCACAGCATTGTGCTAAGGGACTGACGATGAGTCTAAAAACATTTATTGGATTATCTCTCAATGAATACAAAGACTAATCAAGTAACAAGAGTGCCAGTGGTAGACCCTGTAGGTAAACCATTAATGCCTACCACACCTGCGAGAGCAAGGAAGTGGATGGAAATTGGAAGGGCAATACCAAAAAGAAATAAGTTAGGCGTCTTCTACGTTCAGCTAACAGTAAAACCGTCAGGTTACAGCACACAACCAATTGTTGCTGGAGTGGATAGAGGCAAATGTTTTACTGGGATTGCGTTTCAAACCAAACTTGTAACGATTGCCTTATTCCATGCCTGCTTGCCCGGATTCTACAAATCTAAAAATCTGGGGAAGAAAAATGAAACTTTAGACCGTCAGTCTGTGACTGGAAAGATGGCTAAACGAGCAGAACTACGAAGGACTCGTAGGGGTCAAAGGATTGATCGTAAAAAACTATTTAAACTCCGCAATCACAGAGAGAAACGGTTTGACAACAGACGTAAAAAGAAACTTCCACCTAGTGTTCTCTCTAATCGTCAGATGGAATTAAGAATCCTAAACGAGATGGCTTTAATCCTACCAATTGCCGAAATCAGGGATGAGGCTTGTGGAGGTAATACTAAGAAAAATGGTAAAGGCATTTCACCTGTAACCGTTGGTCAAGAATGGTTTAGATCCCAAGCGTCAAGGATTGCCCCAGTCGTAGAGGTTGATTCTTTAGAAACAGGTAAATATCGTAACCATTTAAGACTTGTCAAAGATAAAAAGGATAAGTCTAAACGGACTCCAGAAACTCATGCTAATGATGCAATTGCTCTTGCTGCATCTTATTTTATCCAGTACAAACCATTCCATACAGCAAACACCCACGGGCACGAATGGATAGGAAAATGTATAGTCACACCTGCGCTATTCCGCCGTGTTAACTCGCCCCAAGTTGTTTAGACGAAAGTTGCACCAAGAAAATTATTCCAAGGGTGGAATTCTCAAGCGTCAGGGTGGAACAATTACACCCTTTGGTTTTCGATCTGGTGATTATGTAGAAGCCACTTTTAAGGGTGATAAAGTGCGAGGCTGGATTGGAGGCTTTACGAATACTGGCAAGACAAAAAACGTCTCAATCTATGATCATGATTGGTCAAGGATTGGACAGTTCAATCCTAAAAATGTTCGCCTACTTCAAAGAAGTTCGAGGTTATGTGTTTCCTAATAAGAGCTAGGGAATTATGCCGCTATCCCCCTCCCTACTTTGACAGCGCCAAAGCAACAGTCGGAGGACGCGGCATAATTCCCGCGCCATTCCTCCCAACCACTGATTTGGAGTACCAAATGAGCGTGGGGGACTCCTGACGATTTAGTTGAAACTGTCAAATTCATTTTGATGGGTTGGTAGTGTGAGCGTCTCGCTCACGAAGCGAGCTTTCCGGCTCGCACTACTACCCATCAATTTAACCTTGACAACCTACTAGTGCCAATACCGTTGATCGCTGCGGTCATTACGATCGCTCCAATCATTACGATTATGATCGCGGTCACGGTTGCGGTCACGGTCACGGTCACGGTTGCGATCGCTTCCATCATTACGATTGTGATCAGGGCGGGAATCACGGTCGCGATCACCATTGTCATGGTCACGGTTGTAATGGTAAGGTTCTTCATGCGAATCATCGTATGATGAAGCATTAGCATTTTGAGAAAGCGCTACAACAGACATGGTTCCCACCAAGGCTGCCAAAATAGCGGATGCAAAGCGTTTCATATTTTTTGTTTATGAGACTAAGAATAATTATTAGGGCTACAGAAAATAGATTGCTGATATTTCATCACAATCACTGGATTAATGAATGTTGTAATTTAGACAGTCATCTAGAATCACAATCAGCATTAAATTACATTGCTGTTGACTGTCAACCGTTAACAGTTAACAGATTAACAGCCCTGCATCATTAAACGGGTGATAACAGATTTATCTTTTCTTCTATCGATTTCATCAGCGATTGGAAGGGCTGAATAAACTTGTCGATTCCTTCTAAAAGTAGCTCTTCCATCACCTCATCAAGACAGATATTGATATCTGGATCTTTGAGACTTTCTATCAGGTTGTATGCTTCCTCTACACCAGTTTCGATGCGGGCTTGGGGATTGCAGTGCTGAGCACAGGCTTCTAGCGTACTCGGTGGTAGAGTGTTAACTGTATCAGGGCCGATGAGTTCATCAACATACATGACATCGCTGTAGCTAGGGTCTTTTGTACTAGTGCTAGCCCATAATAACCTTTGGACTTTAGCACCTTTTGCCGCTAAAGCTTGCCAGCGATCGCTCCCAATAATCTCCTTATATTTTTGATAGGCAATTTTTGCGTTAGCGATCGCTATTTTGCCCTTCACATCTCTGAGTTTTGCCTCAAAGTTGATATCATCAACACCTTTTTTTAATTTATTATTAATGCGCTGATCAATGTTGTTATCAATTCGACTGAGGAAGAAACTCGCCACAGAAGAAATTTTACTGATGTCTTTGCCTTCAGCAGCCCGTTTTTCTAAGCCACGAATATAAGTCCAGGCTGATTCAACGTAGCTTTGAATAGAGAACAGCAGGGTAACATTGACATTAATCCCTTCGCTAATAACTTGCTCTACTGCTGGTAAGCCTTCATTTGTTCCAGGAATCTTGATCATGACATTCTCTTGACCAATCTCCTGGTAATAGCGTCGGGCTTCGTTAATTGTAGCCTGAGTATCATGAGAAATGGTCGGTGGCACTTCAATGCTGACATAACCATCCAACCCATTTGATTCTTCATAGATAGGTCGCAAAATTTCACAAGCATTACGGATATCTGCAAAAATTAGCGACTCGTAGATTTTGTCAACTGTTAACCCATTGCGGACACCAGCTTCAATATCAGTATCGTAGACGGCATTACCCTTAATCGCCTTTTCAAAAATAGATGGGTTGGAGGTGATGCCACAAATCCCTCCGTTCTCCACTAGTTTCTTGAGTTCACCAGACTGAATCATGTCACGGGTCAAGTTATCCATCCAGATACTTTGACCATATTGTTTGATTTCTATCAGATGATTGGATGGCTTAATAGCTTGGTCTGTCATTTTTGGACTCCTATTAATTCGGATTGCGACGGCGGAGAGTCAAAATAGTTAGTAATTAATAAATGACGCAATTTAAAGTTTGTATCTTAATTACTTATAATCACTGACAATGCTATCGCGATCGCATTTCAAGAAGCACCTCCAAAAGTAAGAGTTTAAATGACACAAGCTGAGGTTCACCTTAACCATCCACGGGGGTAGAACATTCGCCTATTGACAGATACCCATACATCCAAACAAGTTGTAAGGGCGCAATGCCTTGCGCCCCTACAATGGGTGATGACGGTTCTCATTAGTGATGAAAAGGTAGGCATTCATGTCAGCCTGAATACAGGTAAGGCGAGTGCAACTGTATGGGGATGTGCTCTTTCAGAAGGTTATGTAAAGCTTAACAGTCAGTACTCAACTTAACCTAGCAAAGGCGTAAACCAATTTACCCACCCATCCCAGGATTGTACAGTTTCGGCAAATTCCGCATAACCAGCTGCTCTAGGATGGGCACCATCATTAGCTTTTGCTTCCGTTAGCCAAATTGGAGAGATCACCAATTTAGAAAATATATTGAGATATGGAACATTAAGTTCATTGCAAACCAAGGCGAATTCCTGTGATAGATTAGCTAGTATTTGATTTCTTTTTTCTTGATTGACATCGCCACAGGGCGGCGGACCCACCATTAAGATGGGGTAGTGCTGTTTTGCTTCGCTCAAAATGCTGCGAGTATTCTCCAGCGACTCTGCTAACTCAATTCCCTGTTGAATACCACTGCGTCCGGTGTCATTCACTCCAAACGAAAAAACAACTCTACAGTCGTATTCCTTGGGTAGACGATAAAAGACTTCTGATTGCCAACGCTGCTTTAAATAACGACTAGTTTCTCCTCGAACACCCAAATTGTAGTGAGTAATATCGTATCCTTTTCGATTGGCATGGGCACATACTCTGCCAGTCCAACCTAGGCACTCTGGATCTCCCGTGCCATTAATAAAAGATTCACCAACGAAACAGATTCTAATTTCTTTGAGAGATTCCGACATGACAAAATGATTTTGAGGAGAGCAAAGCTTTGCTTTTTCTCACTTTATACTTAACCGTTCACGGGGCTAGAACATTCGCCTATTGACAGATCCCCACACATCCAAACGAGTTTGCCCAGTAGATCTGAGATCGGCTCTAAGGAATAGTCTTTCATGTCCACCGTCATTTGCTTGTGTTCAAGCTTGAGAAATCGCCATAATAGCCCACTCGTAACACAACCATAAACGGGTTTCGGTTCTTCTCCTGCCTGCTGATTAAATTGCTGAGCCGCAACCATTTCCGCCATACACTGTCCCATACCGCTGTTGATATCAGCTTTTTTCGCTTCTACCAGCACGATAACTGGAGACTCAATTTCTAACTGTTCGGGTGATCTGCTAATGAGAAAATCACAAATACCAGAGAGTCCGACTTCGGCATTAACTGTGAAATCCTGCCCTGAAAATAGACTCACTTGACGCTTGAGATACTTCCGGACTTCAACCAAAATCGGGCTAATCAGTAGTTCAGATTTTGCCTTCTCACTTGGCAGTGCAACCGCAAGCGGAAGGTTTTCTTCTAGCACCTCCAACAGCGTGGAAGTTGGTGCAACCGGAGAGATCGTCGGAAAGAAGGCGGTTCCTTCGATCGTCTGAATTCCAAATGCTTGCTTCACCTTACCAACCGTGAAATCGCTGTATGCCATAAGTCTTGCCCCATGAGAAGTGCAGGTTAAGCCGGAGAAAGACTGACATTTGTTAAAGAGTGATTATCCAGAATAGGCTTGCGGGTGTTGAGATCAAACCTGTATCCGTTGGGCAAAATATGAAGCCTTGCGCCGCAAATTGCTAAAGGCTCGTCCTTAAGGATATCATCAACGTTGCTATGTATAGCCTCTGATTCATCAACTATCGTGACACAGCCTTGCCCAAAGACTTCAAACTGGTTACCAGTCACTACCATTGCCGTATTCTCGTCAATCCCAAATCCCAAAACAGCAGGCTGCTGTGCTAAAGCTGAAATTAAGCGTCCTAAGCGTCCACGCTGTGAGAAATGTTGATCGATCACCACCCCTGGTAAGAAACCCATTCCAGGCCCCATGTCCACAATTTCAATCCGAGGGTTTGTCTCAGAGTCGCCTTCCACAATCATGACATCTGGCATGACAGCAGCACCAGCACTTGTACCTCCCACAACTATGCCTTCAGAGTAGCGTGTATGAATAGCAGTATCGATTTCTGTGTTCTTAAGGATGCTGGTGATGCGAGATTGGTCTCCTCCAGTAAAAAATATGCCAGTAGATTTATTAATCGCTGCCAGCGCTGTAGATGAAGAAGCATCTTCACGGGTTTTAGTGTCAAGTATCCGAATATCCTCGGCTCCCAGCCGCTCAAAAACTCTAATATAGTTTTCTCCTACTTCTCTTGACAGTTCTGTTGCCGCCGTTATAATGACAATTCTTGCCTTAGTACTCCCAGCGCGTCGAACGAACTCCCGCAGAATCTGACAATCCCCATCCTTATCTTCTGCACCCCCAATAATTACCAACTGCCGTTTGATATCGCTCTCCGCCATAATGCCTCCTATAGATGAGTGAGTCTATTTAAATAAAACATGACAATTCAGACTTGAAAACACCCATTTGGTAGATAAAAAGGGAGCAGGGAGCAGGGAGCAGGGAGCAGGGAGCAGGGAATAGGGAGCAGGGAGCAGGGAGCAGGGAGCAGGGAGCAGGGAATAGGGAATAGGGAATAGGGAGCAGGGAGCAGGGAGCAGGGGTTTCTTTCATTCGTAGCGGGTGGTGCGCCGCCTGTGGAGCGCTTTCAAGGTGATTCATAAAATCTTAGTTCTGGCGATCAATCCCACTTTCAAAAAGCAAACTACACAGAAACGAACGTGCCTCTTCTAACGGTAAGTGCCTAGGTTTACCCTGAAATACAATTTGATACTCATCGCTATTGGGACCGTCTCCATATCCAGAAATTAGCTTGCTGTGAAAAGCTTCTTCAGCAAGATATTGAACTTCATTTCTGAGAACAGCTTTTGTGCTATCCATGCTTGGCTGTCTCCTTAACTTTTCTTTTGCATCGTCCTAACTCTAAAACAAATAAGTATTTAATTGCACCATTCAAAGGTATGATATTTAGTTGGGGAACTCTAGGAAATCAACTTTTAAAACAAAGTGGGCCTTATACCCACAACTGAAGTTTTTTTCTTTCCCTACTCCCTGCTCCCTACTCCCTACTCCCTGCTCCCTGCTAAGAGCTCCCTGCTAAGAGCTCCCTCTATGTCTTTGGATAGCTGAAAAAATTGAGTAATAAGGTTTAAGATGTATCATCGTGCTAGTTGCGTTTGATACGTCGGGTGGAAATGTTAGGTATAGCGTAGGTTTAAGCCATCGTTCTCTAACGAATACTTGAATCAAAAAATAAATACGTTTCGGTAAACGCAATTAATTGTCAATAGTCTAGGGTGTTTAGCTAAGGGTATAAAGTTAATGATTCAAGAGAAAAACACCGATACAGTCCGCATCAATGCTAGGAAGACGGATGCATTCGATATCTTCAACTTCAAGCATTACAACGGACCGAATCCTTATTTGGAAACAGGAGCACTGGTATTTGACTTTGCTGTGACCAATCACACAAAGCCTCTGCCGATAGAGGATTATGTCTCAATTATTGGCGATCGCTACCCACACCTCAGCCACGAAACATATAAATCCTACGCTCATCTGTTTGCCCGCACCGTGTCAGAAGTGGGAAAACTTGACATGGGTTTGCACCTTAATCGCTGGAATATTAAGCTAGATGAGAATTATTCTAGGATTAGTGTGCAATCACTGCATGAACGCACGATCCGCTCTGTAGTTTACTTCGTTTGGGATTGGGTTGAAGCCATGACTAAAGACGAAGACGTTGTCTTTGAGGATCAATTGACGATGCTTCAGGGCAGATTTCGGCAATCTGTTTATGGCGGGCCCACAGTTTACTCCATACTGCGCACAGCTTACAACAAAGGTATTCCCACTTTTTACCTCTGGGATGAAGGACTGATGCAATACGGCTATGGAAAAAAACAAGTTCGGGGTGTAGCCACAACATTTGACTGCGATAGTCACGTGGATTCTGACTTCACTACCCGTAAAGATGACTGCAAAGCATTTTTACATAACTTGGGTTTTCCAGTGCCTCAAGGTGATATCGTTGTCACAGAAAAAGAAGCCTTTGGCGTAGCGAGAGAGATTGGCTACCCAGTAGCGGTCAAGCCTGTAGTTGGTCACAAAGGGATTGGGGTCACGGCTGAAGTGAGAGACGCGGATGAACTGGAGTCTGCTTTTGAGAGAGCAATTGACGCTATTCCAGAAAATCAGCCAACCCGAGTTATTGTTGAGAAAAGTATCACTGGGTCAGACTTTCGCTTGCTGTGTGTTAATGGTAGATTTGTTGCTGCTATTGAACGGCGTCCAGCATGGGTAGTGGGTGACGGGTACTCTACTATTGACGAGTTAATCCGCAAAGAAAACCGAAAACCAGAACGTTGGGATACACCCACCTCGCCGATGAGCAAAATTCAGTGTGATGGCGCGATGGAACAGTTTCTTCATCAACAGCGCTTGTCATTAGATAGTGTCATTGAGAAAGACCGCACTGTTTATCTTCGCAAAGTCGCCAATCTTTCAGCTGGCGGTGTGAGCATTGATGCAACCCGCACCATTCACCCAGATAATATTATTTTGGCGCAAGACATTGCTCAACACTTCCGCCTGACTTGTCTTGGCATTGATATCATTACCCCAAATCTTGCAGAGTCTTGGAAATCTGACAATTTTGCGATCCTGGAAATCAACGCTGCACCAGGCATCTTAATGCATCTTAACCCAGCTATTGGTGAAAGTGTTGATGTCCCTTCAAATATTTTAGAAACCTTCTTTAAGTCTGCTACAGACGCCAGGATACCAATTATCACTTTCAACCGGATCTTAGTTCACGAACTGCAAGAGACGATTGACCATATTCTTTTACAACACCCCGATTGGACAATAGGCGCTGTTTGCCGTGACGCAATTTTCGTCAATCGTTCCGAAAAAATTCTCAACAAGGATTACAACAGTAATCTCGTAACCTTGCTGCGCAATCCCAAAGTTGACTTGGTGATTGCCGAGTACGAGGAAAACATCCTGCAAAATGATGGGATGTTTTATTACGGGAGTAACGTAGTCGTTCTGGATAATCCAACCGAAGTCGAGATGACATTAGCAAGAGATATTTTCGACGACTCCACCATTGTCATTAGAAAGGGAGACAATATTTCTATTAGACGCAAGGGTCTGATTGAAGAGTACTCCTTGGGAGAAGGTGAACCTTTTACACGGGTTTATTTGAAAGAAATCGGTGCAATTTTGTAACAAGAGTGGGCATTGGGCATTGAAAGACTGATAATTCCCCCTGCCCCCTGCCCCCTGTCCTATGCCCCACTGATAATGTAACTTAATAACCAATTTGCGGCTGTTGCCCTTCGGGTCTGTCGAGGTCCAAATTCACCAATTTTGTAACCTTTGAAATTGAGCTTTTCTTTGAGTAACTGTTTGTTTTCTGCAGGAATCGAACGAGTCAGTTTGACTGTTGCAGGGCGACTGTCGATAAAATCTGGTGGCTGTGGGTACTCATCCCGCCATTCTGGTGATACTGTTGTAGTATCCCACTGTCCGGTTGAGGAGTCGTAGCGGTAGCCCAAGTAGTGCCATACCAACTGGTTAACTGTAGTATCATCGATTTCTTCGTTAAGAATTGCCCAAATAGTTTCTGTGTTAAGTGGTGGTATGTTTGTCATAAGTCTGGTTTTCTAAAAGTATCGTGAGGTTTTTATGATTTTTTCCCACATGTGAGAAATCCTGGTGAGGTGCTTGGAATTAACAACTCCATCACGAGTATATTCTTCAATCCTTTCGATACATTCTGCTATATCCAGCAAATAGCGTTTTTCATCTCTCATAAAGCCACTGCTTCCCGCAAAACTTTATCCCGAATCTGAACGTGTAAATTGCTAGTCTTAGCAATATCAACTCCACGTCCCAGTAATTCTTCCAAATCTTGTTTTAACCCAATACGATCCAATAAATTTCTTCCTGTCTCCATTTCCACAAAAAAATCTACATCACTATGATCTCTTGCTTCACCCCTCGCTACCGAACCAAACACTCGTATGTTATACGCGCCATATTTAGCCGCAATTTTTAGAATTTGTTCTCGACAAGGTAATAGTATTTCTTCAATTCCCATAGTCCTCACCTCCGTGGATATGAATTACTTTTCAGACATCTTCTGCTACTAACACTCGGTGTCTCTAAAATCATTGCACGCATAAGTCATTTAATCGTCCATTTCTTTTAATGTAGCTAATGATGAAGGAGATAACCTACTGATATAGTTGAATATCCAGTATTTAAATATGCTGTTTAAAATCACAGGAAATGTGGCGATAAACGTAAATATCACACTTTTATTTGCTGGTAGACCCAAATGTTCCGCAAATCCTGCCATAATGACCTCCCACCCATCTGGTGAGTGAAACCCAACAAATATATCTGTGAACATAATTATGAAAAAAGCCTTGGCACTATCGCTAATACCATAGACAATTTCATCCATAAACGACTTCAGAGTTGCAATGTTTCTTCTATTTGTAGCAACTAACACGGCAAAAGTAATGAGTGAGACAAAATCAGCAAACACATTACTAATGGCGCTATTACTCTTCTGTCTAAATTCCTTGGCTATATCAATTGCTTTTTGCTTGACTGTTTGTTTTAAAACCTCTCCCGAAAGAGTAGGAGTCTGATAAATAAAGCTTTGAAATCTCAGGTTTTGTTCAAAACTCTTCAATTCACGCAGGGCGTCCTCTTCCATTTGGGAGTTAAGGAAAATTCGCGATGTATTTTCACCTCTTATGTGGTTGACTATGGGACTGAATAAGAATGCTTTAGATAAGAAATGAGTTAAAATTGGTACAACAGCTAACAGGAGCAAAAATCTCAGGGCATTTCTTGTCCTGGTTCTGGAAATCCGAAAATTTTTAACAAATTGCTGTTCTCCTTGTGGAGAAAAATCTGTCTTAATTTGATTTAGAATTCTCCCAATTGACCTTGGCAATGCACTTTTTTTCTTAGAAACAGGTTGAGATCCAGTCAGGTCTCTGTTAGATGAATCTGGGTGTTTGTTCACTTTGTCATGCTTCATTTGTACTGGTTGAGAAATTGGTACTATAGGGTCGTTAATATGTGTTCGCTGATACCTTTACCCAACGCAAAGACTCAGTTGAGATGTACCATTTGTACTCAGCGCGTTGGAGCCTCTTAAACCTCCATACAACATAATGATCAGTTTTATGACAGAGTTTATTTTTTGTTAACTGTAGGATATATTTAGATATATATAATTTATATTAAGCGTAAGCGGCTTTGATCTGACTTATGAAACTGAGGTTAATAGTCAAAGTGTTGACAGGGGTTGCGATCGCCTATGCCACAACTGTAGCCCTCGATCAACCCAGTTATGCTGAAAATGCGACCTTCTATTGCGGTAAAAGCAATGGTGTATCGACAACATTTGTTCGCACCCAAGATGGGAAGAATTTGCCAATGATTCACTGGGTATCTAACTATTTCAGTGGTAAGGGGTTGACACCCCAACAGCGCTGTCAGGAGATATCCCGGAGATTCCAGAGCAATTATGACAATGGTACTCTAAGATATATTAAAGCTGGTATGCTCAACAGACAACCTGTTGTGTGTGCGGCTACTCAAAAAAATGCTGCTTGTACGGATAGCACATTGTTATTCACTCTCAAGCGTGGTAGTGATCCTGATACAATTGCACGTAAGCTATTTGATCGCCGTGCTTTGGCAGCCGGAAACGTAGTGAATCAAAGTGGTGGCGACACAAGCGACGATCCGGTTCAGATTGATTTTGAAGCATACCTATACTTTGCACCATCTCAACTCAATGCAGGAGCGAGCAATATTCCTTAGATGAATTGGCGTAAATTGACACTGGTTCCCTGTGTTGGCGGTTTATTAATTACGCTGTCAACATGGGCAGCAAATGTCAGTGGTAGCAAGCTTTCTCAAGCTGAAAAGCCTCCCACTCTACTGTCTGTACAACAGCTGCATTCCTCTGCCCAAGCTATCACTGTAAAGGTGATGTCCCAATCTGTCTTAGGATCAGGGATTCTACTACAAAGGCAAAACTTAGTTTATACCGTGTTGACGAATGCTCATGTGCTGCGAGCAGGTAGTTTACCGTATCGGATTCAGACAAACGATGGTCGCATCTGGTCAGCCGATGTACCTAAGACTAATGGCTTTGGGAAAAATGATTTAGCTTTATTGCAGTTTCACAGCGCCGGCACCGTTTATACTGTCGCATCCCTTGGTTCTTCGCCGGCAGTCGGGGATCAGGTGTTTGCTGGTGGGTTTCCCATAGCAGAAGATGGAACTGGGAAAAAAGGCTTTGGGTTCACAGCTGGTAAGGTGTCGCTGGTGCTGCACAAAGCTTTGGAGGGGGGATATCAAGTCGGGTGTACCAATGATATCCAAAAGGGCATGAGCGGAGGACCACTCCTAAATCGTCGTGGCTTTGTTGTGGGTGTAAATGGGATGCACGCATATCCGCTGTGGGATGCTCCTTCTGTATTTGCTGATGGTTCCGAAGCCGGACCAGCTTTGCACCAAAGGATTATTCACCTCAGTTGGGCTGTGCCGATAGAAAAAGTATTACAGAATACAGGAGTCAGGAGTCAGGAGTCAGGAGTCAGGAGTCAGAATTAATTGGATGGAGATTTAAACCCCTTTACTCCTCAGCCAGTCTAAAGAATTCCCAAACCAAATTCTAACTCTCCACTCCCCACTTCTGACTAATGACTAATAACTAATGACTAATGACTAATGACTAATGACTACCACTGATTTTGAGTACCGAATAATGAACTTTTATGATCGGCTTGTACCAGCAGTCATTGGGTTATCTATCGCTCTTGTACAGACGCAAGTGGCTGTAGCCCTATCTGCACCTGAGGTGTCTAAAATTGCCAAAGAAATCACAGTGCAGATCGAAAGTAAAAAGCCAAAGTACGGTTGTGGGGTGATTATCCAGCGTTCTGGTAACACGTACACCGTCCTGACAGCTGCTCATGTGGTAGACGTAGCAGATAAGTATGAAATTATCACTCCTGACGAAAAACACTATCCGCTCAACTACAGCACTGTGAAACAGATGCCAGGAGTAGACTTAGCCGTGATTCAGTTTACCAGTACTCAAAATTACGCCGTCGCTAAAATAGGCAACTCTGACACCAGTATAGTAGGTACAAGGGCTTATGTTGCTGGATACCCTGAGCCGACATTTGCAATTAATGAGTCAATTTATACTTTCATCCCTGGAATCATTAATGCCAACGCCTCGAAAGCACTGCGTGAAGGCTATGGCTTGGTCTACAGCAATGAGACTAAAAAAGGGATGAGTGGTGCTCCAGTGATGAATGAGTTGGGTGAACTGGTAGGAGTTAATGGTAGAGAAGACAAAGATCCCAACTCTGAAAAAACGGGCTTTTATTTGGGCATTCCCATCAATACCTTTGTAAGACTTTCAGCAAAAGTTGGGGTAGATTTGGGAGTTTCATCTCCTGCTTTAGTCACCACAGAACCCAAAGCTGACGACTTCTTGATTCAGGGTAGGGGCAAGTATGAGAAAGGAGACTTTACAGGAGCGATCGCAGATTATAGCGCAGCGATTCGCCTCAATCCCAACTATGCTAATGCTTACAACAATCGGGGTTTTATCCGCTTCCAGTTAGGAGACAAGCAGGAGGCAATGAGCGATTATAACCAAGCGCTGCAAATTAATCCCAAGTTAGCCCTAGCCCACTACAACCGAGGATCTGCCCGTGCTGAATTGGGAGACAAGGAGGGAGCAATTGACGATTACAACCAAGCGCTGCAGATAGATCCCAACTTGGCTCTAGCTTATAACAACCGAGGTCTTGTCCGTGCTGAATTAGGAGACAAACAGAAGGCAATAGAAGACTACAACCAAGCGCTACAGATAGATCCCAACTTAGCTCTAGCCTACTACAACCGAGGAGGTGTTCGTGCTGAATTGGGAGACAAACAGGGGGCAATAGAAGATTACAACCAATCACTACGGATTGATCCCAACTTAGCTATAGCCTACAACAACCGAGGTCTTGCCCGCGCTGAGTCAGGAGACAAGCAGAAGGCAATGGATGATTACAACCAAGCGCTGCGGATCAAGCCCAACTTAGCCGTAGCCTACAATAATCGGGGTCTTGTCCGTGCCCAGTTGGGAGACAAGCACAAAGCAATAGAAGATTACAACCAAGCACTGAGCATTGATCCCAAATTAGCCCTAGCCTATAACAACCGAGGGTCTGCCCGCGCCGAGTTAGGCAACAAGTTGGAGGCAATTAATGATTACAACCAAGCACTGCGGATAAATCCTAACTTAGCCCTAGCCTATTACAATCGGGGTTTTGCCTATCGCGATTTGGGAGACAAGCAAGCAGCAATAGCAGATTTGCAAAAAGCATCTGACCTCTTTCGACAACAAGGAAAAACCGTTGATTCCCAAAAAACCCTGGAGTTCATTAAAAAGCTTCAGCAGTAATGAACAGTGTGTACTCCTGACTCCTGACTCCTAACTCCTAATTTCATATGATTTATTCATGCTATCTGCTTTTTGGATAAATTCATCATAACTATCTATTTCTGCTGTGTAGGTAATTACATATGCTTTATCAGCTTTTAAAGTAAAAACTTGCAAATTTTTCAAACGACTTCCCTCATCTTTTCCTGTAAAAACTACTTGATTTGCAAGTTTATGTGAGAGGATCGTTGAACTCTTATTAATAATTTTAGCTTCTGTCATATGATTTTTTATATCCTTAATTGACGAATTGCTAAATTCATCCAATGTCCCAGAAAAATCTTCAACGCTGATCGTCAGTTTTTCTGGTAATTTGTTTTCATTCCTTCGTTTTGGGGACAAGAATGCGACAACTTCACCAGTGATAGGGTTATTTATATTTTGCATTTCCCAGCTTTGAGGATATTTTATCTTGATTCCAAGAGTAGAATTTTCATAGTTCAATAAATTTTCTTTGGGAGTGAGCAACTGTGATAAAAGTATAACTATAATCACAAGTATTGCTGATATTGGCAATTCAATTAACAAATTCCTACGTGTTAGCGAGGGCTGGATTGGGGTAATTGAAGGGACTGGTGAAGAATTAGGGATTAGCGTTATTTGATCCTGTTCTGTACTGATGCTAGAAAATGGTAGTTCCCTTAAAGCTTGCAACGCTTCAACTGCTGACTGGTAACGCTGACGAAAGTCATAGCGCACCATTTTATCTAAAATCATTGCTAGTTCAGAACTAACTTGTGCGTGATTGTACCAAATAATTTCATGTGTAAAAAAATCTTTTAGTAATTGAACTGGGGATATTCCTGTCAGGGCTTGGATACCAATTATTCCTACCGCATAGACATCGCTGCTGAATTGTGGATGACCAGTGGCTTGTTCACTCGGCAGATAACCAGGAGTGCCAATAGCAATAGTAAAAGCTGTTTGCTTTTGAAAGTTAACTACCTGGGTACTGATTTGTTTGACTGAACCAAAGTCAATCAGCACGATTTTGCCATCTATCCGCCGCCTTATATTTGAGGGTTTAATATCCCGGTGAATGACTCCGTGTCGATGGACAAAAGCTAAGACTTCCAGAATCTCTTGTAAAAGTTTTATGACAAAAGCTTCACTCATCTGCTGCGAGAGAGGTAATTCCGCACTCAAGTCGTGACCTGCAATAAATTCCTGAACCAAATAAAATTCCTGATTTTCCTCAAAATGAGCCAAAAGTCGCGGGATTTGGTCATGATTTCCCAAAGTTTCTAGAATTTCTGCTTCTTTTTGAAAAAGACGTTGTGCTTCCCTTAAAGTATTAGGATCGGGAACTATTGGTTGCAACTGCTTAACAACACACTTGGGATTCCCAGGTCGTTGCGTATCTTCTGCTAAGAAAGTAAAACCAAACCCCCCTTTTCGCAATTGCTTGAGAATTTGATAGCGCCCACCTAGCTTTTGACCCAGCATTAAAGTCACCATAGGTCCTGGAAAGGATTACTTTATTTAATGTTGATTTTCGCACAGAATTAAAGTTGCGAGGATTTACAAAATTTTTCAAACCGTACAGAAGTCACTCCCGGTTCATCAATTTTTATGTGAACGAGGAAAAATAAGAGTAAATAAGTATACAGAATAATATCTTTCTGAAGAAACCGAGTAGGTATAAGTTAGGATTTAGGGATTTCTTTCAAAATCATCATTGGTTCGTAGTTGCGCTGTCTTCGCGAAGACAGCGCAACGACAAGCCTTTTAAGTCGTTTTCCATCCATCCCCTTGCGGGGAAAAGTTTGTCTAAGACACCAAAATATCCTGTTGGGTGCATCCCATTTTTGAAAATTCGTAGTGCGAGCCGGAAAGCTCGCTTATAATACAGGTGAGCTTTCCGGCTCACACTACTGATCGTCTTTCTGAAAAACTGGGATGCTCCCAAAGGCAAGTCGGTTGTGACCTGAACAAAATTCCAAAAACCCCAATCAACAATAGGGCGAATTTGCGCCGTTCATCAACAATTTCAACCAATTTGAAACCGCACATGTTAACTTTGTAGTCTCATAGCCCATCTCATTCAAACGAGGTACAAATTTATCTGCGTGCATCTGCGTCCATCTGCGGTTTAAAATTCTTTCCAAGCATGCTGAGAAAAATTGTCATCCAATCCCTACTGATTCCAACACTCCTACTAGCAATAGCAGGGTGCAACGTGATTAGCCTCATCCCAGGTACACAAAAGCTTCCTACCGTTTCCCCACTAAATCCGCCAAGTCTACCCACCTGGATTGAACAGATTAGCCCAATTGGAAATGCTCAACCTCTCAACCAAATCCGTATTCGCTTCAAAGAAGCTTTAATTCCACTTGAAACCCTTGACAACCCAGAACAGCACAAATTGTTACAAAAATTTGAACTTGTACCACCCTTACCCGGTCAATTTCGATTTCTAACCCCGCGCATGGTAGGCTTCCAAGCAAAAAAAGCATTGCCAAAAGCTACACGGTTTAAAGTCACACTTAAAGCAGGTTTAGCCGATTTAAAAAATCACCGCCTCACCCACGATTTACCTTGGACTTTCAATACTGAATCAATCAAACTTACCAATTTACCAGGAAAAAATCCCGTTGAAAATTCTGAATCTGAATCTGAAACAATTGATTTACAGCAAAAGTTACAAGTCACCTCCAATGTTGAACTTGACGTATCTTCAGTGCAAGACCATTTACAACTCATTCCAGAAGGGAAAAACAAAGGTGTCCGATTCAAAGTTGATTTAGAGAAAGAAGAAAAAGCAACCAAAGACCCTTTAGAAAAATTCGACCCCTCAACACGTAATTGGATTTATAATTTAACTCCCCTGGAAACCCTCCAAAAAGCAACCAAATATCGCTTAGAATTTTCTCCCGAAATACGTCCAGCCTACGGTAACTTGCCCAGTGAGCAAGCTTTTGCTAGTAAAGTAACAACTTATTCACCGTTAGCATTTACAGGAATTACATTCTATGGACAGCCAGATGCTAACGGAACTTCTGGGCGTTTTCTTAAAGGTAGCCCTCAGTTAGAATTCAATAACGGTTTAGTCGCAGAGTCAGCTATTCAAAGCATTAAATTTAATCCTACACCAAAATCAACTTCTAATATTTTCCAAGTTAGCGATAAAGAAAAAATTATTAGCATAAATCCTTATGCCTTAGAACCTAATACCACCTATAAAATCACTATTGATAAAAACCTCAAAGACCAATTTGAGCAGACTTTGGCTAAACCAGTCACAGTCAAGTATGAAACTGGAGATTTAGCTGGCAATATTTGGGTTCCTGATGGTTTAAATATTTTCCCTGCCGACCAAAACTTACAACTCAATATTTCTACGACAAATTTACCAGAATCTCAGTACAAAGCAGCCTATCGCGTTGTTCAACCAACAGATTTAGTTAACTTTGATTCTGCGTCTCCTAAAGGCAATGGTCATGATTTACTCCCTAATTTAACGAAGTGGCAAAACTTCAAAGTACTGGCAAAGAAAAACCAATCAGTTGATGTAAATGTCCCTTTACGGGAGAAACTTGGTGCTACTACAGGGATGTTAGCTTATGGCGTCCAAGCACGCACGAATACTTATCAGGAAAATGGCAAGGAACTTTGGCAGGAACCGACAACTTATGGTCTGGTTCAACTAACGAATTTGGGTGTGTTTACCCAGTGGTTTCCTGAATCTGGGTTCATTCGAGTACATCATCTTACAGATGGTTCACCAGTAAACGCTGCTGTCATTCAAATCTATGAGTCGAAATTGGATGCTAAAACTCCCACTGAATCTGTACCTTGTGCATCAGGAAAAACTGATGAAAGTGGGACTTTTAAAGTGAATCATGAGGATTTGCGGCAATGTTTTTCTGGCAATCAAAGCTTTATTAAAGAACCTAAATTGTTAGTTATCGCCCGTGAAAACAAAGATTGGGCATTTGCCCGGACGGAAGAAAGTGATGGTGCTTATGGCTACGGTATTGATGCAGACTGGGAAGATGGTAAGCCAATATCACGGGGAGTCATTTTCTCGGATAGACAGTTGTATCAACCAGGGGAAAAAGCTTGGTTTACAGGTTTTGCTGACTACTTGCAAAATGGCATCATCCAGCAAGATAAAAATGCTAGTTACGAATTAACTCTTGTCAGTCCAGACGGGCAAAAGACTCATTTAGGGACGCAAACAACGAATCAGTTTGGCACGTTTTCTTTAGAATTACCCATCAAAAATAATCAACGTTTAGGCTACTATACAATTCAGGCTAAGGGAAAGAATGGGCAGGAAATTTCTGGGGAATTTCGTGTGGCTGAGTTTAAGCCACCTAATTTTAAAGTTGAACTAGCTTTGGATAAGAAAGTTGCTTTAATTGATGATCAAGTTGAAGCGAAAGCCACAAGTGATTATTTATTTGGTTCCCCTGTGGAAGGAGGAAAAGCTAAATACTTTGTCACTCGCCAACCATTCCATTTTATTCCTCAAGGTTGGGAGGAATTTTCTTTTGGTAGACAGTGGTTTTGGCCCGAAGAAACTCCTGCTGTCCCTAGCGATGTTTTACAAGTTCATGCAGACCTTGATTCTCATGGAAAAAGTAGTCAAATAATCACGGTGGCTAAGGATTTGCCTTACCCGATGACTTACACTGTGGATGTTCAAGTCGCAGATGTTTCTAATCTGTCTGTGGCAAATTCCCAGAAATTTACAGCATTGCCAAGTCGTCGCCTCATCGGGTTAAAAAGTAGTTTTGTTGCAGAAGCAGGTAAAGCTTTTCCTGTGGAAGTGATTGTGACTGACCCTACAGGAAAAGTAGAAGCAGATCAACGAGTGCGTCTGGAACTGCAACAGATGAAATATAACAGTGTGACTCAGATTGTGGAAGGAAGTCAGACACCAAAAAATCAAGTTGAATACAAGACCGTGGGACAAGTAGAGGTCACATCTACAAGCAGTCCTCAATCTGTGATGCTGACACCACCTGAGTCTGGATCGTATCGTATTAGAGCTAATTTTATTGATGGCGATGTTGTGACTGCAACGGATTTACAAGTTTGGGCGACAGGTGAAAGTCCAGTATTTTGGGGTTCTAGAGAAAAAGACCGCCTAGAAATTAAACTTGACAAAACAACGCTTAAACCTGGTGAAACTGCTACTGTACTGTTGCAGTCACCCTATCCAGAAGCAGAGTTGTACTTTGCTGTCGTTAAGGACAAACCTCTCTATCAACAAATTACCAAAGTTAAGGGAGGCGCACCACAAATTCAGTTTCAAGTCACACCAGAAATGCTACCAAATGCGGCTGTACAAGCTGTGTTGGTACGACAGGGTCAGCCCCTCGGGGGAAGTCAAAAGTCAAAAGTCAAAAGTCAAACTCTCAACGAGGTGCAACCAGGAAATGTAGACAGTTTGGTACGAATTGGCTTTGCTCCTTTTAAAGTAAACTTGGATGATAAGTATTTAAAGGTGCAAGTCACTCCAGTACAAGCATCACTGGAACCTGGTGGAGAACAAACAGTACAACTGGAATTAAAAGACAATCAAGGTAACCCCACCCCAGGACAGTTAACAGTCATGGTGGTAAATGAGGCGGTGTTACAGCTTTCTGGCTATCGTCCACCAGATTTGGTAAACACGGTTTATGCTGAACAGCCTATCTCTACTCGCTTTAATGATAATCGACGGAATGTTGTTGTCGAACAACAGGCTTTGACTCAACCTAAAGGTTGGGGTTATGGCGGTGGGTTTTCTGCTGGTGCAGCAAATACCCGCATTCGCAAAGATTTTCAAGCCTTAGCTTACTACAATGGTTCTATCCTGGCTGATGCGACAGGTAAGGCACAGGTGACATTTAAACTACCTGATGACTTGACCACATGGCGGGTGATGGCGATCGCCACTGATGGAAATCTCCGTTTTGGCAACTCGGAAGCGACTTTCATCACAACTAAGCCCCTTGTAACTAATGCCATTCTGCCACAGTTTGCGCGTCCTGGCGATCGCATCCTTGGCGGTTTATCTGTCACCAATAACACTGGTCAAGCAGGAGACTTGACAATTCATGGCGAAGTGACCTGTACAGACCCGATTCATCGCCTCTGTACTCAGTTTGAAGGTAGAAACCCCACAACGACAGCCTTGCAAACCAAAGTGGAATCAGCGACTCATGCTTATCGCTTCCCGATGAAAGCTGGTAGTGTCGGAGTCGGTCAAGTTCGTTTCACGACTCAACTAAATCGTACAACGGCAGATGCCTTTGAAGTCCCTTTGGAAATTAAGCCGTTAGAAGTGACAGAACAAGTGATTGAGACGGGTGTCACTGAAAATCAGGTGAGAATTCCCTTAAATGTGGAGAAAAATACTGTCCCTGAAGTGGGAGGTTTAGATGTTCAACTGGCAAGTACTCTCATACCACAGATTAAAGCACCAGCACAGCAGGTTTTAGACGATAATGATTTGCCGTTCGCAGAACCAGCCGCAAGTCAGTTAATCATTTCTTCTAATCTGCAAACTCTGTCTGAGAAATTTGGTCAGACATTTACAGAATTCGATTTTAACAAACAAACAAGCCAAGCAATTGAACAATTGCAAAAACTCCAACAAGCTGATGGTGGCTTTGCTGCTTTTCCAGGACAACAAAAGTCTGATCCTTGGGTTTCTTCCTATGTAGCCGAGTCTCTGGGTAAGACAAATCTAATGTTTCCTCCTGGGATGGTGTCTCGCCTCAAGGCTTATTTGCAGAAAATCCTTGCAAATCCCGGACAATACGAGTTTTGTCAGCAGCAGTTGTGTAAAAATCAACTGCAACTGAATGCTTTGATAGCATTAGCACAACTGGGAGAAAAACGCAATAGTTTCCTTGCTGATATTTATCGCCAACGCGACGCTTTTGATTTAGTAACTCAGATTAAACTGGCGCGATACATATCTCAGTTTCCAGAATGGCGGAATGAGTCCAAAAAACTCTTGAATCAGTTGCAAGAGACTATATATGATACTGGTCGTACAGCCGTTGTCAATCTACCCCGTAGTTGGGAATGGATGAATTCACCTACCACTGCACAAGCGCAAGCATTGCGCCTATTTATCACTCAGCATGGTAACCCAGAATTTATCGATGGATTGTTGCAAAGTCTGCTTGGACTGCGACGGGATGGGACATGGCAAACGAGCTATGATAATGCTCAAGCTTTAACGGCTTTGGTGGAATATAGTCAATTGCAACCAACACCGCCGAATTTTGTGGCTAAAGTGCAATTAGCTGGTAAGAAGCTGGGAGAACAACGATTTGAAGGCTACCGTAATCCTAGTTTGTTCGTGAAAATACCGATGGCTGAGTTACCGCGTGGTCGTCATGATTTACTCTTGCAAAAATCTGGAAAAGGAACATTGCACTATTTGGCGGCTTATCGCTACCGCTTGCAAGGAAATCAACCAGGGAGGTTTAATGGTTTACGAGTCACAAGAGAAATTCGTCGGGTGGGTGAGGAGAAGGTATTGCAAAAGTTAGGTTTGCATGGATTTGACCGACCATTGTCTTTAGAAAGTGGACAGGTATTTGATATTGGTGTGGAAATTATTGCCGATCATCCTGTGGAACATGTGGTGATGAGTGATCCCCTTCCAGGGGGTTTTGAGGCGGTGGATGCGAGTTTTCAAACTTCTACGGCTGCATTACAGGCTTTAGCCGACAGTTGGGAGGTTGGTTTTAAGACGATTTATCGCGATCGCATTGTCGCTTATGCAGATCATCTCGACCCAGGAGTTTATAGCCTCCACTATTTAGTACGTTCTGTAACTCCAGGGACGTTTCTTTGGCCTGGATCACAAGTTTACCTGCAATATGCACCAGAGGAGTTTGGGCGATCGGCTGATTCTATACTTGTGCTTGACGAGTTAGGAGTTAAGAGTTAGGAGTTTTTTTCATTCGTGGGGAGCAACTTTACTGCTTTTTTCCTGTTTGCTGGGCCACCCAGCGCCGCATTAATTCAACAGTATAAATATACTGACCATTGTCCTGCTTGACAACATCGTGGCGTTGTAGGCTTTCTAAAGCAGCTTGAACTTGGTCGGGGCTGAGGGTTACCTGATGGAGAATGTCGGTAAATGCTACCTCAGCAAGAGGTAGAGCCTTTTTCGCTAGTGTCGAGGCGCGGGTTTCATGGGTGATTAACACAGGCTTACCTGCTACCAACGACCCGTGACAAGCAAAATGCACGAGCAGTAGGTCATATAGTCCTATCGTTTGGCAGAGTCGGGCTAACTCCGCTTCAATATTGTCACAAGTAGGAAAGCGTGGTTCGTCTGTGTTGAGCTCATTACACAGTATCAGCACAATCAGGCATTGTAGGGGCGGGGTTACCCCACCCTAAAAACAAGTGAACAGACTATCTTTGCTGCTGCAAGCCACATAACAGGAAGCGTTTACTTCTCAATAGAAGACAATTAGTATTGAAGTTATCAGTCTCCAGAGAACTTCTTTCCTGAGTCTCTTGAGTGGTAGAAACTAACATCTGGAATAAAAGCGGTATCCAAACAGCAATACATGCTAAACTCAAGGTTCCTATGAGTATACGGGAGTGGGAATTTTTTTTATTTGACTTATTCGGCTTTGGTGATGCTGATTGACTACAAACTGTCTGTGGAGACCAGAAATGGTCATCAAAATCGTAATAACTCACTTATTAACTCTCTTAGACTAAGAAATACCAAACGGTACTTTTCTCTTAATCAGAGGAGTTGCCAAATTGCCAACTATATCAATCCAGTCTGAGTTAAATCCAACAAGTAGTGTGACCATCTTGCTCACGTGTAAGATAAGCGAGCAAGATGCTCGCACTACAAATTTACAAAAATGGGATGCACCCTTGTCGCCTATACCCGATAAAATGACAAAAGCCATCGTTAAGTAATATCCACTAATGTTCGCAGTTTTTGACAAAAATGGGGTCAGATATCTCATTGATCATACGTAACAGACAAGCCAGCGAGAAGTTTTGCTGTTACGTATATTCTGGGAGAAAGGAGTCATTAAGAGATTTACAATCATGCAGACGCGTAGTCAATTTTAAAATTGAGCTAAACAAAAACCCTCTAGATTTGCGTGTTTCAGCCTTTATAAATTTATTATTCCCAGAGTTTTTACTGTTTTAACGAGGTTCGTTTAATCCTGTCGATAAATCAGATTTATAAGAGCTGACATTTTGAAATATCCCGAAGATAATTGATCTCAATGACCACGAAGTCAGTATGACCTGACTGATCATTTATCCATAGAAAACGAGGATTTAACTATGTACGGTATTGATGTTGCTGAAAATGACGGTAGTGTGAATTGGGCAGAAGTGAAGAATTCTGGCAAGATATTTGCTTTTGTGAAAGCAACTGAAGGCAAGACTTTAAAAGATGGTCTTTTCTCTCACCATTGGCCAACTATTAAGAAGTATGACATAGCTCGAGGTGCTTATCACTTCTTTCATCCAAGAACCTCGCAACCTATAGATCAAGCCCACGCATTTCTGAAAACTGTAGGTAATCTTACGCCTGGTGATCTACCGCCAGTGTTAGATGTGGAAACAACCGATAATCAAGATGTTGATCAAGAACAAGCCAACATAGGAAGTACTGACCGCAACAATATCATTAATGAAATCAAGCAGTGGCTGAAAGTAGTTGAAGACGCAATTCAACAACAAACAGGCAAAAAAATTCGCCCGATTATCTATACTGGCTTTAACTTTTGGCAGAATATCCTAGGTGATCCTCATGACTTTGCTGATTACCCTCTATGGATTGCTCATTATGGTGTACAAACACCTTCAATCCCTGCGTCTTGGGGATCAGGTAATTGGCTCATACATCAGTATAGAGGAGATGTTCCAAATGTGCCTGGTGTCAGTAATCAAGCTGACCTTAATCGATTTAACTCATTTCAACTAGGGTCGAAAGGCTCAATAGTTAAAGGAATTCAACAACGTTTAAAAGACTTCAAAAAACCAGAATTTGATCCTGTTAATGTGGATGGTCACTTCACTTCACAGACGGAGAAAGCAGTCATAGCTTTTCAGAAGTCTCATAAATTGCAAGCAGACGGGATTGTGGGTTTAAAAACCTGGCTTCAATTGCTATGGGGGTGAACTATTAGGGGAGTGTGGGAGTGTGGGAGTGTGGGGGGTGTGGGGAGTGTGGGGAGTGTGGGGAGTGTGGGGAGTGTGGGGAGTGTGGGGAGTGTGGGGAGTGTGGGGAGTGTGGGGAGTAATATCTTCCTTATGTCTCACATAAATGAGTGAGAAATTTCCGTATTGCCCAATCCCCAATCCCCAATCTCCAATCCCCAATCCCCAATACCTCATAAACACACTATAAAGAATTGGCAACATGGAGTAAAAACAGTGAACAATAACCATAGCCAAAACTGGAATTCTACTTTATGCAGCCAATTCGTACATTCAATGTCTCTCCTTCGCTACCGCTACGGCTAGAACCGTTACGGAAGCTTGCTTACAACTTACACTGGGATTGGAATGTTGAAACTAAAGACTTATTCCGCCGCTTAGATCCTGATTTATGGGAATCTAGCCGTCACAATCCAGTTTTGATGCTCGGTACTATCAGCCAAGCACGGTTGATCGAAGTTGTGGAAGATGAAGGCTTCCTGGCGCAGATGGATCGCGCAGCCCGTCAGTTAGAAGACTATTTGCAAGAATACACTTGGTATCAGAAACAGCGCTCAGCACCGGGCACTCAGCACTCGGCTGCTGAAATCCATGATACTGAATGTTACGCCTATTTTTCGGCTGAATTTGGGCTTGTAGATTGTTTGCCGATATATTCTGGAGGTTTAGGTGTTCTTGCTGGGGATCACCTGAAATCTGCCAGTGATTTGGGGCTACCCCTTGTCGGTGTGGGCTTATTATATCAGCAAGGCTATTTTGCTCAGTATCTGAATGCTGATGGCTGGCAGCAGGAACGTTACCCAATCAACGACTTTTACAATATGCCGTTGCATTTAGAGCGCAATTCTGATGGTTCAGAACTGCGGATTGGGGTGGCTTATCCAGAACGTACTGTGTATGCTAGGGTTTGGCGCGTACAGGTAGGAACGGTGCCGCTGTATATGCTGGACACTAACATTGAACCTAACAACCCCTACGACCACGATATTACCGATCAGTTGTACGGTGGCGACATAGATATGCGTATCCACCAAGAAATCATGCTCGGTATAGGTGGTGTGCAAATGTTAAAAGCGCTAGGGTATAAAGTGACCGCCTATCACATGAATGAAGGTCATGCGGCATTCTCTGCCCTAGAACGTATTCGTCTGTTGATTCAGGAAGAGGGGCTGAGTTTTACTGAAGCTAAACAGATCGTGGCTTCCTCGAATATATTTACAACTCATACGCCAGTACCAGCTGGAATTGACTTGTTCGCTCCGGATAAAATTCTACACTACTTAGGATATTATGCCGATGTCTTTGGCTTGAGCAAAGATGAATTTTTAGCATTAGGGCGCGACCATAGTGGCGACTTATCAGCGCCTTTTAGCATGGCAGTGCTGGCGCTGAAGATGGCGACATTTTCTAACGGTGTAGCACAGCTGCATGGTGTGGTCTCGCGACAGATGTTTCGCGATTTGTGGCAGAATGTGCCAGTGGATGAGGTGCCAATTGCGGCAATTACTAACGGTGTTCATGCCCGTAGTTGTGTTGCCAAATCAACTCAGGAATTGTACGATCGCTACCTCGGCCCAAACTGGTCATCAGTACCAACTGATAACCCCCTGTGGGAGCGGATGGACGCTATCCCTGATGAGGAGTTATGGCGCAATCACGAACGTTGTCGCCTGGACATGATTTTGTATGTCCGAGAACGTTTGGTAAAACATTTACGCGATCGCGGCGCTTCCCCCTCGGAAATTACTCAAGCACAAGAAGTCCTTGACCCATACGTTTTAACCATTGGCTTTGCTCGACGCTTTGCGACCTACAAACGTGCTACATTATGGATGCGCGATCTAGAGCGGATTAAGCGGATTTTGTTTGAAAATAAACACCGCAAGGTGCAATTTGTCATTGCCGGCAAAGCCCACCCTAAGGACATACCAGGGAAGGAACTCATCCGCGATATTAACCACTTTATCCGCGAACAAGGCTGGGAAAAGCAGGTCGTGTTTGTTCCTAACTACGACATTCACATCGCCCGCTTGATGGTGGCTGGTTGTGATATCTGGTTAAACACACCGCGTCGCCCACGTGAAGCTTCTGGTACGAGTGGGATGAAGGCAGCAATGAATGGATTGCCAAATCTCAGTGTGCTAGATGGCTGGTGGGATGAAGCTGATTATGTCCGCACTGGTTGGGCTATCGGTCATGGGGAGATGTATGATGATCCCAACTACCAGGATGAAATTGAGGCGAATGCCTTATACGACTTGCTAGAACAGGAAGTCGTACCTCTGTTCTATGACCGAGATGTTGATAATTTACCAAGACACTGGATTGCTAAAATGAAGGATGCGATCCGGTTGAATTGTCCATTCTTTAATACGGCGCGGATGGTACGAGAATATGCACAGCGGGCTTATTTCCCTGCAAGCGATCGCTTCCACACTCTGAGAAGCAATCACTACACCCCAGCTAAAGAATTAGCTGCATGGAAAGAAAACCTGATTGCGAACTGGTACGATCTCAAGATTAAAGATGTTGATGTCACTGCTGGAACAGATATTGAAGTCAACCAAACTATTTCTGTCACAGCCAAAATCCACTTGGCGACTCTGAGAAATAACGATATACAGGTTGAACTCTACCAAGGTACAATTGATGCCAATGGTGAGATTGTCAATGGTGTATCGGTGGTGATGAACCACCAAGGAGAAGATGAACAAGGATTGAGTATTTACACGGCTGATATCGCATACAACACCTCTGGTTTACAAGGCTTGTCTTTGCGAGTGTTGCCGAAACACAAATACCTCTCCAGTCCTTATGAGCCTAGGTGTATTATTTGGGCACAGTAAAAGTAAGGAGTTAGGAGTTAGGAGTTTTTATTCAACTCATAATTCATAATTCTTGCAGGGATGACAATGTAACCAGTGGTAATATCGCCTAGTACTTGGTTACGTTGTTCTCCCCAATACCACCAGTATGCAGCTACATAAGCGCAGATTAAGCTATCTAGTTTATCTTCAGTTTCTTTGAGGGCTGCGCCGGTGGTGGGAATTTCGGAGGGGAAAGAACCGCAGAGGCGCAGAGAATGCAGAGAGGGTTCTAAGGTGGGTAGGATATCGGTAATGTAATTGTAGAGTTTGAGAAGTTCTAGGCGGCGATCGCTCAGCCGTCCTTTTTTGTATTTGAGGATGCGTTGTAGGTTGAACAGATGAACTATGGCAGGATGGGGAAAGACTTCTATTTGATACCTGCCGGGTTTTTGGGGTTCAATGGTTGGTGCGTGGGTGAAGCCGCGAGATAAGAGTGCTAAGCCAAAGTTGACGGTTCGTTCGGCAAAGGGTAAGTTGAGATTGGCTGGGTAGCATCCAGCATGATATTTACCGAAGTGTTTGTGGGTGAGTTTGTCAGGTAGGCGACTCCCGGTGATATTGGGGATGAGGGTGGGCGCGTCTACGGCAATAATCGCGGGTTCATTGAGTTGTATGCTCTGATCAACCCAAGCCAAGATATCTGCAATTGCTTCTTTGCGGTCTAGATTGAGTAGTTGCAGTTGCTGATCTACCCATCCTAAACTACATAGTCCACTTGGTTGTGATTTCCAGCCTAAATCAATTCCGAGAAATTTCAACTCCCTACTCCTTCTTTACCTTGATCAGGGCAGTAATCACAGCAGCTAACTCTGCTGGATCGATTGGTTTAGTGAGGTGTGTGTGAAAACCAGCCAGAAGCACCTTTTGATGATCCGTTTCTCCAGCATAGGCAGTGAGTGCGATCGCTGGAATCTGTCCTCCTTGCAATGGAGGCATTGCTCTAATTTGGCGCAGCAGCTTGTAGCCATCGACTTCAGGCATCCCAATATCGCTCAAGAGGATTTCTGGCTGCCACTGTGCAAACACGTCTAAAGCTTCTTGAGCCGATCCTACAGCACGCACTTGTGCCCCATCCTGTTTAAGCAGGAAGACTAGAAACTCAAGAGTGTCAACATCATCATCCACAATCAGTATCCGTATATTTTCGAGACCGCGAGTATCGTTAAATACTTGTGTGTTCTCACTCATCTCTTGCTCAACATTTGTCAGGGGTAGTCTCACGGTAAAGGTGGCTCCCTGCCCTTCTCCCAGACTGAAGGCTTGAACTGTCCCGCCATGCATTTCGGTCAACTGACGAACGATCGCGAGTCCCAGTCCTAGTCCACCGAATTTCCTAGTCGTGGTGCTGTTCTCTTGGCGAAAGTAATCAAACACATAGGGTAGGAAGTCTGGGTGTATACCCCTTCCCGTATCGCTGACTTGGATTTGAGCGTGTGTGCGAGTTCGCTCAAGCCTAATTTCCACTCGTCCACCAGAATCTGTAAACTTGACGGCGTTGGACAGTAGATTCCAGACAACTTGCTGCAAGCGGTTGGCATCACCTAACACTTGCACCACTTCAGAGGAAGACACGGACTGAAGTTGAATTGACTTGGCTTGGGCTGCTAGATACACTGTTTCCATTGCAGCTTGGATCGTGGATTCCAGATTAACTGGGGAGACATCCAGGGCAAGTTTACCCCGTAGAATCCGGGAGATATCCAGTAGATCTTCAATTAATTGAGTCTGTACCCTGGCATTACGTTCGATAGTTTCCAGCGCCAGGTCAGTTGTTTTTTCATCAAGCTTACGACTTCGCAGTAGCTTTGACCAACCCATAATAGGGTTGAGGGGCGATCGCAATTCGTGGGAAAGCACCGCTAAAAACTCATCTTTGACCCGATTCGCTGTCTCTGCTTCTATTCGTAACGCCTGCTCACGACGGGCAGTTTCTTGCCGCATTTGAGCCATCTTCAGGTTTGCCTCAACGCGAGCCAATAATTCACGGGCAGAGAAGGGCTTGATGAGGTAATCATCGGCTCCAGTTTCAAGTCCTTCAATGCGAGACTCTTCTCCAGCACGGGCGGAAAGCAAGATGATGGGGATCTCTCTGGTTTGTCGGTCAGCCCGCAGATCTCGCAACAAACCTAGACCATCTAGTCTAGGCATCATCACATCTGTGAGAATAAGATCGGGCATCTGCTGACGAACGGCAGCTAAAGCCGCGATCCCATCTGTGACGGTCTCTACCTGATAATGTTGACTTAACAACAAACGCTGCACATATTCACGCATGTCTGCGTTGTCATCAGCCACGAGTATTCGGGCAGTAGGTGTGTGCTGGAGCGTTTGCACAGGTACAGGGAGGGAGAGATCAGAGGCTTTAGTCTCGGCTCTCTCACCTCCTACTTCTGGCAGCCAGCGCAATGCTTCTTCAACATAGGTCACTCCTCCCACTACTGTCGATGCAAGTGTGCGTGTAGCGCCGATGCGATCGCTTGGTAGGTGGGCGTACCCTGTAGGAATCGACACAATGAAGCTTGTTCCCCCATCAACGACGCTAGTCACCTCGACGGTGCCACCATGTAGCTTGATGAGTTCTTGGACAAGGGACAAACCAATACCTGATCCCTCATTTGTTCGTCCTCTCGCATCTTGCACCCGATGGAACCGCTCAAATATCTTGGGCAGATCAAGGGCTGGAATGCCTATACCTGTGTCTCGCACCTTTAACTCAAAGTGGTCACGAGCCCAGCGAAGCGATACTTCTATTTCTCCCTCAAAAGTAAATTTGAAAGCGTTGGAGAGCAAGTTCAGCACAATCTTTTCCCATGTCTGGCGGTCTACATACGCAGGTTCAGGGAGGGGGGGACAGTCTACCACCAGACGCATCCCTGCATGTTCGATCGCTGACCGGAACACCCCTGCCAGATTGGTTGTTAGCATGGCTAGGTCGGTCGGTTCATAAACTGCTTGAACTCGCCCTGCCTCAATCCGGGAGAAATCCAGTAGGGAATTGACTAGTTTCAGCAAGCGCATGGAGTTACGATATACGGCTTGCAACTGCGAGAGATCTTCTGGTGGTAGCAGATCTGTGCCCTTCGTTAGCAGATCCTCCAACGGACCGATCATCAGCGTTAGTGGGGTGCGAAACTCGTGACTGATGTTACTAAAGAAGGTCGTCTTGGCACGGTCTAACTCAGCTAGCGCTTCAGCTCGTTTACGTTCAGCTTCATAAGCACGGGCATTGGCTATGGCTGTGGCAACATGACCTGCAATGAGTTCAAGAAAACCGCGATACTCATTGTCCAAGGCACGTCGCGGACTAATTCCCATGACCAGTAAACCAGCAGGATGAACTTGGTTGACCTGGGCAATGGGTAACACTAATGCTGAGTTTGGGAAGTCAACAGCAGTTAAGAGGGAAGCCCATTCAAATTGTTCTGTTAAGTTATCTACCTGCTCAGCTTGACCTGTTTGCACAACTCTTGCTAAGAAACTCGTCCACGTGTTATTATTTATAGTTATTAGGTCTAAGTTTTGGGAACTAGCCAATACTTCAGGTGTTAGTCCAACGACATCAAACAATTGCGCGTGTTGACCTGCCTCATCAAGCATATAGAGTAAGGCAAAAGGAATATCCGCAGGATTAGTTGCTAAAGTTTGGACAGCACAACGACAGGCTGACTCAGTCGTCTTAGCATTGGCAGTTTTGGCAGCTAACTCCCGCAAGGTGCGTAGCCGTCTTTCGCTCAAAACCTGTTCGGTCGTTTCCTTGACTACAGTAAAAATGCCACCAATCAGACCTGTATCGTCGAGAATGGGACTATAGGAAAACGTAAAGTAGCACTCTTCAAGATAGCCATTGCGGTCTAGAAGGAGCAACTGATCGTCAGACCAGGTAGCAATACCTGTAGTCAATACGCCTTCTAGCATTGGACCGATAATATCCCAGACTTCCAACCAACACTCACGCCCCCGCTGACCCAAAGCTTGAGGGTGTTTAGTGGCTCCTAGCATAGGGCGATAGGCATCGTTATAAAGCATGACCAATTGTGATCCCCACCAAATCAGGATTGGGAATCGGGAGGCTAGGCATATACTAACGGAAGTACGCAAACTTTGGGACCAATGCTCGACTGGCCCTATCGGTGTAGCAGACCAATCAAGGTTACGCATGAGAAGACTTATGTCTCCACTACCATGAAAGACACCCTTCCCTTTTTCTGAAGCGGTGCTTAAGGAATGACACAGCCTTTCACTCCCTCTGGATAAATCATCTAAGGGATTGCCAGTACACTGATCGTGAGACTTTTTTTTGTCTTGCATCTTGTCCTGGTCATGGTCTACTGCTTTTAAGTATGGCAGAAGAAGTACGCTGGAGCATCTTCAGGGAGATATACATTTGCATTTATTCAGTACAGATTTGATTAATCGCGCCTGTACAAACTACTAAGCAATCCCCAATTTCTCACTCTGTAGGCTCTGTTACGTTAAAAAAAAACTGATAAAGATAGAATTCATTTAACGAGAGTAAAATGGAGTTACAAAAAAGTGGCAGGCAGTGGATAAAGAGTCAACTCATTCGGGAAATTCAAAATTCAAAACTCCTATGCACATGAATATAGGGGCTTGAAATAGTGATTAGGAATACAGGGATAATTTATAACTGATGATGTTTTTAGTTAAGTTAAAATGTGCCACTTTTAACTTCATAAAAGATAATCACAATTTACGACTTTACTTCTATCAGCAAAACTCAGATAAACAGGCAAACATACCATGTCAAGGGTAAGTGAGAAGCCAAGCTCAATGGAGCAGCCAATTGAGAAACCCAAACTTTGGTGGGTTATCGCCATGCTGCCAGTAGTCATTGCTGCCGGGGTACTGACTAAAGTTAAAGTAGATCAGCTCAATAAACTAGCTGAACCTGTAGCCGCTAGACCAGTTGTGACCAGCGTTAATGCGTTGGGTCGTTTGGAACCGCGAGGTGAAGTTATTAAACTTTCTGCCCCAACAGGACTGCAAGGGACATCACGAGTTGAGCAAATGCAAGTCAGAGAGGGGGAGAGGGTCAAAAAAGGTCAACTGATTGCTATTTTGGACAGTTTCACTAGTAATCAAGCAGCCGTGGAAGAAGCAAAAGCCAAACTGCAAGAATCTCGTGGCAATTTAACAAATGTAAAAATAGGGGCACCAAGAGACATTCAAGCCCAAAAAGCGGTCATCGATCGCCTCGAAGCCCAGTTACGGGGGGAAAAGAATGCTCAGCAAGCGACTATTGCTCGACTAGAAGCCCAGTTACGAGGGGAAGCGAATGCCCAGCAAGCAACTGTTAATCGTTTAGAAGCTGAACTTAAAGGGCAAAAGAATACTTCAAGAGCAACGGTAGCCCGAACAGAAGCAGAAGCTAACAATGCCCAGGTCGATGCTCTACGCTATGAATCTTTATACAGAGAAGGAGCCATTTCTCAACAGGAACTTGATAAGAGACGCCTGAGTGCGTTAACGACCAATCAGCAGGTTGCTGAAAGCCAAGCAACGCGATCGCAGACAATTGCAACTGTGCGAGAGCAAATTGCCGAAGCCAGGGCTAACCAGATCAAAGCTGTAGAAACTTTACAACAGCAGATTGTTGAAGCCAAGGAAACTCGAGACAAGACCATCGCCACTCTACTCAAGCAAATCGCCGAAGAAAAAGCTAAATTCAGCAGAATTTTAGAAGTCCGTCCGACTGATGTCGATATAGCACAAGCCCAAGTTGGTGATGCGATCGCACAATTGAGAAAAGCAGAAGCACAACTGAAATTGAGCTATGTCACAGCGCCCATTGCTGGAGAAATTTTAAAAATCCACACAAAGGCTGGTGAAAGCTTAAGCCCAGAGGGCATTGCCGAGATTGGACGAACCGATCAAATGATTGTGGTAGCTGAAGTACCTGAAGACGGTATTGGTAAAGTGCGTCTCGGTCAACAAGCTACGATCAGCAGTGACAATGGAGCTTTTAGCGGACAATTACAAGGAACTGTCTTTGAAATTGGCAGAAAAATTGGCAAAAAAGATGCGCTGAATACAGATCCAGCAGCAGATGTTGATGCCAGAGTTGTAGAAGTGAAAATAGGTCTTTCTCCACAAGATAGTGAACGAGTTGCAGGCTTAACTTATGCCCAAGTGGTTATCGATATATCTGAATTATGAAAATACCTCTAGCATGGCTACAATTGAAGCGAGAGACAACTCGACTAGCTGTAGCGCTGGCGGGAATTGCTTTTGCTGATATTTTGATGTTTATGCAGATTGGTTTCCAGGACTCTCTGTATTTCAGTAACGTACGATTACATACTAGCTTGCAGGGTGACATTGTTCTCATTAACCGTCAATCTAGCGCTTTATTGTTAATGAAAAGCTTTTCTCAACGACGGTTGTATAAAGCTTTAGATGTACCGGCAGTGGCATCTGTACAATATCTATATACAGACTATGCTAGCTGGAAAAATCCTGTCACTGGTGGTTATCGTAATATCCTAGTTATTGGTATAAACCCAGAATTTAACCCATTTAACTTACCTGGTACTCAGGAAAATCTAGATAAAATTAAACAGCCTAATGTCGTTTTATTTGATAGATCTTCTAGAAAGGAATACGGCCCAATTGCTACGGATTTTGAGCAAGGTAAGGCTGTAGTAGCGGAAGTAAGAAGACGGCGAATTAAAGTGGGAGGGCTATTTACTTTAGGTGCATCATTTGGGGCAGATGGTAATATAATTACAAGTGACATCACTTTTCTGCGGATATTTAATACCCGCCAGCGAGGATTAATTGACATTGGATTGATTAAATTAAAACCAGGCGCAGACGCGACTGTTGTTGCTCAAATATTAAAGAAGTATTTGCCTCCAGATATCAAGGTATTGACTAAGCAAGAATATATTGACTTTGAGCGAGATTTCTGGGCAAGCAGTACAGCGATTGGATTTATTTTTACGTTAGGCACAATCATGGGTTTTATTGTGGGAACCGTGATTGTTTATCAAATTCTTTATACTGAAGTTGCGGATCATTTGGCTGAATATGCAACTCTAAAAGCAATCGGCTATACACAAAATTACTTGTTATTTGTTATCCTTCAAGAAGCTTTGATTTTAGCATTTTTAGGATATATACCAGGATTGGCTTTTTCTGTTTTTTTGTACCAAACGGCGAGAACAGCCACACTATTACCAGTTTTCATGAGTCTAGGACGCATCATCATGGTACTAATTTTGACGATAGTCATGTGCTTTATTTCTGGTGCAATTGCTGTGCGTAAGTTGCGTGCTGCCGATCCAGCGGATATCTTTTAAGTAAAGTGAGGAGTTAGAAGTAATAAATTCAAATCCAGTAAATTTTACAACTTTTATAGAGACGCGATCAACCCTGTTCTCTATAAATCCTAACTCCTAACTCCTAACTCCTAACTCCTAACTTCTCACTCCTAACTTTATGATGATGAACCAAGAACCTGTTATTGCTATCCAGCATCTTAACCATTACTATGGGAAAGGGGCACTAAAAAAACAAATTTTATTTGATATTAATTTGGAAATTTATCCAGGAGAAATTGTTATTATGACTGGACCATCAGGTTCAGGTAAAACAACATTACTAAGCTTGATTGGTGGGTTGCGATCTGTACAAGAGGGAAGTCTGAAATTTTTAGGTAAAGAATTATTTAGAGCCAGCCAGACCAAACTGGTGAACACCCGGCGCAAGATTGGTTATATTTTCCAAGCGCACAACTTATTAGAGTTCTTAAATGCTAGGCAAAATGTGCAAATGGCTGTGGAATTAAATGAGCATATTTCTCCACAGGAAGCACTGTTAAAAGCAGAAGCTATGCTGAAGGCAGTTGGTTTAGGGGATAAGGTTAATCAATATCCAGAGAATCTTTCTGGTGGACAAAAACAAAGGATAGCGATCGCCCGCGCCTTGGTAAATAATCCGCCACTGGTACTAGCAGATGAACCCACAGCAGCTTTGGACAAACACTCAGGACGGGCTGTCGTTGAATTGATGCAACGTCTTGCCAGAGATCAGGGAACCTCTATTTTATTGGTGACTCACGACAACCGGATTTTGGACATAGCTGATCGCATTGTGGAGATGGAGGATGGTCTTTTAGCTCGTGATTCCCAAAGCGAAGTTACAGCAGATTGCAAGTAAGGTTAAGTTGGTGGTGTCATAGCGTTGGATTGGCGATTGGTACGGAAAGTAACATTCACACCGTCGTTTGATTGTTCTAGCACTAACAAGGGGGTAGGCTTAGCCTTTTGATCCCAATGCATACGGGCAATTCGACCTTGAATTGTCGGTTGCCAAGTGTCCTCATCGCCTGAGGGACTAAGGTAAGTTTCAATACACTCAATAATTTGGCTAATAGTGGCAGAGGTTGCTTGCGTTGGTAACTTCATTAACCGGATTTGAATGCGAAACAACACTCGCTTACTCGTGTTTGGTGGAGTGCCAGTCTCATACTCGACATCAAAAGTTTCATCTACCTGCCGTGCGGTTTGACTGGCAATGCCTACGAATCCTTGTTGGGATTGATTTGGACGCAGTGCTTGCGAAATTTTATCTTTGATTATGATTTTAGCTTGATTAATAATTGCAAAATGAAAGACTTCCTCAGACATCCGCATTCGCAGATAATCGAGGTTAAATTCCCGTGAGTTAATTAAGTCGGGATTTGTTTCCATTTTGCGAATTGTCTCTAGGGCTAGTTTCAACTTTTTCTCTAGTTCTCGCGCCCGAAATTTTTCAAACTTGACTTTTTTCTCTAGCTTTGTCATTTGAAATTTGCCATACACAATCAAAACAATCACCACTACAGCTAGTCCTCCAGAGGTAGCGAACAAAAATGGAGGTGCTTGCGACGCGGGCGATGGTACCGGCTGGGATAACCTCCTCTGGGCTTGGGCAACAAACATTGACGTTGGCATAGTTAGCAAACAAAAAAAACTTGACTCCTAATTTTTAGGATGCCCAAATTTTGACTTAATCTTGTGGTGATGTTATTCTTCTTATAAAAAAAATACATTAATTTTTTACCCATTCTGACTCCTGACTCCTTTATTCATAATCAGCGATCAAAATTAAGAGAAAACTCGGAAGCTGAAGTCACTAAACGGCAGTTACATTACAAGGATTGCTGTATCACATTTTTCAGCAGGACTCCGAACGCTTGCCATGATAAAGCTTGCCTCAAGCATCTTCCATCTCACTTATGTACTTGCAAAATCATCCAGAATTTCGACTGTTTTTGGAACATACACCCAGTGCGGTTGCGATGTTTGATCGCGACATGCGCTACATAGCAGCCAGTCGCAGGTGGTTGACAGACTATGATCTAACGCGGCAAAGCAGTGTGATTGGTCTGTGCCATTACGAAGTGTTTCCTGAAACAGCTGACAAATGGAAGGCGATTCACCAACGCTGTTTAGCCGGTGCTGTGGAGATTTGTGAAGCTGATAGTTTTATTCGAGTCGATGGTTCGGTTGAGTGGATGAAATGGAAGAGCAGTCCTTGGTACAACCATAACGGTGAGATTGGGGGTGTTGTGTTTTTTAGTGAGGTGATTACAGAACTCAAGGGTACTGAGGAAACATTAAAGATAAGTAAGGAGAGCTTCCAAAAGCTTGTTGCTAATGTCCCAGGAATGATTTATCAATTTATAATGTATTCTGATGGCACTCAAAGTTTTTCCTATGTCAGTCCTGGTTGTCGTGAATTGTTTGAACTAGAACCAGAGGAAATTCAGTCAAATATTGATACGATCTTTAACTTAATCCATCCAGATGACTACAGCGATTTTAAGCAGTCGATTCTAATTTCAGCCAACAGTTTAGAACCCCTCAACCAGCAAAATCGCATCATCACCCCTTCCGGTCGGCTGAAGTGGGTGCAAGCGCAATCCCGACCAGAACAGCAAGCCAATGGTGATATTGTCTGGGATGGTGTGGTGATGGATATTACTGATCGTAAGCAAGCAGATGAAGAACGGCGAGAATCAGAAGTGCTGTATCGAGAACTAGCACAGCGGGAACAACTGCTGAACAGACTTGCTAGTCAAATTCGTAATTCCCTTGATTTAGATACAGTTGTGGAAACGGCAATCAAGGAAATTCAGCAATTATTGCAGATTGATTGCTGTAGCTTCTGTTGGTATAAACCAGATGCGAATCCACCCACTTGGGAAGCAATCAAAGAAGCAAAAAATCCGGAGATGCCCAGTCTCCTTGGTTGCTACCCTGCTACTGTGGTTGGCCCAGTGACTGAGCAACTTTTAAAGCAAGAAATTATTCGTATAGATTGTGTAGCAAATTTTGCCGAGCCAATTCATCGTCACTTGTTGGAATCTTTAGGATACCAATCGGAAATTGCGCTGCCGATTAAGACTCTTTCTGGAGACATGGGTGTGATTGTCTGTGGTCATTGTACTAACCTCCGTCCCTGGACTGACCGTGAAGTGGAATTGTTGCAAGCAGTGGTTGATCAGCTGGCGATCGCCATTAACCAAGCTGAACTCTATGCCCAAACTCACCAAGCTGCAATCACTGCCCAAAAACAGGCACAACAACTCGAACAAGCCCTAGAAGAACTCAAGAGAACACAAACCCAGTTAGTGCAGAGTGAAAAAATGTCTAGCCTGGGACAGCTTGTTGCTGGTGTAGCCCATGAAATTAACAACCCTGTTAACTTTATTTACGGTAACTTAGCTCATGCCAGTGGATACACTCAAGATATACTCGGCTTACTAGAACTTTATCAGCAAGCATACCCCCAACCGACACCAGAAATTAGAGAAGAAATTGAAGCCATAGATTTGGATTTTTTAGTTTCAGACTTACCAAAACTACTGTCTTCCATGAAGGTGGGATCTGATCGCATCCGGGCAATTGTTCGGTCGTTGCGAAACTTCTCCCGTCATGACGAAGCCGAGATGAAGGAAGTAGATATTCATGAGGGTATAGATAGTACACTTATGATTCTGCAAAATCGCCTGAAAGCGAAACCGAATTGTCCGCAAATTGAAGTGATCAAAAACTATGGTAACTTACCACTCGTGGATTGCTACGCAGGACAGCTTAACCAAGTCTTTATGAATTTACTTGTTAATGCTATTGATGCTCTTGAACAGAGATGGGAGAGTGGTACGGGCGGGTTTACCTCGCCCCAAATTACAATTTTCACTCACGTTTTAGAAAATAATCAAATTGCTATTCGCATTGCTGATAATGGCCCAGGAATGACACCAAAAGTCAAAAAACGCTTATTTGACCCTTTCTTTACAACTAAACCTGTTGGTGTTGGTACGGGTTTGGGTTTATCTATTAGTTATCAAATTGTTGTTGAAAAACACAACGGTCTACTATATTGCTTTAGCGAAGTGGGGCAAGGTACAGAATTTATTATTGAGATTCCTGTTTGTCAGAAGTTAGAGCATTAAAGAAGAAGTCAGGAGTCAGGAGTCAGGAGTCAGATATATCAAATTTACAGCGGATGAAGTGACATTACATTAGCCGTTGCCAAGAACATTGTACTAAAGATGAAATTTTTCTTGAAGGCGTTGAGTAATTAATTCAATTTGTTGATCAGGGGTTAAGGTATCTAATTCATCAACACCAATGAGCACTTGTTTAGGATGTTGCTGTTTGCGATCTAAATAGGCATAAAAAGCTTCTTTATTGTCTTTATGTTCAAGAAGGTATTGTTTAAGTTCTTGATCGCTCATGTTAGTATAATTAACGGGGTTCATTAAAATACTTCTCCTTCAGGGGTAATAACAATTTCAATATTTTCTTCATGTCCTGCTAAGATAAATAAGTTCAGGTTTCGTTCGTCCAGACGAATAATATGAATCGGTTGGAACATCACATTAGTCAATGTATAACTTAGCAGGTATAAGCGTTTGAGTTGTGCTAAGGTGGGTTCATTCATTTCATTATTATAGAACACTTAATGTTCTTGACTGTCGGCGATATCAGTTCGTGAACCGATCAAACCTTCGCTTTGCCAGTATGCGACTAATTCTTCTCCAGTTTTTGGCGGATTTTCTAAAACTTGTCTCGTAGAGAGGATACGTAAAATATATTCCGAGAGGGGTAGGTTTAGCTGAGAAGCTTCGGTACTAAGTTCGCTTTCTAACTCTGGTGGTAAATTTAACTACACGTTAAATCGGAACAGAAGTACATCGCCTTCATCCACAATGTAATCTTTTCCTTCACTACGAACTAACCCTTTTTCCTTTGCAGCATTCATCGCACCAGTTGTCACTAAATCATCATAAGCAACAGTTTCCGCACGAATGAATCCTCGTTCAAAGTCACTGTGAATGACACCTGCTGCTTGGGGTGCTGTCATTCCAGCATGAATCGTCCAAGCGCGAGTTTCTTTGGGTCCAGTTGTGAAATAGGTTCGCAAACCTAACAGCTTATAAGTAGCGCGAATCAAAGATTTCAAACCGCCTTCTTCTACACCTAAAGATGCGAGGAAATCTGCTCTATCTTCATCTGGTAATTCAACTAATTCTGATTCTACTTGTGCCGACACAATAACAACCTGTGCATTTTCAACAGTTGCAAGTTGCCGCACTTTTTCGACGTATTCATTACCTTTTGCCAAGTCATCTTCAGACACATTGGCAGCGTAAATAATCGGTTTAGCTGTGAGTAGTTCCAGTCCTTTAATTGTCTCAGCTTCTTCTTCAGTCAAGCTCACCTGTCGTACTGATTTACCCTCATTAAGGACAGCAGCTAACTTTTCTAACAAAGCCATTTCTACCTGACCTTCTTTGCTAGTACGAGCTTGTTTGCGGGTGCGCTCAATTCGCCGCTCAATTTGAGCCAAATCAGATAAACCAAGTTCCAAATTAATAATTTCAATATCCCTCAGTGGATCAACCGACCCAGCAACGTGGATAATATCGTCATTCTCAAAACAACGTACCACATGCACGATCGCATCAACTTCCCGGATGTGGGACAAAAACTTATTACCTAGTCCTTCACCTTGACTAGCACCTTTGACTAAACCGGCAATATCTACAAACTCAACACGTGCTGGGATAGTTTCTGCCGAACCGGAAATCTTAGCCAAAACATTTAACCGCTCATCTGGCACAGAAACAATACCAACATTCGGTTCTATCGTACAAAAAGGGAAGTTAGCAGCTTCAGCTTTAGCGTTAGCAACTAAGGCATTAAATAAAGTAGATTTTCCAACGTTGGGGAGTCCAACAATTCCAGCTCGCAGCATTTTATACTTTAAATTTTCACTTAAGGTTTACATTAAACTTATTCGATGTCACCAAGCCGAATCACAACCAACACCACCTACACCCCCCAAACCGCTATACCCAAAAACCTAATCCTACCATAAATACACAAGACATTCCTCCCCATCTGCGGTTAAATGCTCAATCAAAACCAAACACCCTTACTAGACACCTTAAAAGCCTGTGCAGAACATCCTCATGCACCGTTTTACACCCCAGGACATAAACAAGGACAAGGGATTTCTCAACCCCTAGCTGACTTATTTGGCAAAGCCGTCTTTCGCGCCGATTTACCAGAATTAGCAGAACTAGATAACCTCTTCGCACCTAATGGTGTTATTCAGCAAGCACAACAACTAGCAGCGGATGCATTTGGTGCACAACGGACTTGGTTTTTAGTCAACGGTTCTACCTGTGGAGTTGAGGCGGCAATTTTAGCAACCTGTAATACAGGAGATAAAATCATTTTGCCTCGGAATGTCCATTCTTCGGCAATAGCAGGTTTAATTCTCTCTGGCGCTATCCCAATTTTTGTCCATCCAGAATACGATCCACTTTTAGACATTGCCCACAGTATCACACCTGGCACTGTACAAGCAGCATTAGAACAACATCCCGATGCGAAAGCGGTGTTGATGGTTTATCCCACATATTATGGTGTTTGTGGCGATTTGGATGCGATCGCATCCCTTGTCCACCAATACAATATCCCTCTACTCGTAGATGAAGCCCACGGCGCACACTTTGCCTTTCATCCCCAACTACCCACCCCAGCTTTAGCAGCATGTGCTGATTTAACCGTACAATCTATTCACAAGGTGCTTGGTGCTATGACCCAGGCATCAATGCTGCATGTCCAAGGGAATAGGATAGATGGCGATCGCATCAGTAAAGCGTTGCAGCTCTTACAGTCTACCAGTCCTAGTTATTTACTCCTCGCTTCTCTGGATGCAGCACGTCAACAAATGGCACTTCATGGCAAACAGTTGATGTCCCGCACACTGCAACTTGCGGAAGAAGCAAGAACCCGGATCAGCCTCATTCCTGGATTATCAGTTTTCAACCTCACCAACCCCTCTTTGCAAGCCGATAGGGAAGTGAAGTTAGACAGAACGCGGTTAACTGTCACCGTTTCTGACTTAGGCTTGACTGGCTTTGAAGCTGATGAAATTCTCAATGATCAGCTTGGTGTCACTGCTGAACTCCCATCACTGCAACATCTCACCTTTATTATCAGTTTAGGTAATACCCAGGAGGATATTGAGCGATTGGTAGATGGTTTCGCAACTCTTGCCAAAGAGTATCGAAGAACTTCACCTCTCGTCACTAAGGTAGGGGAAGAGGTATGGGATAACCTTGTTAATAGTGTGGGGTATTTGCATGTTTCCCCCCGTGAGGCTTTTTTTGCGGCTACAGAAACCTTACGCTTGCAAGAAACAGGCGATCGCATCTGTGCCGAAATCGTCTGTCCTTATCCCCCTGGTATTCCTGTTTTGATGCCTGGAGAAGTTATTAGTAAAGCTGCTTTAGAATATTTGCAAACAATCCAAGTCATGGGCGGATTTATCAGTGGTTGTGCTGATACTAGCTTCCAGACTTTAAAAGTTGTGAAAAATTAAGGGAAAAAATTCAGAAGTCAGGAGTCAGGAGTCAGAATCCAGCTTATAAATTCTACTCCGTTACTTTTATTTACTTAAGGCGTTGCACATAGGAGCATCCCAGTTTTGCAAAAAGACGATCAGTAGTGTGAGCATCTTGCTCACGTGTACTATAAGCGAGCAAGATGCTCGCACTACGAATTTACGCTCATTGGGATGCACCCGTTGCACATCTCGTGGGGAGACTCGCTAAATCATTTTAAGAAAGTCTTTTTTTAATTTTGTCTAAATAGTCAAAGTAAGGCTGTACACCAGAAGTTGCATAATGTTCTCTGGCAGTACGATCCAAATCCTCCAGACCTCTTAAATATCTGGCTGTCATACTTGCTTGAAAAAGAAGTTCATAACATTCTTCTAAATCACGCCATCTATTTTCTCTGGAAATTTTTTTAACATATTGTCGTCGAATCTGATGGGGCGAATCCTTCCCTTCATCAAGCTCTTTTGCATCGCCATTACAAAACGCATAGTGGTTGACCCAATGAAGAGCAGCGTAAAAACACATAATAACAGCCCAGTCTGGAAAACCCGACTGGGCTGCAAGAGCAGTTTTTTCATTACATTCAGCTTGCCGCTGATAAACACTCTGATTGGGCATAACTGAAAGCAACTATTTGATTTTCCGGGAAATTAGATTTAAATTTTCTAAGAACTTGTGTCCCAAAATACCAGTTCTCGTTTTTGGAAATATCACAAAGTTCCCATTCAGTCTCAATGACTAGTGCAGTTGCCTGTTCTGCTAGCTGTCTTACTTCATCAAAATCTACATAAGACAGGATCTCAAATGTTACTTCATGAAGATCCCCGCTTTTATTAGCTACAGCCCTAGCTGCTTCAACATTTGGAAGATTAGCTAAGCGCTGCACTAAATCCTGAATCTCCGTAAATCCAGAAAAGTTCTCATTTGAGGTAAATCCAATAGACTTTTTTGCCTTAGAAACAAATTCTGCTACTAGGGCACTCAAGTCAAACTTATAGTTTGTAGGTATCTTTAAAGATAAAGTCATACTGTTAGCTCCCGAATTATTCTGGAGTATTTCTAAAGTTCTGGGTAGCCATGCTAGAGTTTAATACTCTTGTTTTTACTGAAGTAGTAATTTGGTCAATTTCCAATTTACTATATTCTTATTCAAAAAGCCATTTTTGAGGAAAACTAATCTGACCGTGCAGCAGTCTTACTAGAAGTAGGTTAAAGATGACTAAACCAGGACTCGTCAATCTTGACTACCTCAATAGTTTTAGTTTCGACTCCTAAGTTTAGATCCTTAAGGATGACGCATAGCTGGCTGCCGTCAATTAGATCGAGGGCGGGTGCCCCATCCCTGGTAGCCTCTTTTTTAGCTTCACTAGTAAATGTGCCGGTTGTGAGAAACAGCCCTTTGTCTGTCCTACCTACCATTGCCCCTCGAAAGTCTCGGATTTCCCCAGGTCCAACCGAACCCGTGTATCGCTTGCACTGAAAAAAGACTTGAAAGCTTAAAAGTGCAATTCTCAGAACTCCGATGCCGTCAATGCCTCCATCGCCTCTCTTCCCGGTTACCTGAACTTTGATAAAACCAGATGCTCTGAGGATACGCTGACATAGCCGTTCAAAGGCATCAGGAGGTATTTTCTGAAGTATAGATAGCAGTCTTTCTACCCACAAATCGGATTCGACTGGTATGGGAGCTTCCTCCGAAAGGTCATTGCTTGGTTGGGGTGTGCTTGGTTCAGCGTAAATCAACGGCTGAGCATTACTGGGATCAACACCATTAGTCGTTTGCTTGGCTTTGGTGTATGTTTGTTGAACTGCCTGCTTAACTTGTTTTCGGTCAAGAGTTTGAAGTGTTCTTCCCTTCTCGGTTAGTGACCACAAGCCGCGCTTGCTACTTTCAATGGCTCCATAGTTCTTAAGATAGCTTCTAGCCCAAGCCATTCGATAATCAATTTCCGTCTGTGGCCCTTCTTTATGTAGGACACTTTGCTGCTCCTCGGAGTACCCTTCTAACTCACAGACCTTTTCAGAAATTTCTTGGATAGTGCCAGATCCCCCCAGAGCTTTCAGGGCTTTTACAGTAGGTTCAAAAAGTTCGTCAAAGGTAGGGAGGTTGGTTGAGGGTATATACATGTACTTAGATTTTGATTTCTACAGGCTCAGACCTAGAATGCCCTTAACTGCACTGACACTACCATTAGCCAGTATTGAAATGAAATTCTCAAGCCCCCTGTGTATGGATAAGGGATGAAGTGCGATCGCCGCCAGACCACATTAAGCACAGCTGTCTAGACCAAAACTTGCTCATTTTTTAGTCTACGTGTAGTGTATAAAAAACACTTTAGATCACGAGTGTCATTCAAAGGGCAAGCTTGTGACATCAGAACTGCGGGGATTTGGCTTTTCCTAGGGACTGGCGTCAACCCTACGATAGATACACTTGACTCAATAGTCTTAAATAATACACAATCTTGAGTTACTTAATAATAATTTATACAGCATACTGTCTTGACATCATCAAGATCGAAGGAGCATAAATATAAAAGGATTGCTCTTTTTCCAAATTTAAAATTGCCAAATTAGTAGAAATGTGGAAAAAACAGAAGTATGTAACAAAAAGTAAAGTTATCCGAAACCCTCTTCCCTTCGGGCTTCTGCCCTCAGAATAGCTGCTTTGTATCAACCAAAAATATTTACACCCACCTAGTTATATTTTATGAAGACACAGCTTATTGTTTCAGCCCTACTGATGACTCTAGTCACTACTGTTAATGGAACGGCTTTAGCTCAAACTCCAACTAGTAATAACGTACCAGCTAATGCTCAAGAAACAGAAAAAATCAATAACATCAAACAGTTGCTGGCGATCACAGGTGCAGCCAATATTTCTCAGCAGATTCTAACGCAACTGTTAGTTGGGATGAAGTCACAATACCCCCAAGTACCACAAAAAGCTTGGGATGCTTTTATATCGGAATTTAAGCCTGATGACATCTTGAATCAACTGATTCCTCTTTATAGTAAGTATTATTCTAATGAAGAAATTAAACAAATAATTGCATTTTATCAAACACCTGTAGGCAAAAAAACAATCATGGTTCTTCCTCAGCTTACCCAGGAATCCATTACGATTGGTCAAAAATATGGAATAGAAGCTGCCAGCAGAGCCTTACAGAAATTACAAGCAGAAGGGTATATACGTACTCAATAGAATATTGTTAGGGTTGGTTACCAGAGCGAACATGCAGGTCTCTTTGAGGAAAGGGTATTTCTATTTGATATTGTCTGAAAAGTTCTTCAATCCGGAAGTACAGGTCGCTCTTAATTAGGTATTGTTTGCTAGGCTGATTAGTCCAAATCCGCAGTTCAAAATTTAGTGAACTATCTCCAAAGCCGATAAAGAGGACAGTTGGTTCTGGAGCCGATAAAACCTCGGAGTTTTGTTTAGTAGCTTGCAGCAACGATGCTTTGACCACACTGAGATCAGAGCCATAGGCAACACCAACTGGAATTCGCAACCCCGAAACCGGATTCTCGTAGTTCCAGTTGATGACTTCATGTTCAAGGAAACGGGAGTTGGGGACAATAATAGAAAGGTAATCTATGGTGCGGATTAAGGTGCTTCGGGCACCAATACGCTCGACTGTACCCTCTAGTTGGCCAACCTTGACAAAGTCGCCTACCTGAATTGGACGTTCAAACAGCAAGATCAGACCACTACCAAAGTTCTTGGCGATGTCTTGGAAACCAAAGCCAATCCCAACCCCCAAGGCACTAGCCAGAATAGTCAGAGAACTTAAGTCTACTCCCCAGATTTGAAGCAAGACGAGTGTGCCAATGATAATGATGATGTACTTAACAATAACGGTAATCACCTCTTGAGCGCCCCTGCTAACGCCGGTTACTTGCAAAATTCTGGTTCTCAGGAGGTTTGTTGCGACACCTGCCGTAATCACCAAGCCTAGTAGCAACCCTAACAAGATCAGTAGATGGATTGCTGAATATTTGTTCTGACCTAAGGTCAATATAGGAGTCGTAAAGCTGGCAATCAAGTTATTAGTGAGAAGGTAGCTCCAAATACGACTGGTGGGAAACAAGTTCGTAATATAGATAATTACCGAAATCCACAGACCAGCTCGTGCAAATAGCAGGGTAAAATTGAGCAACAGATCCAGTGCTGTTGGTGAACTAGAATCTACTGCCCCATCCTCTGGAGATGAGGGCAACCGTTGCAGGACTGCTTGTCGGAAACGTCGCCACAGCCTTCCCAACAACCAGTTTAGGGCGATCACCAACAGCAAAACGCCTACTGTTAGCAGTAGCGCATTACGCATAAATTCGGCGCTTCTCTCTTTCTGTGCTTGCTGCAACGCCCAACGAATTTGCTCAACCCAGACATCTGCTTGTTCTGCTGGAGTGTTACCATTAGACACATCTGCCTGTGTGACAGTTAGCAAATATCGGTTATTTACCAGTATGGTGGGGGATTGGTGGCGCTGCTCAATGGCAATTTTGATTGGCTCCTGAGATACAATCACCTCATGCAGTCGCACATTGACTAAATCTGCCCTCTCCTTAGCAGTAAACTGCTCAGAACTGTTGACCTGAAAAAGCTGACGACCATCGATCGCAACGGGGGCTAGATCTATTGCTTGAGCTGGTGCAACTATCAACAACAGGTACAAAGTTAGAGATATGAGGATTCTTACAAGCCCGAGAGCAAGAGTTGATTGCTTATGGATGTATCTTTGAGTCATTAACGAGAATTACCATTTGTATTGATTGGGATAGCATCACCCTGAAGAATACCCCGGAATTCGTGATACTAGGAACAGAGTATACGTGTCCAAATCACATTTGGTAACTTCTTACACCAATGCGAAATTAGCTTCTAACTCTTCCTCTTTTTCATAACCATTCGCTAGTTGCTGAATCGTTTGGTCAATCAACCCAATACCCTGGGACACCGTTTCAATTACACTTAAGTGTCCGCGCAAGTCAGCAGCACCTACAAAACCTTTAGCATACCAAGTCATATGCTTACGGGCTTGACGCACACCGCGATCGCCTTTGTATTCCCACAAAGCTTGTAAATGATCCCGCGCACATTCCAACCGCTGAATAGGTGTAGGTTGTGGCAACTTTTCCCCAGTTTTGAGAAAGTAATCAATTTCTCCGACCAAAAACGGATAACCCAAAGTCCCACGGGAACACATAACCCCATCGGCACTAGTTTCTTCTAAACACTTGATCGCTGCTTCAACCGAGAAAATATCCCCATTCGCAATCACTGGGATAGAAAGAACTTCCTTAACACGGGCAATCCATTCCCAACGGGCGTTACCATTGTACCCTTGGGCGCGAGTACGTCCATGTACTGTAATCATTTTTGCCCCTGCATCCTGCATTCGCTGAGCAAAGTCAAGAATAATAATTTCTTGGTCATTCCAACCAATACGAGTTTTCACCGTCACCGGTACATTAACCGCCTTCACCACCTCTCTCACAATAGCCTCAGCGACTTCTGGCTGACGCAACAGCGAAGAACCGCCACCATTTTTGGTGATCTTATTCACAGGGCAACCCATATTAATATCAATGGTATCAGCCCCTTCTTCAACTGCCTTTAGCGCTGCTTCGGCAAGAAAATCTGGGCGACAGTCAAACAGTTGAATGCTAATTGGTCTTTCGTTGGGGTCTACCTCCATAATTTTGGGCAACTCCTTGACATAGTGTAACCCAGTAGCATTTACCATCTCCGTATACATCATCGACTCCGGAGCATAGCGACGCACCAGACGACGAAACACCATATCTGTAACTCCCGACAAAGGCGATTGAAGCACTCGGCTTTTCACCTCAAAAGAGCCAATTTTCAACGGAGTCGAGAGTTTAGCTTTCAAACTAGGAGATAGGGTAACCATAAATCATGTAAGGCACTTCTTGTATTGTAACGAAGGGGAGTCTGGGAGGTGTGGGGAGTGTTGGACGTAAGGAAGGGGAAGAAGGTAAGAAAGACATACTCTGTTCAAGAAAGACGGCAAACACCACTTTGACGTTACGGTTCACCCCAATTCCTCTTAGTATTAATTCTCATACATTAGACACAGTGAAATCAATTGAATCGATGAGCAAATTAAACAAATTCTGAGGCTTAACCGTCCCGACAAGGTTCGGAAAACCACCCTTCAAGGACTGGCAAGACACACTCAGTATATATATCAGCATAGCTTGAGGTTTTAACCCAAACGAACGCCAGACCAAAGGTATTGATGATGAACTAGTTGTTTTTTTTAACTCAGTTGGTTCAAAATTTAGCCCTTAATACTCTCATTCATTTTTTGTAGTTATACGGAGCCAGAATCTACAATGGCAAAAGTTGTTGGAATAGACTTAGGTACGACTAACTCTTGCGTAGCAGTCATGGAAGGTGGAAAACCCACAGTTATTGCTAACGCAGAAGGTTTTCGGACGACCCCTTCAGTAGTTGCCTTTGCGAAAAATGGCGATCGCTTAGTGGGGCAAATCGCTAAACGCCAAGCGGTGATGAACCCCGAAAATACTTTTTACTCTGTCAAACGCTTCATTGGGCGTCGTTATGAGGAAGTGACTCATGAAGCGACAGAAGTTTCTTACAAGGTGCAGCGTGACAGCAACGGCAACGTCAAGCTGGAGTGCCCCATAGTTGGAAAACCATTTGCTCCCGAAGAAATTTCTGCACAAGTTCTTCGCAAACTCGTTGAAGACGCTAGCAAATATATTGGTGAAACGGTAACCCAGGCTGTCATCACGGTTCCTGCTTACTTTAACGACTCCCAGCGGCAAGCTACCAAAGATGCTGGTAAAATTGCTGGTATTGAAGTGTTGCGGATTATCAACGAACCCACAGCAGCATCTCTAGCATACGGCTTTGACAGGAAAAGTAACGAGACCATCCTCGTATTTGACCTTGGTGGTGGTACTTTCGACGTGTCTATCTTAGAAGTAGGCGATGGTGTGTTTGAAGTATTAGCCACTTCTGGTGACACCCATCTTGGTGGTGACGACTTTGATAAGAAAATCGTTGATTACTTAGCTGAAGAATTCAGAAAACAAAACGGCATTGATCTGCGCAAAGACAAACAAGCCTTACAACGTCTGACTGAAGCAGCTGAAAAGGCAAAAATTGAACTTTCTAGTGTCAGTCAAGCGGAAATTAACTTGCCATTTATTACCGCTACCCAGGATGGTCCTCAGCACCTGGATATGACACTGACACGCACCCAGTTTGAACAACTTTGCTCCGACTTAATTGACCGTTGTCGCATTCCCGTAGAAAACGCGTTGCGGGACGCTAAATTAAACAAGAGCAATATTGATGAGGTTGTACTAGTAGGTGGTTCTACCCGAATTCCCGCAGTTCAACAGGTTGTGAAGCAGTTGTTAGGTAAAGATCCTAACCAAAGTGTTAACCCTGATGAAGTTGTGGCTGTTGGTGCAGCGATTCAAGCAGGTGTGCTTGCTGGTGATGTTACTGGTATCTTGTTGTTAGACGTAACACCACTATCCTTAGGTGTGGAAACTTTAGGTGGTGTAATGACTAAAATCATTCCTCGCAACACCACTATTCCTACCAAGAAGTCAGAAGTCTTCTCTACCGCTGTGGATGGTCAAACCAACGTGGAAATTCACGTCCTCCAAGGTGAACGAGAGATGTCAAATGACAACAAGAGTTTGGGAACCTTCCGCCTTGATGGTATTCCTCCAGCACCGCGTGGCGTACCTCAGATTGAAGTCACCTTTGATATTGATGCCAACGGTATTCTAAACGTTACCGCTAAGGATAAAGGCACTGGTAAAGAGCAGTCCATCAGTATCACTGGCGCTTCTACCTTGGATAAAACCGACGTTGAGCGGATGGTTAGAGAAGCAGAACAAAACGCTTCTACTGACAGGGAACGTCGTGAGAAAATCGACCGTAAGAACCAAGCAGACTCTTTAGCATACCAAGCTGAGAAGCAGATTCAAGACTTGGGAGACAAAGTCCCCGCTGCTGACAAGACCAAGATTGAAGGCTTGGTGAAAGACCTGCGGGATGCTACCGCCAAAGATGACGATGAGCGGATCAAGAAGGTCATGCCGGAATTGCAACAGGCACTATTTGCAGTTGGTAGCAATATCTATCAACAAGCAGGTGGTGGTGCTCCTGGTAGCACTCCTCCTGATGGTGCGGATGGTACTTCCCCCTCCACAGGCACTGGTGATGATGTCATTGATGCTGATTTCACTGAGTCCAAGTAGTTATTGGTTGTAGATAGACCACAGTTGTAGGGACGAACAGCCATTGTTCGCCCCTATTTTCATATAAACCTAGTAGTCCATTGAAATGGACTAAAATCCTTGTTTTTACGGTTAAATGCATAACATCAGGTCACTAAAATAAACATTCAATTTAAGTATTTAAACGTTGGTGAAAGCTCAGAATCAAGTTGTAACCTTGAGATAACTAGAATTTGAACAAAGAACAAGTTGTGATTTTTAAATCAACCAAGAGAAACGGATGTCAGTATTTAAATTCCTAACAATGACCAATGATGACATGTTGACCCGTGGTGCGCCGCCTGTGGGTTGCTCTCAACCTTCTTTTACCATCCAAACCAAAAAACCCAAAATTTGCTCGATAGGGGGTAAAGCATAATCATTCAAATCTATTGTTACGATTTGTGACTCTAGCTTGAGAAATCGCCATTGTGTGCCACTGGTAACGCAGCCGTAAACAACCAAAATTGGTTGACCACGGGCTTCATTAAAGCGTTGCATAGCAACCATCTCAGCAATACACTGTCCCAGTCCCAACTTTAGATCCGCTTTTTTTGCTTCTACGACAACTATAGTAGGAGCTTCTACAGTTAATTGTTCGGACGAGCGGCTAACTAAAAAATCGCAGACTCCATTGAGTCCTGCATCTATATCTACATCAAACTGTTCCCCAGAAAAAACGCTGATTTGTCTGTTGAGAATGCGTCGCATCTCCAAAAGTATAGGATTGATTATTACTTCGGAACGAGCTTTTTCTGTACCTACTGCGACTGCCCAAGGCAAATTTTCTAATATTATTTCTAGCCTAGAACTAAGGGTTATTGGTGCAATTCTATCTGGAAAAAATCTTACCCCCTCAACGATAGTGAGTTTCAAATCCCGCTTCGCTTTGTCGATAGTAAATTGACTGTAGGGCATAAGAGTTAGGAGTTAGGAGTTAGGAGTTAGGAGTTAGGAGTTAGGAGTCAGAACTTATCAGGTTTGGGTATCTGTCTCCACATTTCACATATTATCTCCCGATTCTTTAACAATTCTGACTCCTGTATTCTGACTCCTGAATTCTTACATAAAACACCATTTTACGAAGTAACAAAATACAAGGTGAACTTCATGTCTCGTTGGTTCAACATCGCAGGACCCTGCCAAGACGATATCCACTACATGCTATCGCCAACTGCGCGGTTACCAAATTTAGAAGAACTTATTCAACAGCGTAGTTATTTTGTCGTTCATGCACCTTGGCAAACAGGTAAAACGACTACGATGCTAGCACTGGCGAAACAACTGACAGAAAGTGGACGCTATGCAGCAGTTATGGTATCGGTAGAAGTAGGAAGTGCGTTTAATCACAATATAGGTGCTGCAGAATTGGCGATTCTGGGAACTTGGCGCGATCGCATCGCAGACCAATTACCCAAAGACCTACAACCACCTGTTTGGAGTAAAGAAGAACCAGGACGGCGAATTCGAGGGAATTTACGCGCTTGGGCCCAAGCTTCATCGCGACCTTTGGTGATATTTATCGATGAAATTGATTCACTAGAAGATGAAGCCCTGATTTCAGTTTTAAAGCAGTTACGCAATGGTTATTCTGATCGCCCGAATAACTTTCCGTTATCTGTGGGATTGATTGGTTTGCGGGATGTGCGTGATTATAAAGTGGTATGCGGTAGTAGCGAGAGGTCAAATACGGCAAATCCTTTCAATATTAAAGTTAGTGCCCTAACACTGAGGAACTTTAATGCATCTGAAGTGGCAGAATTATATCAGCAGCATACCGAAGATACCGGACAAGTTTTCACCCAACAAGCAATAGCAACAGCATTTGATTTGACTCAGGGAGAACCTTGGTTAGTTAATGCTCTTGCCAAAGAAGTTGTCGAAAAAATGGTTAGGGATAGAAGTGTTGCCATTACCCATGAACATATTTTAACCGCCAAGGAAATATTAATCGCACGTCAAGATACCCATTTAGACTTCCTTGTAGAAAAACTACGAGAAAAACGAGTCAAAGACATTATTGAACCGATGCTAGCTGGACTTGCGTTAGGCGATACTCCTACTGATGACCGACAATATTTAATTGATTTAGGATTGTTGCGACGTGACCCCGCAGCAGGACTTGCTGTCGCCAATCCCATTTATCGCGAGGTCATTCCCCGTGCTTTAGTGCTGGGTACTCAGGATAGTTTACCCCAGATTAATCCTAGTTGGTTAACCCCTGAAGGTGAGTTAAATATTGACAACTTACTACAGGCGCTTTTAGTATTCTGGCGACAGCATGGTGAACCATTGTTAAAAACTACCGGATACTATGAAATTGCACCCCATATAGTACTGATGGCATTTTTACATCGCGTTGTTAATGGTGGTGGAACTATAGAACGGGAATATGGGATTGGGAGCGATCGCATGGATTTATGTTTAAGATATGGTTCTACTACTTTAGGGATAGAATTAAAAGTATGGCGCGATAAAAAACGCAACCCCCAAGCTGACGGTCTTGAACAATTGGATTCATACTTAGCGCGATCAGGGATAGATTTTGGCTGGTTATTTGTATTCGACCGACGAGAAAAAGCACTTCCAATTGAAGAACGTTTGTCAACCCAAATTGTCACCACAAAAAATCAACGTCATATCACTGTTATTCGGGCTTAGTTGTAAGGTGCGTTAGCGTAGCATAACGCACCCTACGTGTCTATAGAGGGAATTTGAAAAGGTGTTCGTTCAAAGTGGGCGCTACTCCCACAACGCGCATTTTTCTGGTTTCTTTATTCCCTGCTAAGAGCTCTCTACTCCCTTCTTTTGTAAGGCATTTATTGCCAATTTCCTACGAGAACAAATGGTGCCCAGAAATGAGGATGGTTGTACCGCTTGTCTTTCTGGAGAGTCAGTTGTGATTGACGCAGGGCTTCTGCTTTACTGAGCTTCTTTGCTTTGGCTATGTCTAACTGGTGATAGAATTCGCCCATAATTTGAGCCGTACTTGGATCAACGACTGACCAAAGTGTCGCTATTGTACTACGTGCGCCAGCCCGCACTGCTACTCCAGCTAGTCCTAAAGTCGCCCGTTTATCTCCACTCGCTGTTTGGCAAGCACTGAGAACTAATAATTCAATCGGTCTACCTTCAGACAGGATGTTATTTCGCAGTAAGTCACCTAACTGTTTAACGTTGATGCGGCTATCCCAAGAAAGGATAAAGGTATCTTCAACTTTGGAGCTAAACTGACCATGTGTAGCTAGGTGGACTATGGGAGGAGCATCAGAAGCCGCTAACTCTTTTTTGAGCTCTTTTCTGGTAAATTGTGCGTTGAGAAGCTGCCGAGATGTGTGTCCGGAGTCCTTGATTTGTTTCAGTTCATTTGGAACTTCAGATAATTCCGGAAAATTTTGATTTGGTATATTCTTGGGGGCTTCGCTGATTCCTGCTGTTAAGGCTTTTAAGCTAATCTCTGCAAGCGGTTTTGGGTTGACAAGCTGCAACCCAGGTGTTAAGGCAATGGCATATTTTTCGATCACAAAGTTTTTGCCATCGTGAAGAATACTCATGGGGATATTCCGTAAGTCCCCATCTAGGACAAAAGCTAAGGTTTTGATATTTTTATTCTTTGCTAACTCTGGTTCTATTGGTCGAATCAGCCAGTTGTAAACCTTTTGGTATTGAGGTAAGAAATCTTCTACTTTACTTTGAGGCCTTATGAGAGAACGTTGCACGTTGTCAATAGTGGTCTCCACGTCAGCTTTAGTAATGTTTTGTGTATAAAGACGTGGAGTTTTTTCATTAGGTAGGCTGAGAAGAACTTCTAATCGGTCTGGCAAAATGATGGGGTAAATGACTGCTGCTGTTTTGTCTATTTGATCAATTTGTTTAGCATTTGCCTCTACGCAGACTTCCCGGAAAAAGTTGTTAATTTCGGCTAATTGTAGTGATTCTATGACTTCACGAGCATGAGTGAGCCGCTGCTTTTGTTTATTATCCTGATTTTTGTCGGCTTTATTGTAGGAAACAGCAGCTTGTAGGTCTAGATCGACTAACTCTCGATAAACTGGTTCGACACTCTCGCGAAAAGAAAACTGTACTTCTGGGTTCAGGGCTACTAAATCACTGCGTAATGATTGTAGGGCATTATAGGATTTGGTGTAAGCGGCGATCGCATCGTCTAGATCTCCTTGCTCTCTGCGTATCCGTCCCAACTGCCAAAACACTTGGTAAGCTATATCTGGTGATTCAAAGGTTGAATTTAGACTCAGGGCCTGTTTGGCGTACTTTTCTGCTTGTGATAAATCCCGTTGTGCTCCTGCTAGTGTATTCACGTTGTTATCTAGTGCATACAGTTTGCTACGATTTTGCAAAGCATAGGCTTCGGCTCTTTTGTCTCCCAAACTGATGGCTTGTTTGCTTGCCGTTGCTAAGATTTGCTCAATGTCGTTGAAAGTTGGCAGTTTGGTGTTATCACAAGTCGTTTTTGGATCTTTTTGAGCTTTCTCAGTTAATTCGATAAAAATGTGGGCAAAGTTGATTTGGCTGTACACTCCGGCGCGACTGGGAAAGAGGTGAGTGAGTTCGGAATAGAGCGATCGCCATAATGGTTCTGCTGATTTTAATTGCCCAAGACTCAGCAATAGACCGAGGTGATTCAGTTGTGCTTGCTGTTTAGCTGGAGAAATTGACAACTTGACCACATTCTGATATGAATCTATCGCTTCTTGTTGATAATCTTCGCGTTTACTACGAATAATTAGGTCTTTTGCTAAGTCTGTTAACGTGTTACCAAGACTAAGATAAGCAGCAGCTTCCTCTGGGGGAGAGTTCAATTTTTGAGCTAGGGTGACACTGGTTCTCAAAATAACTTCCGACTCCTCGAGCTGACCCACAACTCGCCGCAGTTCCCCTAAGCTTCTCAAGCCTACGACTACAGATGGAGAAGGAGATCCCTTGGTGAGTTTTTGGACAGTTTCTGTTAATTCTTTTGAACGTCTTTCAATGAATTCTTTATCACTTGAACTTTTTTCAATTGAAAGACGTTCCACTAATTTTATTTCACTTGAACTTTTTTCAATTATTTGACTTAGATCTTGGCAATTTTTCACCCCGATCTTTTCATTTAAGACTTCCATCAAAATATTGCAAGCACGGGGATAAAGACCCAAGTCTTGCATTGCTTGAGACTGATTAATCTTGCTTTGTGCTAATTTTTCCGGGTCAGGAATTTGGCTGTAGATTTTAGTAGATTCTTGCCAAGTTTTGAGAGCATCTGTGGATTTTCCCGTCTCGCGTTGCTGATACCCCTGAACATCTAAAGTTTGAGCTAGAATTTTGAGTTTCTCCTTGCCCTCTGGTTGGCTTTTCAGAAGTTCCAAGCTCTTTTCTATGGTTTTCGTTGCTTGATCCCACCGTCCCAGTTGTTGATAAGTCAACGAGAGATTACTCAACGCCATCGCCTGGTTGAGCTTATCTCCTTTAGCAGCAAAAAGAGCTGCTGTTTGTTGCCAAGCGGTCACTGCCTTCTCGAACTGTCCAGCGCGATATAGTTTAGTCGCATTGTCGGTTAACTGTTGCTCATATGGCTGAGATTCGACAATTGGAGTTGGCGAAGAAATGGCAACAACAGGTGGTGTTGCTGCAGAGATGATAAATAACAAAGCTAGGAGAACAAGGGAATGTCTCTTATAGACTCTTTGGAAAAAAGTCTGCAATTTCCGTTTAAGCATAGTTCCACCCTTCTATTAAGCACAAATGCTTTTAAGTTATCTTTGTTATCTTACCGCTGAGGTATGTGCGCCTTTCTGGTTTAAACAATAATTTATTAACTAGGAGTCGGTCAAGAGTTAGGAGTTAGAATGACATGGTTATTGATTTCATTCACGCTATTGGATTGAGCTAGCGCTTAACTTCAATCCCTGGTTCCCCTTGAATAAACTCACCGATGACAGTTGAAAACCCATAGCCCTCTGTCAAAAGTTGCTCTAAAATAGTTGAGACACTGTCTGGTGCGACACAAAGCAGTAATCCTCCACTCGTTTGAGGGTCTGCTAGTAGGAGAGTTTCCCACTTTACTAAAGTGTCGCCCAACCCTGTAAGCTGAATCTGAGACTGATAACCATCCCAGTTGCGTTGTGCTGCACCGGGAAAAATTCCTTGAGATGCTAGAGTTAGCGCTTCTGGCAGAATCGGAATCTTTGAAAACGAGATTTCAGCCTTGACAGCGCTTCCCCGACACACCTCTAGTAAATGCCCCAGAAGCCCAAATCCTGTAACATCGGTCATTGCGTGGACATCAGGGTTAGTTGCCAAAGTTGCTCCCACTCGATTCAACTGGGTCATCACCTGAAGGACTGACTTGTAAGCATCCGGTGTCAATTGACCCTTCTTCAGGGCTGTAGTCATTACCCCAATCCCTAAAGGCTTCGTCAAAATCAACTTATCTTGTGGTTTGGCTGTTGCATTCCGTCGTACATGCATTGGATGCACCAAGCCAGCTGCAACCAAGCCAAAGATTGGTTCTGGGGAATCAATAGAATGTCCACCGGCAAGAGGAATCCCTGCCTCTTGACAAACGGCTGCCCCACCAAGCATGATGCTTTGAATTGCATCCATTGGGAGGGTGTTAATCGGCATACCCAATACTGCTAAGGCTAAAATCGGAGTCCCACCCATTGCGTAGACATCAGACAGGGCGTTAGTAGCAGCAATCCGCCCAAAATCTACTGGTTCATCAACAATGGGCATGAAGAAATCTGTCGTCAATACCAGGGCTTGGTGATCGTTAAGTTGATAAACTGCTGCATCATCACTCGTTTGAGTGCCTACGAGCAGTTGCCCTAAGGCTTGGTTTAAGGGAACCTGACGTAGGATTTCCGCCAATTGGGCTGGAGCAATCTTGCAGCCACAACCACCACCATGAGAGTATTGAGTAAGGCGAATCATCTATAATTTTCTCCTAAATGCATGCAGTTGCCTTTAGTTATCCTAGCCACTGCGGGTTCTTAGCGGTACTGTCAAAGTGGTTGCTGGTCTTAAATAGTTCGTACTGACCATTTGCCGCAGCCTTGGCAGTACGATCAAGTAACGCTGACACTTGTGCTTGACTCATGGGCTTAAATGTGCGTGCTGCTTCAAACGCCTGATCTAAGATTTCCATGCTGTCAATGCCTGTAATCACCGTTGATGTTGGCAGATTCATTGCATAGTGGAGACATTCAATTGGTTTGACTACGTTACTGTTTAGAATAAAATGATCCCCCATTGATTTCATCCCCAGCACACCTATTTGATTATCTATCAACCTAGGCAAAACTTTTTGCCCAAAACTCCTAAAATGGGCATCCATGACATTAAGGGGCATCTGCACTGTGTCGAAATGGAAATTATGTTTGGCAGCTGTATCTAGCATCCGGAGGTGAACCAAGGGATCTTTATGCCCTGTAAAGCCAATATAACGAACTTTACCTGCTTTTTGTGCCGCCAGCATAGCTTCTAGTGCACCGCCTTTGGCAAAGATGCGATCCGGGTCTTCCAGACGAATGACTTCATGAAATTGCATCAGATCCACATGATCCGTTTGCAGTCGCTGAAGAGATTGATTAATCTGCTCAGCCGCAGACTCCTTCGTGCGTCCGTCAATCTTGGTCATGAGGAAGACTTTTTGGCGGTAGCCATTCTGGAGTGCCTTGCCCATCCGAATTTCACTATTCCCGTTATTATAATCCCAGCTATTATCCATGAAAGTTATACCACGGTCGATCGCACTGCGGATGATTTTGATACTTTCTTGCTCGTCCTTCTGCTTTCCAATGTGGAAGCCACCTAGACCAATGAGAGAGACTTTTTCTTTTGTTCGCCCCAGTGTCCGGTAGAGCATGTCACCATTTCTAGTCGAATCTGGAGTTGCGGTCAAAATTGTTGCTTCCGATGCTTCAGATTGCGTAGATTGATCAGCGCCTTGGACTTGTCTATTGAGACCAATTGACGCTGCTAGCCCCGCAGTTAAACCTGAAGTTGTTTTCAGGAAGTTCCGTCTCTTAATATCCACTACTGTCTACTCCTTTTGATATAACCTGTCGGAACTCGCCCCTAATTCAGTCATAGAACAAGAGCGATCGCCCCAAGGCTTTTGTGTGATTTCAGAGCAACTTTAAGTGAACTTCAGATGTTCTTCATCTTTCTTCAGAATGGTACTCAATCAGTTCAGAGGGAGCAGGGGGGATTGGAACTTTTCTGCCTTTGTTTCACAGCATGTCGTGTCTCGCAACACATCTTTTTTTATAAAAATTGTAGTTTTCTTACCGCACCAACACAAAATCGTAGCCAGTGCGAGAATTTGAACCAGGCTCAATTTTAACTAAAAGTGGTTTAACTACACGCTCGCCTGATGACAAAAACTGAATCGTTCCTGTTGCTCCGGAAGTTGAAAAATCCCTCTTAGAGATAGTTGCTTGCAACCCGGAGCGGGTCTGCGCCTGTTTCAAGCCAGCGATAATTGTTTGGAGTGCATCGTAAGAGCTTGCGGTCCGCGCATTGACTCGTCCACCCCAAAGTTTAACGGCATTTTCAGGAAAGGGATGACTGGGAAAAGCATCAGGATGCCACAATACGGGTAGTACCATTCCTTTGAAATTCTCTCCCCCTTGTTTGAGGGTATCGATAGTATACATTCCGCCATGGGTGAATAGTGGCAGATGACTATGATTCGCTCGTGCCATGTCGATCGCTGGTTTGAGGTTTTTTAATGAGGGAAGTAGTAGCAAGCCATCTGCCCCATCGCTGATAGCTTTACCCATAACAAGACTTGGATTAAAATTTGGGTCTTTGAAATTGCAAACTGTGGTGGTGATTTTACCCCCAGCCAGACTTATTGACCTATTGTAGGTGTTTAAAATATCTTGAATGGAGGAGTCTCCCAACTCGGCACAAATGGCAATGTTCTTTAGATTAGCCTTTTGGGTCATATAGCTAGCAAGAGTGTCAGCAAAAACCCTGGTATCGGGAGAGATACTAAATATGTAGTTACTTCCAGATCCCACTGATGTATTGGTTGTGGGATTAACCATGACCAACCCGTGCTTTTGATAAATTTGTCCTGCACCCTCTGATACCTGCTTCCGATTATGGCCTATTACTGCTAGAATGCTGGGGTCTTGAACAAATTCACGAGCTAGCTGTTGAGCAGTATCTGGGTTGCCCTCATCGTTGGCAATTTCAAGTTGTAGTTGTACCCCATTAATCCCACCGTTTTTATTCACTTCATCTTGAGCCTGTGCTACTCCACGCAGAAGCTCTTGCGATACATTATCATTCTGGTTGTTCAGGTTGCCATTAATTGGCACACTTACAGCCACTTTGAGAGATGGGGAGTTACCAATTTTGGCATTGTTCAAATAAATCAATCCTTCTGGGTCACTGGGATTATTTGTCCGGTATGCTTGAAAGTTCCTAACAGCAGTCGCAAAATCCTGAGATGCAAAGGCTCGCACTCCAGCTTGTTCATAGGGGTTTGTGTCTGCACTCACTAGCAGAATTTTATCTCCCAAACTTATCCGAGCCTCTTTAGGCTGTTGAATAGACTGGGTCGATGGAGAAATAATTTCCCCTGCCATCCGGATGATAATTGCGATGAGAACTCCAATAACACCAAGAGAAATCAGAAGTAGTCTGTTTTTTGTAATTGCTAATTCCCATACCTGCTGTGGTAATGATTTAGGAGGGGCAACTCTGGTGACAGGTAAGGTTAATTGTAGCGGTAGCTGACTATTTAGATTTACGTCTTGTAACACCAATGTAGCTGACTGATAACGCTGTTTGTGGTTTCCTTGCAGCAACCGATCAAAAATACCCGATAATTCCTGACTGATGGGTTGCCTCAAGTATTGCCGCCAGCTAGAAATCCAGCTATAGCCCTGTGTGAGCCATATTTCTCTTGGATGAGTCTGTGTCAGCAGATGAAAGCAAGTTGCTCCCAAACTGTAGAGGTCGCTGGCTGGATAAGCTTCGCCTCCCTGTATTTGCTCGATAGGTGCATAACCAAACGAGCCTATCGTTGTCCCTGGTCTAGCGATCGCCGTTGCTGTCGCTTGCTTCGCTACCCCAAAATCAATTAGCACCAATTTGCCATCACTTTGACGGCGAATGATATTCTCTGGTTTAATGTCTCGGTGAATCACCTGTTGCTGATGTATCGCTTGCAGGACAGGTAATAAATCACTCAGGAGTTCTCGAATCTTTGCTTCATTAAACGCCCCCTGCTCCTGCAACTCCTGCCACAAATTCTGCCCTTCGATAAACTGCTGCACCAAATACAGGTAGTTATCTTCCTGAAAGTAGGCATATAATGTGGGAATTTGGGCATGTTCTCCTAGCTGTTGCAAACGTTTTGCTTCTTCCTGAAATAACTCTGTCGCCTTTTTGAGTGACCAACTCCCTTGAAGTTGTGGTGCCAACTGCTTCACAACGCATCGTTCACCAAGCTTGTCTACATCCTCTGCCAAATAGGTGCGACCAAACCCTCCGCCTCCCAATGGTTCTATAATACGGTAGCGACCTCGTAGTAGTGGCGTCAACCCTGCCCCACAACTCAGGCAAAAATTTGTTCCATCTGGATTTTGAGGTTTCGAGCAGTCAGGATTCAGGCAGCATATCATAGCTACTTTTAGTGTAATTTTAGGTTAAATGAAAGTTAATTTTATTAAAGATGAATGATACAATACTAATTTTAGTTAGCAGAGGTAATAATACTATAGCAGCTCAGTGCTGTAGTATGCCTTGGTCAAGCTTCTCATTCAGAAATTGCCCATGTTTCTGATCAACAAGTCCTCGAATTAGCTAATTTAAAAATGGATGCAGTACAAACCAACGTCTAGGAGAACTGCAAGCTAAAGGAAAAAATACTAGATTGACAGATGCAGAACGCTATAAAATGTTAATTTTTATGTCGATTTATCAAATCCGATAATTAAGGAAATCAGAAGGTTTAACTGAAGCAGTTAGGCGGGGAATAAAAACCTACAACTTCATTGAAAAGTGATGACTTGTAATGCTCATGTGCTGCATTAGATAAAACCTATGAGCTTCAAATCGCTGAACACCAGAATCAAGACTTAAGTGTTCACAATTATTTTTTCTTGCATATTCAATCAGCCACTGGAATAACTTTTGACCATAACCCCGTGACCGATTTAACTTATCAACGACTAAGTCATCAATGTATAAAAACTTTCCCGATGCTAGACAAGTAGAAATGCGAAATCCCGCAACTGCGACAGTTTTATCCTCTGCTTGAAAGAAGACAAGTTGATATCCCTCTTTCATCTGATACCGAACTTGCTGGACAAAGCTAGCTTCCTCTAAGTGGGGACGCAACTGGGATATAATAGGAAAACACCTTAAGATTTGAGAGTTATTTTCTGCTAATTGTATTGACACGAGATTTATAGATGTAGCACATGGGGCTGATTTTCTTCGCCCCTTCTAATCTACCATGTCTTTGTACTTATTTTTCCTGGTAGCTGAATTTACCCTGTGAACAGTTACGATTTTTTTCTAAGATTCATCATTTGTACTAGTTACCATCGCCATCAAGATCCCTAAAATTTTATCTACAGATGGAAACAAATATATGGTAGGGTCAATAGCTACTACATTATTTCTGAGACTCAAAAAAGCCCACTGAATTGCTGTCGTAACTATACCATAAACTGGTTGCATATCTTTATTAAACTTATGGGCCGCCACCATTTCAGCAATACATTGAGGTAAGCCTATCGCGATATCTGATTTTTTGGCTTCAACTACGACTATTATAGGTTTAACAATTGTAATACTTATCAGACTTTTTGATATTAAGAAGTCGCACACACCGTTTAAACCTATTGATTTGTCTACATTAAACGTTTCTCCTGAAAACACGTTAATAGGGGTAGTGGAAATTTCTTGCAGTTCTGCCAATATAGGGCTGATGATTCGCTCGCTTTTTTCTTTCTCAGTTCTTAATTCTAGAACAACCCTTGTCACGTTTCTTCTGAGAATTTCACTAAGTAGATTACTGGGTTGTATTGGTGGAGCATCAGTAAATAACTGTGGTGTTTCTTGAATTAACTCTAGTTCAAATTGATTTAGTACACTGGGTAAATCGTTGAAGTCTGAGTAAGCCATAATTTTTCTAGCGATTTCTAGTTTTATTCCCCAACCAGGGATTGAGTAAATGGCGATCGCACTCTGGTGGCGAGAATGTGGAGGATGCGATCGCATTTTAGGAAGGTATTAGTAGCATCGGAACACAAAACTGGGTTCAAACGTCTTAGTTAACTTTAATTGTAGTAAAACTTGGTCACGTAAAGTTTCAAGTGTTGTCACCGAGAGTCACTATTCTTCCTGAAAAATTAATATGGGTGTCTTGAATAAATTCAGTAGAGGTCAGCTTTTTGCTCTATCTTTAATAGGTGTGTGTTTTTTGACTGCATGCTCCACTGTAAAACCTAAATCTTCCACCAAAGAATCTACCGTTGGAACCGCTGGCGGCGGTGCTGACATCTTACGACTGCTTTACTGGCAGGCTCCAACTATTCTCAATCCTCATCTATCTCAAGGTCTTAAAGACCTCCATGCAAGCAGAATCACCTACGAACCGCTTGCCAGTTACGATAAAAAAGGCAAGTTAATTCCCTTTTTAGCAGCAGAAATCCCCTCTGTAGAAAATGGTGGATTGGCTCGCGACGGCAAATTTGTGATTTGGAAACTCAAGCAGGGAGTTAAGTGGTCTGATGGACAACCTTTTACAGCAGATGATGTGGTATTTACTTACAAATTTCTGTCTAATCCATTAGTAGCTGCTACCACCACTGCCTACTACGAAGCTGCTAAAACTGTTGAAGCTGTTGACGACCACACGGTCAAAATAAGTTTCAAAGATGCTAACCCTGCTTGGGCACTGCTTTTTGTTGGACAAAATGGGTTAATCCTACCCCAGCATATCTTCCTAAAATACAATGGCTCTAACGCTAGGGAAGCGCCGGGTAACTTGCTTCCTGTTGGTACTGGGCCCTATAGGGTCGTAGAATTTAAACCTGGTGATATTGTGGTCTATGAGGCTAATCCTTTTTTTCGGATAGCCAATCAGCCTTTATTTAAGCGAGTGGAACTTAAGGGCGGTGGAGATGTAACTTCTGCTGCTCGAGCGGTTCTTCAAACTGGGGATGTAGACTTTGCCTGGAATCTCCAGGTAGAAGCCCCAATTCTTAAGCAACTGGAAGCAGCAGGTAAAGGAAAGCTAGACATTGTGTTTGGAGGTTTAGCAGAGCGTATTTTTCTAAATCAGACCAATCCCAATAAGGCAACAGCCGACGGTGAACGCTCTAGTCTCCAATTTCCCCATCCTTTCTTTACCGATAAGAAAGTGCGTCAGGCTTTTAACTATGCTATAGACCGTGATACTATTAACCAACAGTTATATGGTCCAACAGGTCGCCCTATATCTAATACTCTAATAGGACCGGAGATTTACAATTCGCCTAATACCACATACAAATTCGATCTTGCAAAAGCTGCAGCTTTGTTAGATGAAGCTGGATGGAAACTCAGCAATGGTAATCCCATCCGGAGTAAAAATGGTGTCGAGTTGAGTGTTCTTTTCCAAACTGGGGTTAACCCACTGCGGCAGAAGACTCAACAAATCATTAAACAAGCATTAACATCTATCGGCGTGAAGGTAGATCTTAAAAGTATAGATTCAACTACTTACTTTTCCAGCGACCCCACTAACCCAGATACGGCAAGTCATTTCTACGCTGATGTGCAAATGTTGACTAACGGCAATGAAAACCCAGACCCCGGTGCTTATATGAAGGGCTGGACGTGTACTGAAATTCCCCAGAAAAAAAACAATTGGTCCCACGGTAACAGTACTCGCTACTGTAATCCTGAATATGACAAGCTCTGGCAACAGTCTACAACAGAGTTAAATTCAGAAAAACGCCGACAGTTGTTTATCCAGATGAATGACTTGCTGATAAAAGATGCGATCGTCCTTCCCCTAGTTGCTAGGGCTAAAGTCAGTGGTAGCAGTAACAGGCTTGTTGGTGTAGACATAACTCCATGGGATGCTGATACATGGAATATCCAAGATTGGCGCAGAAATCACAACTAAGTCGCCGTGATTAAAGTGCCCTCCTAGCGATGCAGCTAGAACCAAAACAAGCTGTTATCTCTAGGGCTAAACCTCTGGAACAATTGAAAGCCAGCTTTATATGGGCTTTCGGGTTTTTACCGATACGATCTGTCTTGGTTGGGTCGGCTTTAGTCTGCTGGGTATGGGGATTTTATTTAGCATTAGGACCTATTTTTGCTAAGCAAGTTCTCCATGGCGGACCCAACACATTCGGCTTCCTGATGACGGCTTCAGGTTTGGGGACGTTGGCTGGTGGTATTTACTTGAGCCGACGCAACAGTGTGTTGGGGTTGGAAAGAGTGTTGGCATTTGGGACAGCGCTGATGGGGGTCAGCCTGATGGTCTTTGCACTGTCTCACGTATTATGGCTTTCGCTCCTCTCTCTGGTGGTAGCTGGTTTCGGCTTTATTATGCAGATCATTTCTGGTCGCACAGTGGTGCAGTTATTGGTGAGCGATGAGAATCGTGGGCAGATTACAAGTCTTTATGTCAGGATCTCTACAGGTGCAGTACCCATAGGTAACTTGGTTGCTGGCGCACTGGGAAGCAACATTGGTGCTGTGAATACTGTTATCTTTGGTGCAAGCATATGCATTGTTGGTTCAGTCCTCTTTACGCGGCAGTTCTCTGCCTTTCATGAGTCGTTTTCTAGTAAAACAATGCTCTAGCTACCCTTTTAAAACAGCCTATATCGGTACGAATTATAAATAATAACAGTTCCCTGTTTTTTGTAATATTGTACACGATACTTTTGGGATAAGAATTCTATCTCACCACTACTTCCATATCACTACCGATTATTTTTTTCCGAGAGTGACAAAACAGGGTTAATTTTGCGATAACATCCATGTTAGAAATCCTAAAATTGGCTCGACTGGTGGTAATGGATATTCGGTGATATCAATCTTAACTGAATTACCTTCTAGTTCAAGAAATTTCCAAGTAGTTCCACTGGTAACCGATCCGAAAATTCTGGGAATATTCATATTATTAGAATCATTGAATTTTTGAGCAGCTACCATTTCCGCTATACACTGACCTAAACCACCGTTAAGATTTTCTTTTTTTGCTTCTATAATTACGATAACTGGAACTTGAATTTCTAATTGTGTTGGTGATTTACTAATAAGAAAGTCACAAATACCGTTAAGTCCAATTTTAGGATCGACAGTAAAATCTTCTCCAGAAAAAAGACTAACTTGACGATTTAATAATCGGCGAACTGCTGTTAATACAGGGCTAATAATCCATTCAGAACGTGCTTTTTCGCTGCCCCGTGCGAGTACCAATGGTAAACCTTCTTCTAGTTCTTGACGTAGTAATTCATCAGGTTCTACCGGAAGAATATCGGGGAAAAAACCTCTTACTTCATGGATAGTGATTGCTAAATCCTGACGGACTTTTTTAAGTGTAAAGTCACTATAAGGCATTGTTATACTTAGTTCTCCCCATCAAACTAGTTTTTATTAGCGCTGGACTACAGGGGATCAACTTAAGGCGGGAAAACTGACCCGGAAAAGGTTTCAGCCTGTAAGGGTTTGAGAAAGAGCGCAGAGCGAAAATCTGTCCCGCCTTAAGTTGATACCCTAACTGTATTAGTTAATATTGTACACGATACTTGTGGGATAAGGATTCTGTCTCGCCACTACTTTTATATCACTACCATTACCTGTAACACATGATAGCTAAATGCACTCTTCGCCTTGAACTCAAGTTCAAGGCTCAAAGCTCAAGTCCGTTGAAACGGACTAAATTCCTAAAAGTTCTAGTCGGCTGAAGCCGACTTCAGCTATTAGCTGTGCGTAATTTATTCCTACGCGTGTCTGCTCGGTTAAAGAGAATTGTAGGTTGGGTAGAGTGTAAGCGAAACCCAACAAATGCAGGGTAAGCGCATTTAATTTTGTAATTTATAATACAGAAAGATAATGATAAATAGCAAGCCAGTAAAAAATGTAGGTAAAGAAAGTCCAAAAAAAACTACAGTTGTCACTATTGTGTCAGCAATTGAGTCACGCTTGAGAGCAGAAATCACTCCTAAAGGAATAGCCAACAGTGTCGCGAGAATGTAGGGGCAACCAACAATCCATAATGTTGTTGGTAGACGTTGGAGAATCAAGTCGATAACCGGACTCCGGCTAGTAAACGAGTAACCCATGTCTCCCCTGATAAAAGATGTGAACCACTTAATATAGCGAATATGTATTGGTTGATCCAACCCGAAGGACTTTCTGATATTCTCTCGAACTTCTGCTGTAATTGAGGGGTTTAGTGCAAACTCACCCATTGGATCGCCTGGTGCCAATGCTAGGATTGCAAAAATAACGATACTAATAGCAATAAGTGTGGGAATAAAGGTCAGTAACCGATAGATCAAGTATTTAGTCATTAGTCAGGAGTGGGGAGGTGTTTCTTTCATTCGTAGCCGGTGGTGCGCCGCCTGTGGGGCGCTTTCAAGAGGACCGATCAAGGATTTTAGTCCATTTCAAGTGCCGTTCAGCTATTAGCCCTACACTTAAGTGTAGAGCGGGATATGGGGCTGATGCGCAATGGTGCACTCTGGTCAGGATACACAATATGCACATGTTCCGGCTTCCAGAAAACTGAACATAAAAATTGTATAGAAAATCACTTGTCTTGTGAATGTCCTTGAGATTAAAATACTCTAGCTTTATCAACTTAATGTATTTTAATCATCTTTAACCATAATCATGCAAAATCTTGGATTAAATCTCTGGAAATCCTTGCTGCAACTGTGGTAAGTAACAGTCTTTGACTCGCGCCCGCACTTTTCTAGTAGACATAGTCGTGGAAATTAATTATGCGTTCGCTGAAATCCCTGGTAGGGGCGTATTGCAATACGCCCCTACATGATTCCTGGAGATGTCTAGTGATGTTACCAGCTTCTGCGGGGATTGCTTTGCAACATCAGCCGTATCGTTGGACTATAAGAATGAAGAGATTCTGGCTAGGTCAAAAGGATAATTCAGTTTACCCTCGGTACTGCCGCGAGTCAATATTTCTATCGACAATCCAGTTGCTGTAGTAGACAAGGTAGTGGATAAGCGCGGAACTCGGGAAGTGATAGAAGCTTTTGTCAAATTTCTGTTGACGCCAGAAGCGCAACGAGAATTCGCCAAGGTAGGGTTTTGCCTTGTCAACGCTACGGTCACCCAACAAACACAAAAACACCGTCTTCAATTCAAGGCAGTGTTATTCTTGTCTCCAATACATTTCATGTATACCTCAAACGAAGGAAAAAACTGGACGATACCATCCAATCCTTCTGGTCTTCCTTTGAGATAACCTTCCACATATACCGAATCTTGCATTTTTGGCAAACATCCAGCATCGCGATCGCGACAGCCTTCTTGATAACGAATTTCTCTTAAGTGATTTAGCATATAAAACTGCCCACATGAAAATCCCATTAACCTCTACTTTCAATGTATGCTTTCTCTTTAACAACAGCAAACAGTTATAATGATTAAAATGATAATTTTATTTTATTCTATAGAATATAGTCATTTTAGTTCCAATAAATTCTCTGCAATAAAACAAAAACAATATTTGAAAGAGCTTTTGAAACAATGTGGTTCTGGGATAGAATTGATTGAAAAAGGATTTGAGCAAGATGTGGAATTAGCCTCGGAATTAGATATCAGCAATTGTATTCCGACGCTAATTCCCACATCAGATGGGAAAGCATACTACCAGAGATCTAGAGGGAGCATCCCAGTTTTGCAGAAAGACGATCAGTAGTGTGAGCCGGAAAGCTCACGTGTATTATAAGCGAGCAAGATGCTCGCACTACGAATTTACGCTCATTGGGATGCACCCGATCTAGATTTATAGAGATGCAAAATTTTACATCTCTATAAATATAAAAGTCGGTATTGTAGGTCGTGTTTAGATGGAATGTCCTCGGACTAAGTCTTTAGCGACCAACACTCACAAGATAGTCCTCTGCTTCTTTCTCAATCGTCGTACCCTTAAAGAAGTCACGATTAAGGCTGGTGTATAACTCCAGTGGGTGAATTGATAAGAAGTAGCGCAAGTCTTCTTCGCTGATAATTTCCCGTTCAAATATACTGTAAGCATTAGCAGTCACAGCAGTAATATCGGGTACATCCCAGTGACCAGCATCAGAACCTAAGAATGCTTTAACCCTGTCACCAAAAGGTAGTGCAGCACGGTTAAAAGCTTGAGAAACACGGGTATCGTCTGATTCTGTACCAAAGTAAAAATGGTTGAGGAAGCGATCGCGCACATCTTCAGGCTTCTGAATTCCAGCTAAGGCAAATTCATCGAGTTCACCTGGGTCTTGAGGTGCAAAAAGTTGGCTGTGGAATCCTAAACCATCACCTAGTTGATCTAAGCGACCTTCTACCAGTTCTCCACCATAACGGGTGTACAGTTCTTTTAACTCTTCTCGATCTACAAGGGCAGGGTTATTATGGGTTAACAAATGTTGTTTGTTGCGAGTTTCCCAATGCCAAATAATATCTGCATATAAACTCGCACCCCAAGCCGAACCACCTTCCATAAAGGCAAATTTTAAGTTGGGGAAGCGACGGGTAACACCGCCAAAAAACAGCGATTTACACAGTGCTTCCGCAGCAAAGGCAAAGTGGTTAATGTGATTATACTGAGCGTTAGTCACTGACCGTTGAGTTGTCCAACCTTGGCTGGAAGCATGGGTTGTGGGGACGACTTTCAATTCTACGCACTTCGCCCAGAATGGATCGTAATCGTATTCGCTATCTAAGCCAAAGTTATCAATCCAAGCGACCTCGTTAGCAACTTCCTTACCATACTTTTCAAAAGCAGGAATAGGGCGACGCACGTAGCCAGGAATTTGAATGGCTTTCAATCCCAACACATTCACCGCATATTCCAACTCTTCGATCGCCTCTTGTGGCGTATGCATGGGAATAGCTGCAATTGGACTTAGGCGATCGCGATAAGGGCGGAAAATATCAGCATGGTAGATATTAATTGCGCGACATACAGCCCGACGCATGTTTTCGTTGCCGATATTTGGAGCCATTGTTGCCAAGTTAGGATAGACAACGGCAAAATCCGTCCCTGCTTCTTGCAACCGTTCGTGTAGCAACTTTGGTAAACTAATAGTTGCCAAATTCAAAGTGTTTTTCGTTGGACGACCCCACCAGTTAGGACGATTGGTACGATTAGCAAAACGTTCTTCCCAGGTTTGCTCATACCATTTAAACCGAGAAGCACCCGGTAAACGCTCTTTAAAACGTTCTACAATTTCAGTCCCACCAACTTGCTCTAAATAATCCAAAACTGCTGGTTCAAATTCCTGAGTATGAACATCAGTATCAATGATCGGATAACCCAACTGTTCACGAATCTTTGCAGATCTAGTTTTTTGTACTGGACGTTCTAATGCTATGGTCATGATATTTTACCCTAATGATTTTAAGAAGGAGTCAGGAGTCAGGAGTTAGATTGAATAGCTAAAAATTCTTCCGCTTTTTCCTCTACAACCGTACCCTTGAAGAAGTCTCGATTGAGACTGGTATACAACTCCAATGGATGGATAGACAGGAAATATTGCAAGTCTTCTTCGCTGATAATACCGCGTTCAACAAATGAGTAAGAATTCGCCGTTACCGCCGTAATATCAGGTACATCCCAGTGACCAGAATCAGAACCCAAGAAAGCCTTAATTCTATCCCCATAAGGATTTGCTTTACGGTTAAAGGCATGGGCTACACGGGTATCGTCTGACTCTGTACCAAAATAAAAGTGTTTGACGAAACGTTCCCGTACATCTTCAGGACTTTTAACTCCTGCTTTGGCAAATTCATCTAAATCACCCGGTTCTAAGGGAGACACTAATTGAGAGTGGAAACCTAAACCACTGCCTAAGTCGTTTAAGCGACCATCGACTAACTCACCACCGTAGCGGAGGTAATACTCTAAAAGTTCTTCACGATTGACTTTAGATGGGTCGTTATTTTCCAACATGTGGTCTTTGTTACGGGTTTCCCAGTGCCAAATTAAATCGGTATATAAACTCGTACCCCAAGCCGAACCACCTTCTAAAAAGGCAAACTTTAAGGTAGGGAAACGGTGAGTCACTCCTCCAAAAAATAACGATTTGCACAATGCTTCACCCGCAGAGGCAAAGTGACCAATATGATTGTACTGGTAGTTGGAAATAGAGCGGCGATTTATCCAACCCATACCACTGGAGTGAGTGGTGGGAACAACTTTGAGTTCTACACACTTCGCCCAGAATGGGTCATAGTCATATTTGCTATCTAAGCCAAAGGTATCAATCCAAATCGCTTCATTTGCAACCTCTTCGCCATACTGTTCAAAAGCAGGAATCGGACGGCGAATATGACCAGGAATTTGAATTGCTTTCAATCCCAGTACCTTGACTGCATATTCCAACTCTTCGATCGCTTCTTCTGGGCTATGCATGGGAATGCTAGCGATCGGTGTTAAGCGGTCAGAGTATGGACGGAAAATATCAGCATGGTAGGTGTTTGCTGCGCGACATACAGCCCGTCGCATATCTGGATGATTGATATGGGGTGCGAGTGTTGCTAAGTTGGGATACACGACGGCAAAATCTGTACCTGCTTCTTGAAGACGCTCGTGTAGTAACTTAGGTAAGCTAATGGTGGCTAAATTTAAAGCATCATTCGTTGGACGAGTCCAGAAGGGAGGACGTGTAGTCCGGTAAGCTTTGCGTTCTTCCCAACTTTGCTTAAACCACTTAGAACGGGACGAACCAGGTAAATGTTCTTGAAACTTTTCTGTGATCCCAGTACCACCAACTTGTTCTAAATAGTCTAAAAACGCTGGAGGAAATTCCTGGGTATGCACATCGGTATCAATGATGGGATAACCCAACTGTTCGCGAATCTCTGCTGAACGTGTTTTTTTCTTGGGACGTTCTAGTGCAATAGTCATGATATTTTCTCTCTTAATCTGTCTTAATCTGTGTTCTATTTCTTGCTGTCCTTCACACCACCGCTAATTCCCTACGCGCCACTGCTTTCTCCGGTCTCACCCACACTGTGTCTAATCCACCACTCAGCAAGCGATAGTGTTGATTGGGGTCTTGCTGCGGGTAATCTACCCGTTTATGCATTCCCCTAGTTTCTTGGCGTTGTAAGCCACTGTTGTACATCCAGCGGGCAGTTGCAACCATAGCCGCAGCCTCACGGGATCTCAAAATTTGACTGTTATCTGTTGGTTGGCTGTGACGAATTTCTTTCCATAGGCGATTCAGTCTTTCTAGAGATTCATCTAAGCCAGTCGCAGTGCGGAATAGGTTCCGTTCGTAAGGGAAAACTTCTGCTTGGGTTTGGGCGATCGCTTCTTCTGGGGAAAAGGTTTGAGTTCCTGAACCGGACAAGCCTGCTTCTCCGACTCCATAGACTTGGCGTTCCTCTACCTTCTGTCCCAAACTCAGCGCGTAGGTAGCTGCTGATTCACCAGACCAATAGCCAGAGGACATCGCCCAAGCTGCATTATGACTACCTCCACCGGTGAATCCACCACAAATTAATTCTCTAGTAGCAGCATCACCCGCAGCATATAAACCGGGAACTGAACTGGCACAAGTGTCATCCACAATCCGAATTCCGCCGGTACCGCGCACGGTTCCCTCTAATCTTAAAGTAATCGGGAACCTTTGAGTGAAAGGGTCTATCCCCATACGGTCAAAAGTGACAAAGAAATTTGCTTGAGATGACCGCATCCACGCTTTGGTCTGTTCATCCACTCCTTGGTCAAGACGGGCGTATACTGGTTGCGTAATTAAAGTTTTCGCAATGACAGAGCGACCGTGTTTAGAACCTGCACCTTCAATGACTGTTCCATCAGAGTAGGTAAAAGATGCCCAATCGTAAAAACGAGTCTTGGTGACAGAAGACCATGCTGGAGAAATCGCATAGGCGTTAGAAAACTCCATACCTGAGAAGTCTGCACCTACCTCTGCTGCCATCAGCAGACCATCCCCTGTTAATACATTACAACCAAGCGCCTTGCTTAAAAAAGCGCAGCCACCTGTAGCAATCACAACTGCTCTTGACCGTATTTTCCATCGTTCTCCAGATTGGCGATTAATCCCAGCCGCACCAGCAACAACACCTTCTGCATCTACCAATAACTCTAAAGCAGGACTATTGTCTAAAATTTTTACACCTGCACGCAGAATCTTTTTCCGCATGAAGCGCATGTAATCTGGTCCTTGCAACGAACGGTAGAGGACTTGACCATTAGTATCAGTGCGGAAAGGATAGTTTGAATTGATCAGAGATTGGATGTTGTCGTAGGTTCGGTCTAACACGCGAGTCATCCAATTGCGATCGGCAAGAAATCCCCCCATTGCTTCCCGACTTGCCATTGCGGCTTCTCGCTGTTCAGGGTCTTTTGGAATATACCATACCCCATTTCCCGAAGCTGCTGCTGCACCACTAGTACCGCAGTAGCCTTTGTCAACCAAAACAACTTTTGCCCCACTATTTGCTGCACTCCAGGCTGCCCAAGTGCCAGCAGGTCCACCCCCAATAATCAATACATCAGCAGCCAAGTCTAGGTCTGAATCATCTGAAGATTTTTTATCAACCTTAGGACTACTCACAAAATTCCCTCCTTATCCACAATTTACGTATCAACGCGTTCACAGTGAATTAAGCTTCGGCAGCATTTTGGCAAAACTCTGCGTTAAAAAACATGACTTTTGCGAAGTCATAGCTATATCTACAAGCCTCAAATTAGGAAAATAATACGCAGACATATCATTCTTAGCTGCTGGTGTTTTTCCCTTTCTCCAGCCGACAAGTAAACCCCTTAATTCAACAGGTTATTTTCTCTTGATCTTGCCTATTAAGAAGGCAAATATGGCTTTTGACTTTTGACTTTTGACTTTTGACTTCCCCGAAGGGGCGTGACCCTGGGAGGATCTGAATGTTCTACTGCCGTGGCTACGACATCCAATATACTACTGTTTATTTACCAATTTGGTGGTGATTTATTCTAGAAGTATTGCATAACTCTTGGTCAAAATACAAGCCCTTCGTAAAGAAAATATATGTTTGTCTAATTATTAGATAATCTAAGTATACTAGTAGTTCGTGTCGTTAATTTTGACGGGTAGTGCGAGCATCTTGCTCGCGTCGTGAGCGAGACTAATGACACACACTACTAGGCTGTCAGCCAACCAGCGATTTAAATCGCTGACTAATAGCGAGCGTCCTATCAAGAGGACTGCTCAAGGATTTCAGTCCATTGAAATGGACTTAAGTGTTGGGCGGAATATCGGGCTGATTTAGAATGGTGCAGGTCAGTCAAGGACTAAAGTCCTTACTACGAACTTCGTCAATTCTCGTACTCCAAGAGTTCCAGAACTGCTTGGGAAATCACCTCACTCACAATTTGATTTCCTTGTAAATTCAGGTGGATGTTATCTTGATACACGGTTTTGATGTCTTTGTTTGAGTTAAATACTGGTAAAAAATCTATATAAGTAATTCCTTGCGATTGAACAAACTCATTGAGGCGCTGACGTGCTTTAATTTCGTAATCGCGGGGTCCTGGTTCACCGATTTCTCGTAGTAAGGGAGTCATGACTAGCAGGAATTGGCTATTGGCTTGACGCGCTAGTGTTTGAATTTTGCCAATTGCTTCAAGATTAAAACCTATGCGATCGCCTCCTTCATCATTCACCACTTTCATTTCTGGTATTGGTTTTTGCTTTGATACATAGCGATAGAAGGCTTCCACCAATGCCAAAGGCGGTTTTTGGTTGGGATAGTTGCGATCGCGTCCCACTGGCAAAGAAGTGGGCGCAGTAGCAAACAAGTCATCGGTATTAATCAGCAACACCACGACTTGGGCATTAAAATTGCCAAACCGCAGTAAATATGCTAGTTCATTTCTTGGACCCCAGGAGTTGGCTGAAGCATTGAGTACTTCTGCTTCCGTAAATTTACTTTTTATTGCTGCACTCAATTCCTGCGCCATCAAGCTAGAAATTGTCTTAGCCTGATCAGTCCACCAGCCACCATTAGCGATAGAATCTCCTAAAAGGAGTACTCGCAGGGTAGAAGATAAGGGTGTCTTTTGGATTGGCTCACCTCGCATTGAATACTCATTAACCTTGATCCGATTACCAAAACGGCGAGTGCGCTGGTTGGGGGCTAATAAATAACCAATCTGCTCATCTGCAACGTAAATCAGAGGATTGCCAAAGCCGACTGTGCGCAATCCTATTTCTAACACCACCAACAATCCGACAAAAACTGTTAAAATTACGACCAGAGCAGCTTGCACAGTTCGATACCCTCAAATTAAGTCATTCTTAGAGGAAATAAGTGTTCTATTTTATACTATATTTTAATGATTGTCTGCTGGGATAGGAAATTTTGATGATTCAGAAATTGCGAAGCTTAAACAAAATCTTATGGTGACAACTCCACACACCTCCCTTCACAAGCGCGGAGACGCTGCGAATATAAGCAAAAAGGTTAAGCGAAGTGACCTGGATGAGTTTGTAGTTGGCTTGTTTTGAATTTCGCCAAATGTCGTTAATCCCTCGAAACACTTTAAAGGGTAAATGAAGAGAAACTTTACCCTAACCTCATTATATTTTACTCAAAAAATACCTAAGAGAATTTAATTGAAGCGATCTTGAAAAGGTTAATTTAAGGTTAACTTTTTGAGGTGCATTAAATGCGGCAACGTCGTTTGTTTCTCATTAGACTTTTTGCGGCGATAGCTGCTTTCTTTTTTCTTTCTGTTAACCTTTTATTTCCTCAACCTACCTATGGAATGTTCAGTAGTTTAGATACTCCGGCAGGTGCTGAGCTAGCTGCTTATGAGGCTTCTACAGTTGCTGCTCTTTCGGTAGGAGCTTCCTTGACGGCTTCAGCAATTATTTCTGAAACTGGTGCGACTACCTTTGGTGACTTTGCTGGCCCGGCTTATATTGGTGTTGGGGCTGCTGGTCTTGTTGTTGCTGGTTTGACATCTTCTAATATTCAGAGTTTGCAGAATATTGCTCAGCAAAGATATTGTGCTGCAAATCCTACTGCTTCTGTTTGTGGTAGCTCAGGAACTGTTTATGTTGTTGTTGGAAATAAATCTCAGCAATATCCTAACTATAATCCTGATGCTGGATACGATGGTAACGTTGCTGGAACTTGCTCAGGTGTTACCACTTCTATTAGTGGTGGTTCAATTTATCTTACTAATTCTTTAGGTACTACTGTTCTTTGGCAACGTGAGAACAACAGTAATGCTTATACTTACTCTGATGTTCATTCTTGTACTGTCAAAGTTGCTCCTACCTCTATACTTTCTTGGAACCAGTGGGATTCTGCTTCTCGTAATTCCGCCGTCGCTTTGCTGACTCCATCTGATTATAAAAGCAACAATACTGAGACTTCGACTCAATCTTTAACTAGTGATACAAAAGACCCTAGTTTAACTATTGTTGGAACTGGGACATCTGGGGCTTTTGTTCAGAATTCGGATGGTTCCTGGACTTATCAATCATCTAATTCATTCACAATTCCAAATCCTAACTATATTCCTTCTCCTACTCCCACACCGAGTCCCACACCGAGTCCCACACCGAGTCCTTCGCCCACTCCGTCTCCTAGTCCTTCGGCACCTACCGGAAGGGGCGGCTCACCTAGTCCCACACCGAGTCCCACACCTACTCCTTCACCTAGTCCCATACCTACTCCAACTCCACAGCCAGATTGTCGTTATACAATAAATGAGCATCACATCTTTTTCCCTGAAGTTAATAATGGTAGAATAACCGGATTCCACTCTACAGCACGTGCTGATCAGTCAGCAGAAGGGCCAGGATACTATTGGGTAGAAGATCCTCCTAAGTATGTAGCAGAATACGAGCCTTTCATAGCAACATTTGGAATTCCAGAGCAAAAAAGTTTGGGAACCAAAACATCGTCTTTCTTCCCATTGTCTCTCCTGGATTCTGATGTCCTAAAGCTCATTGGTGAGGCATATGTCGAATCTAACTGTCCTGCCAATGGCATGTGGTCTGCATTAGTACGCAACCCATCAATAGAGGGTGAATCAATAACAATTGAAGGATATGTCACAGATCACTATATTACAACTGCCTATCCATTGGCTCTTGATGTTTCAAATGATTAAACTGGAATATCTTGCAATTCAACCATTCGAGGTTTAGTATCCAAACGAACTTCTCTAAACTAAGAATGAAGGTGGCAAGATTCTTTGTAAACATAGTAGCTATGCTCATCAAGTAATATGTACAATCCGGCGAAAAAAAATCCAGCTTTAATAGTAGCAGCTTATGATGGATACAAAGACGTTGTCGAGCAACTGATTGCCAGTGGTACAAGCGTCCATGTTGTCGATGATGAGGGACATACTCCCCTGCATGTGGCATCTCTCAAGGGACATAGGGATATAGTAGAATTCCTGATTACCCATGAAGCGCAGATCGACGCGAGGACGAAAGATGGTTGCACTCCCTTATACCTAGCAGCTTACAGGAAGCAGCGGGAGATTGCTCAACTTCTGCTGAACTATGGAGCCACTATGGAGCCAGATATCG
>CAIVAU010000116.1 GCA_903903925.1 uncultured cyanobacterium
CTATTCCCTGCTCCCTGCTCCCTCTTGTTTCTTGAAAGGCAATCACCTAAACGCTGCTTCTATATCAAAGTTGTTTGTCTCGTATTGAACTGCTGAAAAAGTGGTAATTAGACTTATGAAAATATTAGTGTTAACTTTCCCCAAGGTCACACTGCTCCGCATTTTTCCTTTAGACATTGCTAAGCGCATCTTGTAAAGCGCTTTTTAAGAATAGGGTAAATTGGGAGTTTGTGTAATCTTAGCAGATTGCAGCAAGGCTTGCTCCATTAGTCAAGTATTAAAAGTTAATGTTTAACAAAACTTTGAACTTTAAACTTTTGACGATGGTCTATATTGCATTGCTAAACTACCCATGGGCACAATCCGTTTATTATCACTCTTAACTCAATTACAGAGGGAGCAATCATGGGCAAGTACGACAAGATTTTTAGTTCAGAAAAGTCTTTAGAAGAATCACTGAGTCCAGAAGAAGGGATAGCGGCGATCGCAGTTGTCACAGCAGTTGCTGATTCTTCGTTAGAGGATGTGGATGTAGAACTTGTAGCTGATGTACTCTGGGGATTCGAGGTATTTGAAGAATACTCAGATGACGATTTGTTAGAAATGGTTGATCGACTCCTAGTTATTGCTGAGGATGAAGGACTCGGCGCACTGTTCAACACCGCTAATGAATCGCTGGCAGAAGATCTCGTGCGAGATGCTTATGCAGCAGGGGTAAGCGTACTTGTAGACGAAGAAGAACTGCAAATTCCCAAAGGGAAAATGACTTTGCTGAAAAAGCTACAGGAAGCTTTGGAAATCAAGGATGAAGACGCAAAGGAAATTCTGGACGAGGTCATAGCTGCTTTTGAAGAAGCAGAAGATGAATTCGCAGAAGACGACGATGAAGATGAAATAGTCCTAGAGGAAAGCGATGACTTGGAAGTGTATGAGTCACCCTTAGGTAACTTTATCGTCCCAATTCCGGTTGACCCTCAGCACGGTGGTAGGGTTCAAACTCAGGAAGGGGTGGTAGGTTTTTCTGATGATTTTGGCACTTTGCTGAGAATTGATTATTATCCTATCCCCACTGAACAGGAGCAGGATCTGCACTCCCTTGGACAGGAAGAATATCTGCGCTCAATTCTCTTAAATAAGTATATACCTCAAGCGATCGTTAACAATCTGCCAGATGCTTCCGTAGAGTATACAGAATACCTGGAAGATGCACTGGCAGGAGCTTTCTTTGCATTAGTTAATATGCCTGAAGGTTCTACAATTTCTAAAACAGGGAATAATGGCACTGCTAGCAGGTTGAACGCTTACCGAGGGGTGATCGCTTTTACGGAAGGTGATTATTTATATATAATCAGCAGCCAACGCAGCTTTTTTGATGGGGACTCTCCCAGTTCTCCTAGCGCAGAAGCCGAGGGAATCAAGCAAAAGATTTTGGAATTTGTAGATACTATCGAGTTCAATTAATTTGCTTTGTAGAGACGTTGCACGCAACGTCTCTACATTTCTAAATCGGCTTTGCGCTTGTCCAGCCAAAACGACATTCAATGTTATATTCTTCATGCCATCCCTCAGGCGTAAAACTGACCAAATGGGTTCTTGCTTCAATATTCTGAAGCGCTGTATGTAGAACAGCTAGTGCCAGAAGCATATATTAAGCGGCTAGAGGTGTAATTGTGAGCGTCGTTAGCGGCAAAGTTATTTTCTGTGAGGGCAAACAAACAAGTTTAGATGTTAAACTACTTAACAAAATTGTTGACAACCTTTTAACAAATAAACCTACCATTGTTCCGTCTGAGCGATCGTCAACAATCTGCCAGATGCTTCCGTAGAGTATACGGAATACCTGGAAGATGCAATGGTAGGAGCTTACTTTGCATCGTTTTCAGATTTCTTCTGAACAAATCTCTATACTGTCTTTTGATGTTGTTTTATCATTTATATCTGTTGAGTGTTTTAAAAGTTCTTCCCAACTATCTGGGGGATTGCCTTTGTTAAGCATTTTTGTAAATACTTGATACGGATCTGTTTTCGCTCCACTCTGCCGCAAGGTATTCTCATCATTTACCCAACAGTAAATAATTATTTTTTCAGTAGTTCTAAAACGAAAAAATAATCTAAATCTTCTGTTAAACTTTGCACGAAACCAATGCCGTCTAGTTTTTCCTAACGTATTACCCTGTTGAAACTCATCAGAAGCTGGATTATTTGGAATGACTTCATAAATAAGTTTTTGAATGTTTGCAAGAAGCTTTGCAACTGGAGAAGATCCATATTTTTCTGGGTCTTTTGTTTTAAGCTTCTCAACATCATCAATTAGCTTCTTATATTGTTCAGAAAAAACAGGGTGAAACTTTAGTGTCCACCCATTAATTTTCATAAGAACATAAAATCTTCAGGTAGTTCTTCATCAAGATCAGCTTCTATATCTTTAGTAAGAATGGCGGCTCGATAAAATAAATCTTCAGGCAATTCTTGGACATTGTTTGGATTGGCTTCTATATCTCTGTCCAAAAAATCAAGAAAATCTGCCACCGAGTTATTGTGAGTTTTTTTACTCCCAACAATCCGCGATACAAGTTCTTTTCTGCGCAAGGTTTCCTGACAAGGAATTAAATAACGTCCTGAACGAGATACAATAATCCGAGATAACGTTTTGCTTTTGGAACGCTTGACTTTCATAATTTAAGTAGAGTTTCCTACTTTTATTGAAATATATCAATCTACACTTAGCTTACACTTTTTTTGTAAAAAAGTCACTCAACATCCACCATAACGCCACATTTGCTTAACTTCACCAGGCGTATTTACAATATATTAAGCGGCTAGAGGTGTGATTGAAGAAGCTGCAAATTTATGCAACGCCCATTCCCCAAAAGCGCTCAACGACGCTGGTGAGCTTTGAGCGATGGCTTCGGTGCTGAGTATATTGACATTGAGAGTGCGATCGCCTGAAGGGGCAAACAAAGCCTGATACAGATAGCACCCAAGTTGACTTTCTGTGAATACGCTGTTTTGGTAGAGGAATATTATCATAAATTGTTGACGATGTGGCTATGATTTTAGATCAATTTTCTGCTTGATTATTCTCTCGATAATTCTTTTTTCTGCTGTTTCTAAATGACCAAGTTCTTCTAATGCTTTCTGTTTTCTTTTTCGCACTATTTCTAAGTTCCTAATGAGGTATTCACCACTTAAATAGCAATCGAACACCTGTAGTGCATCTTCAGGCGATATTTCTCTTCCAGTACAAGGACTACTTTCTAGTTCTTCTACTTCTGGAATTTGAGTATTAACTTCTTCCTGCACCACTTTTACCTCCAACGTCTGAGATAGTCCTCTAAAAATTGTAGCGCTCTTTCCCCTCGAACCATCTGGATTCTCTTGGAAAGCAATCCTTCTGTAAAACTCGATTATCACCATAAAAATCAATCAAATAATCTTGGATTTTATTTGGCCAATACAATAAGTGAGTAGTCACCAGATTATTAGCATAATTTATATAAACAAACTTATTTTTAGTCATAGGTCACACAATTCCTCTTCCTAAGACCTTGCGCTTCAAAGCCAAGACTCTAGGACGCGCACCTGTACCCGAAAAACCTAGACCTTCCCTAAATATTTCAGGCATATAAAAGCGTTCCGTATCCTCTTTTTCTTTATCTTCATAAATCACTCCCATTTCCTCTAGCGTTCTGGCAATTTGCGGATCAATGCCAAATTGTTCCCCAGCAAAAGGAATTCGCCTTTCAGCAGGAGGGTAATTGGGTAATGTCTCATCAACCCATGTTTTAAAAGCTGGATATTCCTCTTTTGCTTCGTCAACTTTCTTCTTACTACACGGTTCAAGGGCTCGACGGATGGCTTGAGGAGGTAAAAGGCGATTTGTAGACCACTTTTCAAATTGTAATTCTTTAGTTCTATCTGCTGTTATCTTTGCTGCATGGTATAAGAAACGAACAATATCTCTCGCCTGAAGCCTACCGTTAAAATCTGTCAAAGCTGCAAATACCCAAGAAGCTGTATAGGCTTCTTTAGACTTATCCGTCCCCAGTATTTTACCCCAAAGCTTTTCCAATCTATCTATAAAATTTTCTTTACTCAAACTGTCGATACTTACTTGCTCTGCATCGATAACTTTAGCTTGACTACAAATCCAAAAAACTAATCTGAGAAAAGAATCGTGATTCCAAGATAAATCATAAGAACGGTAAAGATTTTCAAATTGTTTCAAATTTTGCTCTTTCGCATAACGCAGAAAATCGCGACGCAGGAAAATGATCACGCCAAGATTGGACTGCCTAATTTCCGACAGCTTGTTAGGCAAATCATCAATCAAAGACTTTAAAGCTGTCTTCTCTTGACTACTCGATGCAATTTTGAAAAAAATATCCTCTAAACCATCAAATAGAAAGATAATGCGTAATGATCTATCTTTCAATTTACGATTTATACTAGCAAGGCTTGGCTGCTGGTCTATATTAATACCTATTGCACGAGCAATTTCATTAATCCAGAATTGTGTCCATTCCGGTTCACTCCACTTTCCCTCCGAAATAGCTCTTTTAATTCTGTCCACACACTCTGAAGGTATAAATTCAGTAACGCCATTACCTAAAGCTGTTCTCACCTCACTTCTGGCTTCATTGATGACATTTCTAGCATTGTCCTTGAGTGTTCCTGATTGCAACAGGGGAAATATATATGCTGTTTTATCTGATTCCAGCCCTATTTGATCAACACGGCGCAAAAATCTTTCCCAGTATTTAAACCGTGACAAATGAATATAGTTAAAAGTTTTTCCTGCTCCTTTTGCTCCAATACATACTACACAAGGTAGTTCATCTTGGAAATTAGCCGCTAAGTTTTTCAATGCTTCAGTCACTAACAAATCTTCCCCTTTACCCTCCTCAGCACATTCATATTGCTGACACAAATCTCTGAGTCGGTGAACCTCTTCAAGTCGTTTGGGTTCTTCCTCAATTTTTGATGATGATTGCTGAGTCGTAGTTATTGGTAACTGACTCTCAGCCCAATCTCTAGCAATCTTCATTACTGAAGTTGAATTTAGTTTTATGCGTGCTTCTTCCCAGCTATTAACAGCAAGTAATTCACTAGCAAAATAAGTTTCTTCTTTTTTTAATCTTGTGGAAGATAGATCGTCTTCTTCTGTCTGTACATAAGCAGCTTCAAATTGCTCATATGCATCTGTAAACTCTCGCGGAGGTTTCCCTTCTTTATCAGGCAGTAACATAGTAATTACCAAAGACGGATCATGATAACTTTGATCACCGACTTTTGCTTCGGGTGGTGCAACTCTACCAATTTGCTGAAGGACAAAACTTGTACCTGCTACAGATGCAAGAGTGATTGTTGTCACAATAAAACGTTGAATTCTTGGATCAAAAATTATAGGACTAGATATTTCGCTCAATCCTGCTCTTAAATCAATCAAGACATAGTCAGCACCAACAGCTTTACCTAAACTATGAATAGCATTGCCACATTCCCAAGCTCCATCTGGACTTTTAACTAACTGCTCAGGCAGAACAGGTGTATCTAGTAGCTGCTCATCAGCTATACATGCTGGTAAAAAATAGACGGTTGATTTTCCTTCATGTCTGGCAGATTTTTGAACTTCCCTAGCAAATAATGAAAGTGTTTCTTCTCTTTCAATCGGAGGGTAGTGGTAAGATTCTAGAAAATCAATGAATGAAACTGCTGGTTGCTGCTTTTCTAAGCGATTCCAGTAGGTGAGACCAGGAGCTTCTAAGTCAGCATCTATAACTAATATACTTATAGACTTATCTATCTCTTGAGATCTATCTAGCAAAGCAAAAAGATGCGCTACTAAATTTAATGTTCTTCCCACACCACCTTTAAAAGAGTAGAAGGCAATTAAATTAGGCTTTTCAGTATAGGGTTCTGGAAGCTGAACTATTGATGTTACGATTTCCGTTTCTAAGTCACTCCCAATATAAGCAATTTCTTCCCAAAAAGGACGCACAGAAATATCAGTTGTGCCTCGTTCCTCTCCTGGTAGAAATTCCACTGGCAGTGTAGCGTCACCAAGATCAAGTTGGATGACTGACAGATCTTTCTGATACCAATCACCAAACCATTCTTTTAAAGAATTTGCGGCATTCTCTTTATTATCTTCGCTACGAAGACCAATTTCCAACGCATCAGAAAAACAACGAATTCTCACGACTCCATCTGGTAGCTTACTGCCATAATTAGTCTTACGGCTAATCGTTCGTCTAACATCCAGCCATGTCAGTAACCTCAAAGATTTCATGGTCTTCTAAGTTCTCCTTCTATCCATTTTACTATTTCTAACAATTTCTTTTCTAAATCTTGGTCTGTTATATTCTCACAACATCCACCATAACGCCACATTTGGTTAACTTCACCAGGCGTAAATTTTCTTTCATCATTTTTACGACTCTTTCCTTTGATAGGCTTCATCTTGAGATCTGCTGGCAATTTCCACTCTTCTCCAGCAGTCAAACAATCTAGTAGCTTGTTTATATTATGTTGGCAGTCAGAAATCTCTGAGCATAAATCAGAACGATTTATCTCCTGTCTCCGCATCAAAACTGCTTTCAAGCCACATTCTACTGCATAAAATAAGAGTAACCGATGAGCGTTAGTTCGTGGTGTTTTACAACAAGCAGACCAATTCTCTCGCCAAGCCCTCTCTATTTCTCTATCTGTAAACGGAATTACCATTACGCTACTTACAACTTAAGTAACTACGAGTTTATCCAATACTGCGTAGGTTTTGGATTCTTGAAATGCCAGTGAGGTGCCAGAAACCCTGTTTCTTTGAGAAACCGGCGATTGCAATGGTCACAGCAGTTGCTGATTCTTCGTTAGAGGATGTGGATGTAGAACTTGTAGCTGATGTACTCTGCTTTGTAGAGACGTTGCATGCAACGTCTCTACATTTCATCCCTCTAGCTTACGAGGTCAAATAGCTAAATCAGTAGCATGTGAAAAATCTAACGGTGTCTCAGCTAAATTTTCTTAACTAGGCAAGGATGCTGTGAACGTTGAGATCGCGATATTAGCTTGAAAGTATGTTACATTAAGTTTCATGTTAGATTTAGTGCGTTTATACTGTAACTAGTTTCTAGAGATACTTAGACTAGCTTCTATTCTACTTAACGAGGCTAAAAATATTATGAGGCATGTTTGTTAATCTCTTACTTAGATACTATGTATATTTGATAAATTTGCAGGATTTTCAAATGCCGACATCCAGTATTGATAGCCGATTAATGAGCTTTGGTGAATTACTTACAGGTAACAACTCTTACACAGTGCCTAGCTTCCAAAGAGATTATTCATGGACAGAAGCACAAGTTGATCAGCTTTGGGATGACATCACTGAGACCCTGGATGAGAAACGTAGTGAACACTTTATTGGCGCAGTTGTTGTAAACAACTCCAAAAAGCCTGAACTGATGTTGATAGATGGACAACAGCGTGTCACAACAATTTCAATATTGATGTGTGTCCTCAGGAATCTAGCGAAGGAAAGAGGAGATGAGCAATTGGCTCAGACAATTTCACAAAAGTATTTAGGCTCATTAAATCTGCGGACTCGTAAGACAGAATCAAAGCTAATTCTCAACGAAAGAAACAATCAGTTTTATCAGGAAAATATTGTTGAATCCCGAACAATAAGTTTCTTACGCGAGCTATCTAAAAAGAAAAATATTGACAAATCAAACAAATTAATAATTGATGCCTACTTACTATTATACCAAAGAATTGAAAAGCGCATGCAAAAGTTTGGAGATTCTGTAGAAGTTTTAATTGAACTTGAAGAGTGCATCAGAGATCAATTGGTATCAATTTTAATATCAGTGGCAGATGAAGCTAACTCTTACCTAATTTTTGAAACTTTGAATGATAGAGGCTTAGAATTGTCTGTTGCAGACCTACTTAAAAACTATCTATTTTCAAGAGCGTCTGAAAGAATAAAAGAAGTTCAAAGAAAATGGGGAGAAATTAATCTCTTAGCAGATAGATTTGAGTTAACAAAGTTCATTCGTTACTACTGGTTATCAAAATATGGTCATGTCACTGAAAAAGATTTATACCGTAAAATTGCAACGGAAGTAAAAAATTCATCTCAGGTGTTTGATTTTGTCAACGAATTGCGGAATGCTGTTGAGATTTATGGCGCATTAGAGAACTCTCAAAATCCACTTTGGGATTCATACAACTTAGACTTAAAAAAGGATATTGATCGGCTTGGTCTTTTTAAACTAAGTCAATGTTACTCCGTTCTACTAGCTGCAAAGGAAAGCTTATCAGATGATCTGTTTTCTAAGGTTTTGAGAATGATAGTTATTCTGTCATTCCGCTATAATGTCATTTGTGGATTAAATCCTAACAAGCTTGAATCTGCTTATAGTACGACTGCTAAATATATTCGAGAACAGCAGCCAGTATTTGCTAAAGCTATTTTCGATCAGTTGAAAGAATTTTATCTGAGCGATAAAGAATTTGAAAGAGCTTTTGCGGAGAAGACTCTGACAGCAAATAATGCAAAGTTAGCACGCTACATTCTGAGTGAGATTAACAGTCACAACATGGGTAGCAAAGAATTGGTTGAAAATCCGAACGCAACAGAATTGAATTTAGAACATATTCTCCCCCAAAAACCAAGTGAAACCTGGCTGATAGAATTTTCCAAGACCGATCCAAACCAATACGTTTATCGGCTCGGTAATATGACGCTGCTAGATTCATCAGTTAACCGTAAGTTAGGAAATACCTCTTTTCAAGATAAATGTGCCAATGCCTTTTCTCACTCAAAGTTGGAGATCACAAAAGAAATTTTAAATTATTCAGTTTGGGGTCCGAAACAGATTGAAGAAAGGCAAAAGAAGATGGCTAAGTCAGCTTGCCAGATTTGGCGTCTTAATTACTAGGGATCAATAGAATACTAACGTCCTGAACGGGATACAAAAATGCGAGATAAACTTTTGCTTCTAGAACGCTTGACTTTCATAATTGAAGTAGAGTTTCCTACTTTTGTTGAAATACATCAATCTACACTTAGCTTACACTTTTTTTGTAAAAAAGTCACTTTCTCATTCGCGCTTGTCCAGCCAATAGAGACTCATGGCTGGAGTGACATCCCCTCCGACTACACTTTCCTGCTAAACTACAGGGACGAGGATAGCCTAGCTTATGAAAGTTCAATCCCTACAGCTAAGATATTTTAAGAAATTCCGATCTTCAGATTTATTTGATTTCACAGATCCAGAAACTGGGTTAGCACGAGATATTATTGTTCTCATCGGAATGAACGGTGCTGGAAAAACAAGTCTTTTGCAAGCGATCGCCGCAACTCTCGGCACAGCAACCGGACGATTAAAAGAACCCTCCGATTTGGAATGGGCAGGATTTAACTATGAATTACTTGGTAGTAACTGGGGAGGATTTGAGCCCGAGGTGACTCTCAAGGTGCAGTTCTCCTCTGGTGAACTCCAAGCTGTATCAGATTTTCAAAAGAAATTACAACAGATGGGTCGTGATTTGCAGCCTCCTGCTGCTCAGCATATTGTTACTCTTAAATGGCGAAATGGGCGTGTTCAAGCAGAGAGTGCTGCTGAATTATTTCAATTTAAAGGGCGAGAATACGCTAAACAATTACTCCGTGCTGAAGGATTTCAAGTATTTGAACGAGTGGGTACAATTCTTTGGTACACAGAACAGAGAACTTCAACTAGCTTAACGGCTGAAGACCCAGAGCGCAAACTAGAAATCACAGAAGACCTTTTGCGCGATCGCCTTTCTAAGTGGCGACAATTCCATCAAGGTGTAGAAACAGGTAAAATTTCGCTACGCCCAGGACAAAAGGACTTATACGCCGAAATTGAACGCGATTACAAAGTAGTCTTTCCAGAACGCAGTTTTGAAGGTCCAATTCTCCGAGAGAATGTGGACGATATCTTGAGCGAACCCTGGTTTTATTTATACGATGGTAAAAACCAGTATGAAATTTCTGAGATGTCCGCCGGTGAACGTGCTATTTTCCCAATGCTCATAGACTTTGCTAGTTGGAATATTCACAACTCTGTCATTTTGATCGATGAAATTGAATTGCACCTACATCCACCAATGCAACAGGCATTGCTTAGAGCTTTGCCCAAGTTAGGCACAAATAATCAGTTTATCATTACAACTCACTCTGATTATATAGAACAGCTAGTACCAGAAGCATATATTCAGCGGCTAGAGGTGTAATTGTGAGCGTCGTTAGCGGCAAAGTTATTTTCTGTGAGGGCAAACAAACAAGTTTAGATGTTAAACTACTTAACAAAATTGTCGATAACCTTTTAACAAATAAACCTACCATTGTTCCGTCTGGTGGTAAATTTACGTTATCGGTTTTTGCTCAGGGTTACTTTTCAAGAGATAGCTCAAGAAATCAGCAATATATAATTTTTTGCGATCGCGATTTTGATGCTAAACCAACTGATAACATGCAATTAATTCGACTCAACTCTATGTTACTCACCCATCGTTCTTGTGTCGAAAATTATTTATTAAATGCCGATTTAATCCATAATTACTGGGTCACAAAATATACAGAGAAAGTAAACAATCCTACTTCTAAATGGGGACATGGAAATTCACCTGGGATTGAAATAATTTCAGCATGGATTGAAGATGCTGCAAGAAGCATACAAGATTACCAATCAGTAAGATGGGCTTTGGCTGATTTGCTGCAATCAAGTACAACTCGACACCAACTCAAAACAACATGGACAGGTGGTAGTGGTACGCTTCCGACCTCACTAACTCTACCTGACTGTCAGACTCAAGCTGTAGAACTAATTAACCAGTTTCAACAAGCTATGGAAACAGTCACACAAAATAGATTTGAGCAAAGTCTTGCTGTATACCAACAACAGTTTGCTCAAAAAGGCTTTTGGACGCAGAAGCAGTATTTGATCTGGTTTCATGGTAAGGATATTCAAAAAGCTATGCAGCGACAAAAATCTCAATATATAGCTCTGGATACTTTTTTTGATTGGGCGCTGAGTCAAATTAATATCAACCAATATCCCGATTTAGTTGAGTTACAAAATTTAATTAGGGAAATTTAGGAAGACCCGGTTTCTGCATTCGTGCTTAACTAAATTGTATTTGGTCGTCGTCAATTTTTCTTAAAAAAGAGACTTACACAATTCCTCTTCCTAAAACCTTGCGCTTTAAAGCCAGCACTCTAGGACGCGCACCTGTACCCGAAAAACCTAGACCTTCCCTAAATATTCCAGGCATATAAAAGCGTTCCGTACCCTCCTTTTTTATATTCATAAATCACTTTTGTCAATATCTCCAAGGGATGATAAAGAAAATCTAGTGAGAATGATAATTGTCAGTTAGGGGAATAAGTCCTGTCACTTTACTACTACGGGAATATCCTTGGTAGAACTAATGAACTATAGAGGGGATGCACCGAAGGGTAATTACGTCTTCAAGAGTTGCAAGGGTCAGAGACTGAAGCCGTTGTAATATCAAGTTACATCTACATTCCGCTAGGGGACAGGAGTACTTTGCACTTACCTAAAGTTTGATATGGTTTCTGGGAACACTAAGCTTGGGCTTCTTATAGGCGTCATCTGAGGCGCAAAAATTGCCTTTCAGTCCAAATTAAGTTTCAGGAGCTAAAGTATGTCATCAAAAAATTTTCAAAAAACCTACCTAAAAATAGGTGAAGTTGGTCAGAATATTCTCAAATATTTACAAGATTTTAGAAATGAAAAGCTTTCCGAAGGGGATGATACTAAAAGTCTACAAGATGTAGAAAATGATATCAGCACAGCCCTATCTGCTTTAAAAGAACAACGTTATGAAGTTGCTGTCGTGGCCCCAATGAAAGCCGGAAAAAGTACATTTTTAAATGCAATTATTGGTGCTGAAATTCTTGCTAGTGAAACAGCAGCTTGTACAGTTTGCCGTACAGATATTTCTCACATTCATGAAAGTGATATTCCCGAATTACTAGAGTATAGAGAAGGACAAAAAAAGCCAATTAGTTTAGCTAAAGGTAGTTTAATCGAAATTCAGCAAAAATTTTTAGAACGTACTCGTGAATTCCGGAGTGATAAAAATTCCCATAAAGAATTTCCGACAAGTTTTGAATTAAGATATCCCATTGAAGCCATCAGTGGTTTATCATCTCTTGCTGGGTTAAGATTACTTGATACTCCTGGTCCAAATGAATGGAAGTCCATGTCTGTTGATGCTCTCAAACTTAAACAGTCTACTTTAGAGGCGCTGAGAAATTGTAATGCTGTATTGTTCGTTTTAAACTATCGTTCTTTCAAGGATAATGCAGTTAACGAACTATTCAAGTCAATCACCGAAAATCGTAAGGAACTTTTAGAAGAAAGTAAAGCTAGAATTTATTTTATACTTAATCAGGTTGATTTGCGGTCTGAGAAAGATCCAGAAATTTCTGAAACAATTAGCTCCTTGAAAACGGATTTAGAAGCATTTGGCTTTCCGGAGCCATTAATTTATCCAGTAAGCGCCCTGCAGGGACTTTATGCAAAGTCTATTCAGAAAGGGATAGCGACTGAACAACAAAAAAAAGACTTTCAGAAATTCTTTATAGCCAGATATGCGAGAGAAAATGAAGATGGTGATTTAGTGATTCCTAAACCCGAGAAAATTGCAGTTCGAGCTATTGAGGATAGTGGCATTATAGCGATCCAAGAAGCAATATTTCAACGTCTTATTAAAGAAGCTGGTTGGAATCTTCTGGATGATGTATTAGAGAAACTGAAAAAAGCTACTACAGCTATTGAGGATACTCTCAACACCCGCATTAGTGGCTGGGAAATGGAAATTAGCACATTAAAGCAAAGGGTGGAAGAATATAAAGAGCGGGTTAAGTCTGCTCAAAAGCGAGTTAAATCATTCAAAACTGAGATCGAAGAACAAAAAAAGTTTTTGATTAAAGGATTTAATAAAGGTGTAGACTCTTTTGCTAATGCAGCTAAATCAGCAATTCAAGAAGAGATTGACCAAATAGCTAAATCACGCTCTAAGCAACTAATACAATCTCAGAGAAACTTTACTCAACACTCAGTCGTTAAAATCCCGGACAGTAATCCTGTAGAAATTTTTGGCGATGCAATTACAGGTATTTTAGATTTTATCCCTGTGTTTGGAAATTTTGCAAAGGCACTTGTAAAACTGGGTCAAGCAGCGTTTAAAGTACGTTCTTCTCTGAAAGATAACTTAAAAGTTTCTGTTCCAGAAGCTTTTAATGACAATAATTTATCTTCTTCTGATCCATATGTTTTCAAATTCAGTTACAAAACCGATGCAGAGAAGCTTTCAAAACAAATCAATGATTTCTGTACTCCCCATATCCAAACTTGGTGGTTAGATACTCATGACAGTTTGGTTAGAGAAGGTACAAAACTTAGAGAGAAGTTAAAGCAAAGAATCCAGGAGAAGATTCAAGAAATATCTAATGAATTATCTAGTTACCTGGGAGATGCTCTTGAGATTGAATTGAATATCAACCCTATACAATTTGCATCTTTTGATTTTAAAGGTATTGATGCACAAGTTCGTTATCAACAAGAAGTTTACACAAGATATCGCAAAGAAACAAGAAAAAAGAGCAGTTGTTGTAGTTCAGATAAATCCTATGAAATAACTGTACCAGTAGAAGAGACTCACTCTTTTTACGAAGTAGATTTAAGACAGGTATCCAAACGGATTATACAAGTAATAGATGCGCAAATACCGATAAATAAACAATTACTACAAAGAGTCATTGAACAGCAGATTAAAGATGACTTTAGAAGTGCAGAGAGCCAAATCAATCATTACATCAACAGGTTCCAGTCCGAACTTGATAATTTATTAAAAGACAGAGAACAGAAAGAAGCGCAAGCACCGGATATTATTGATTCTCTTAAGAGAGCGAAAGAAAAACTCAGTCAATATCTAAATGATTTGAAGGATATTCGAGAATTATTGAATTCTTGAAGGTACGGAGATTTTTAAAACCATTATCGTGCAAATTTGGCTATTTGTCGCCTGTTAGTGAAAACGTCGAGAAAGTATGATACTCCTCACAATTTAAACCTAACAGGTTTGCATCATCTTGATAGTTCTTTTTTTAAACTATGGTAAGCTTTTTATAATTTTAACCATCACCACAAAAAAACGTTTTGCCAATAAGATAGACTACATTAACAAGAGGATATTTACCAAATACAATGTCTATACTTTTTGCAATATCTTTTCCTATACCTCCTGCCAGCAATTCTAAACCTCCCTCAGAAAAACCTTTTTTTTAAGATATAAAGACGAATAATATCTCTCGCCGAAAGCCTACCGTTGATAGCTGTCAAAATCGCTTCAACCGTCAACACTCATTACTCTCAGTGTCTGTAAAATCAGACTTGTAAATCAAATTTGCGCTGCTGAGTGGAACTTCTGTGGAAGGGCAGTAATTTCAGCAAATCATGGATACAATCAGAGGTAAAAGGCAAAGCTGAGAGCCAATGACAGAAATTGTAACTCTGAAACTTCCTGAAACGCTGGCGCAAAGAGCAAAAGAAATTGCTGCTTTCACACATCGGCAACTTGAAGATATGCTGATAGAGTGGATTGACTACACTATTGCTGAACTACCAGTAGAATCACTACCCGATGAGCAAGTGTTAGCTTTGTGTGAGCTACAAATGACACCGGAACAGCAAGAGGTTTTTAGTGACCTTTTAGCGCGTAATCAAGAGGCTCAGCTTAATGACGTAGAAGTTAGACAACTAGATGAACTTATGCAGGTTTACCGACATGGTTTGATACGTAAAGCAAGAGCCCTAAAAATAGCTGTTATCCGTGGCTTAAAACCAGATTTAAACTAACAGCAATAGCTCCAACTTATAACGCTTCTCATCCGAACAAGGTACAGATTCATCTGCGTTCATCTGCGGTTTCAAATTCTTAACGTGCCGCAGGGTAAATCACGTCAAAATCGCCCCACTCATCAACCGCTCATTCCGATACTTCAACTCTTCTTTCATCAAATACCAACGTTCCAAAGTAGCATCCATCTCTATCACCTTTTCCGCTGCTTGCCGTGCTAAAATCAAAATCTCCTCATCCTCCACTAAACTTGCTAGCGTAAAATCTGGCACTCCCGATTGACGAGTTCCCAAGACTTGACCAGGACCACGAAAACGCATATCCATTTCCGAGATAAAAAAGCCATCTTGCGACTGTTCCAACACCTTCAGCCGCTGCTGAGCATCAGGGCTTTTGGAACTACTCATCAACAGACAGTAGGACTGTGCAACACCACGACCGACACGCCCCCGCAGTTGGTGTAACTGAGATAAGCCAAAGCGTTCAGCATTTTCAATGAGCATGACTGTTGCGTTTGGCACATCTACCCCAACTTCAACCACAGTAGTAGAAACTAGGATTTGCGTCTGGTTCTCACGAAATTTACTAATCGCTTCGTCCTTTTGGGCTGAAGTCATGCGACCGTGAAGCAGCCCGACCTGAAACTCAGGGAAAATGCTTTCCTGTAACTTTTGATGCTCCTCCACCGCCGATCGCACCTCCAGCTTTTCCGATTCTTCAACCAAGGGCAAAACTACATAAACTTGCCGTCCTTGGGCAATTTCCCGCTTAATAAGATCGTAAGCATGAGTACGTTCCTGAGCCGATAGGACTGTTGTCTGAATCTTTTGCCGTCCTGGTGGTAACTCATCAATTTGACTCACATCCAAATCTCCGTGGATTGTCAGCGCCAAGGTCCGAGGAATGGGAGTTGCTGTCATAGTTAACACATGGGGTTGCTCGCCTTTTTGCTGCAACCGTGCCCGTTGTTCAACCCCAAAGCGATGTTGCTCATCAATCACAACCAAACCCAGTCGTTGAAAATTAACTGGGTCTTGAATTAAGGCATGAGTCCCCACTAAAAGAGGCAATTCACCAGTTTCTAGCTGGGCATGAATTTGTCGCCTTTTTCTTACTTTAGTCGATCCAGTCAGTAATTCTACTGATAAATGCATGAGGTTAAACCAGCTGACTAACTTACGGTAATGCTGTTCTGCCAACACCTCTGTAGGAGCCATCAGTGCTGCTTGGTAGCCAGATTGAATCGCAGTAAGGATGGCAATCACGGCAACAACGGTCTTCCCAGACCCAACATCCCCTTGCACAAGACGATTCATCGGTGAGGGTTTCTGCAAGTCATTGAGAATGTCGTTGAGGACTCTAGTTTGAGCATCAGTAAGTTTAAACGGCAAGATGTCATAGAATTTTTCTACTAGCTCACCTCTAGGGGCAAGAATAGCGCTCGTTTGAATTTCTCGCGCTTTGTGCTGACGCTGAAGTAACCCAAGTTGCAGGTAGAAAAATTCATCAAAAACGAGGCGACGACGGGCAGTTTGCAAGGTGGCGCTGTCTGAAGGAAAATGGATGTTGGCGATCGCATCTTTCAATTCCATCAAACTATACTTAGTCCGTAAACCACTCGGTAACGGATCTTTGAGGTTGACAGTGGAGGGCAAAACAGCAGTTACCACCTGTCGAACTAGGTCTGCCCCCACCCCCTCCGTCAAAGTATAAATCGGCACAACCCGACCGATAGTCAGTGATTCTATCGAATCTCCTGGATTTGCCAAAACTTCAATTTCTGGATCTTCTAACACCAGACCATATTTACTTTCTTTCACCAACCCACACGCCGCCACCATCGCACCTTCTAGGTATTGGCGCTTCAAACTTTCTTGCCAAGCGCGACTGCTAAAGCGTGTACCAGCGAAAAATCGGCTAATTTTGATTTGACCTGTTTTATCCCGCAGCACCAAATCTAGAATTGTTAATTTTTTGTTGCGAGGGCTAGTAAAGCAGTTACAACGCTTCACCTTTGCCACGATCGTCACCGTCTGTCCCGCCTCCAACTCCTGAATATTCACCTGACGCGCATAGTCAATGTGGTCTCGGGGATAGTAAAAAAGCACGTCGCGCACTGTGTGTAAACCAAGACGCCCTAACTTATCAGCTTTTCTGGCACCTATTTCTGGTAAATCACTCAATTTTTGGTCGATTTTGGCAGCCAGTCTCTTGCTTACTTCAGCAACAATTGGAGATGTTTGAATTCGGGAGTAGGGAGAGGCGGGAGTGGGGAGAGTGTGGGGAGTGTGGGGAGTGTGGGGAGTGTATTTGTCTGTTTCTATTTCTCCTCCTATTTCCCCTACTCCCAATTCTCTACTCTCCACTCCCTCTCCTCTCCCTTCAGTTACTTGCTGTAGTTGATGTAGATAAGAGCAAGTCTCGGCTACCAAGTTTTGTCTGTCTTCCACTCCCAGATTTGGATAGCCAGCAAATTGAGCCGCCAGTTCTTGCCAACGACGGCGTTCAATGTTAGGCAAGGCAGTGGGGAATTTGCCGAAAGTCAGAGTGAGAAACTCACTGAAGCAGTATTGCCTACCCACCAAATCAGTGAAACCCTGTTCTGCCTCTATTGCCAAGGCTTTCTGCAATCTTAACCAATCTGGTTTGTCATTAGTCATTGTCAGGAGTCAGAATTCAGGAGTCAGGAGTCAGAATTCAGGAGTCAGGAGTCAGGAGTCAGGAGTCAGGAGTCAGAATTCAGAATTCAGGAGTCAGGAGTTAGGAGTCCATAACGCATAATTCATAATTCATAATTCATAATTCATAATTCATCAACCCAACTAGCCCGCCATGCTGATTCAGCTTCAGCAATTAGCCGTTCATGTTGTTTTTTTTGATACTCCTGTCCTAGTTTATTTAGTTTAGCTAGGACTATGCGAATCTGCTTGCGCTGAGACGACAGAGCCGCATCGGCAAATTCAATTTCCCCAAGCCGTAGGTTTATAGCCATGATCTGTGTCAGCTTGGAATGTTCTGATTGCCGCCCATTTTCAATTTCAATGACCAAACTTAGTAAATTAGGTGGTCCTGGCATGACCTCCGCAGATGATTCTGATGCAGCAGCCGCAGCTTCCAAAATCTGTTCTGGTAATTTTTTTGGTAATATCCCAGCTTTTTGCAGTAAAAGATTAGTTTCGCGAGAAACCTTTTTCAGTATCTTGTATGTCCCCTTCTCCAAATTCTGTTGCCATATCGCTAGTTCTGTAGGAGAAAAAGACGTCAGGGGGGTCAGGGAAGTTGGGAGTTTTGGCGAGACGTGATTTATTGCATCTGGAGTATGGTCGGGAAAGTTAGTCGGAGGAAAAGGGAAAGAAAAATGAATTTGCTCATCCTCCTCATCTCCTTCATCTCCTTCATCTCCTTCATCTCCTTCATCTCCTTCATCCGCCTCATCTCCTTCATCTCCCTCATCCGCCTCATCTCCCTCATCTCCCTCATCCTTCTGACGTATACTCAGATTTAGCAACTCTTCAGATGCTTGTTGACCCAACTTGCGAATGGCTTGTTGCAATTGTTGCCTCTGATTCAAGGACAAACTCAGGAAGTTGTCGGGATACCCCTGAGTACACAGGTGATAAGTCGCCAGAATTAACTGCTGTCGCAAGGCTTGCCCTAAAGCAGTTAAATAACCGGTATCAGCACTTTGAAGTTCTGTGGCGATCGCACGTGTCGCCTCTTCTAGTGCTAAGATGTCCCGTTCGATTCGCTCTATAGCTCTTGCCATATCTTCTTATGTTTGTCCACCATATGGTACAAATGTACCCATATATTTTAAAATAATTAACAATCAGGATTTACTAAAATCCTGATTGTTAATAAAAGACAGGTCAACCTGATTATGCTTGACCTGTCTTGACAAGAGTCATTTGTCCTTTGTTCTTTTTCCTGACTGATGACTAACGACTATTTTACTTGCTGCCCACTTGTGCAGCGACCTCATCAGCAAAGTTGGTTTCTTGCTTCTCAATGCCTTCTCCTAAGATAAAGCGGACGAAGCGCCGAATTTGGATGTTTTCGCCGAGTTGGGCAACTGATTGCTTAACCAGTTCTTCTACAGTGATACTTTGATCGCGAATAAAAGGCTGATCCAGCAAAGTTAGTTCTTTCAGACGTTTCTCAATCCGTCCCTGAACAATTTTTTCTTTAACTGCATCGGGCTTATTCGCTATGTCATCCCGTCCCATTTCAATGTCTTTTTCTTTCTGAGCGACTTCAGGAGGGATATCAGATACCTTAACGTACTCCACATTAGGACAAGCCGCAACTTGCATGGCAACATTTCGTACTAAGGTTTGGAATTCCTCGCGACGGGCTACAAAGTCAGTCTCGCAGTTGACTTCTACCAACACACCGACTCTACCGCCAGTGTGAATGTAGCTACCTACCAGACCTTCCGCGACCACCCGGTCTGCTTTTGACCCAGCTTTGGCGATCCCCTTTTTCCTGAGCCATTCTTCCGATTTCACCAGGTCACCACTATTTTCTAGCAGTGCCTTTTTGCAGTCCATCATGCCAGCACCAGTTTTTTGGCGTAGCGCTTGGACGATTTTCGCAGATATTTCCGCCATTTTGCCTCAATTCCTACTTGACTGACAATTTTCAGGACTCACTGACTTTCAGTATTTCTATCTTACTTAGAAGCTCTGAAGAACCTATTTTCATTGTTTCTTCAGCAATTTGACAGAAATATTTACAGAAGAATACAGGAGTCAGGAGCCAGAATACACCTTGGGTATTCTTTAGACTAGTAGTTGAGAGCCCCCGATTTAAACCCTTGGAGATCGAGGAAAATTTTACCTTACCTGAAAACCCTGATTTCAGGCATAGGGCATTCTGACCCCTTACTCCTGACTCCTGACTCCTGACTCCTTTTTACACATTAGATTCTAGGATGGACAAAGGCTTCCGGTCGAATTTTGTGTAATTAATTTTGGTTGACGACTTATTCTTCTTCCTCATCGTCAGGAATTAGCGAGTCAGTATACTCAGTTTCGTCGTATTCGTATTCTTCCTCAGAACCGTCGTAATCTTCGTATTCTTCTTCTCCATCCAATTGTCCGTGACGACCTTCATAGATGGCATCCGCCAACTTACCTACGATTAACTTAATCGACCGGATGGCGTCGTCATTTGCTGGAATCGGAATATCGACTACATCCGGATCACAGTTTGTATCCAACATGGACACTATCGGAATTCCTAGTTTTTGGCATTCTTGAACTGCGTTATATTCCCGCCGTTGGTCTACAATCACCACCACGTCGGGGACTTTTCGCATAGTTTTAATGCCACCCAGGTATTTCTGAAGTTTCGCCATTTCCCGACGTAGCATGGAAGCTTCTTTTTTTGGCAATAAATCTAAAGCCCCGCTTTCTTCCCGACGTTCTAAGTCTTTGAGCCGATCTACACGAGTTTTAATCGTCGTCCAGTTGGTGAGCATTCCACCCAACCAACGCTGGTTGATATAATGAGAACCGCAACGGGCAGCTTCTTGGGCTATAATCCCTGCTGCTTGTCGCTTAGTGCCAACAAACAGGAATTTCTTGCCAGATTCTGCATTTGAGCGCATGTAGCTATAAGCATCTTCCATTAACTGGGCAGTCTGCACCAAGTCAATGATATGGACTCCATTGCGGGAGGTGTAAATATAAGGAGCCATCTTCGGATTCCACCTGCGGGTTTGGTGTCCAAAGTGAACCCCGGACTCCATCATTTGAGCCAATGAAACGACTGGCATATCTTTTGTTACTCCTATTCGGGTTAATCCTCCATCCAGGCGTATTTCCAAAATCGGAAACACCCGAATTCCCAGATGTGCGAGATTAGACAACCCCCTTAGTCTAACACAAAAACAATGTTATAGTTGTTTTTCACTAACCAGCCCTTAGAGCAAGTCTACGGAACTCTAGCGGCTCTAGAATAGAAGAGAAGTTGTTCGTTCAAAAATTGCGATGATTAGTCCGCAGCAGGTTGAGGCAATGATCAAGGCGGAAATGCCAGACGCCCAAATTCAGGTACAAGACTTGACTGGTGGTGGTGACCACTATCAAGTAACAGTGGTTTCATCGCAGTTTGAAGGTAAGGGACTAGTACAACAGCACCAGTTAGTCTATGCTGCACTGAAGCAGGCGATGTCTACTGAAGCGATTCATGCCTTGGCACTAAAAACATCCACTCCTTCTGAATTATGAATTATGAATTATGAATTATGAATTCATAATTTTAACTTTTCACTGCTCAGTGTTAAATTTTTACGATGAATGTAGAATAGGGACAAAAAACCATGACACCAGAAGTTAAAGCGCAAATCGACGATTTGGTAACAAACAACAAGATTTTTGTTTTCATGAAGGGAAACAAATTGATGCCCCAGTGTGGTTTTTCCAACAACGTAGTGCAGATTCTCAATACGTTGGGAGTACCCTTTGAGACTATTGACGTTTTAGACAACGCCGAAATCCGTCAGGGAATTAAAGAATATTCCAACTGGCCAACAATTCCCCAAGTGTATATCGATGGTAAGTTCGTGGGGGGTTCTGACATCTTAATTGAAATGTACAGGAAAGGCGAATTGCAGCAACTTGTGGAAGTTGCTCTAGCTTCGTAACATTTTTTAAGTTTACCAACTCCTCCTTTGTATCCTCTTGGTCTGTTTGAAGGTGGAGAGAAAGTCAAATTAAAAGCGGCTGGATGCTTAATGTTTGAGCTAGTCCTCTGACTTATAGTTAGAGGACTGGCTCAATTTTTCATGGAGTGGGGAGTGGGGAATTTTATTCCTAACTCCTAACTCCAAAGAAATGTCTCCAAAAAATCATACCATTTCAGTGTTGACTGGAGCAGATAATATGCTAGAATCATCTGCGTTGCTTAGCGATTACTCTTAATAACCGAGTCAAGGGTATTAATAGTAGTCTGGCTGTGGTTGCGTCATTTCAAAGTTCGATGCATCGTATAAATAGCGGGTTGCTTCCTCCTCTAAGCGATGGATCAAAAAAGGTTCAATGGCGTGACTATTTCGCAGGGCGGCTAAATAGCCATCTAGAAACATCCGCATATCATCAGTCCGATAACCGCGATTCCATAACTCGACGAGGGCGTCGGTGAGTTTTTGGTAATAGCGAATGGTTTGTGTGTCTTGGAGCATAACTGCTTTAGAAATCTGTTTGGTGTGAGAACTGTAAATTATCGTAAGAATTCAGGAGTCAGGAGTCAGAATTTATAGGCGTTCGCTATCTGTCTTAACTCTTCTTAGACCGCGACTGTTATCGCTCGATTCCTTAACAATTCTGACGGATGTATTCTGACGGATGTATTCTTACAAATTATCCAAGCTGGAATGGAAATAATTGCTCATAGCTTGACATCAGATCAAAACAAATACTCTCCTTTGGGAAAACACCCAAAAGCAGCTATAACATAGCTTAATCCTATTCCAGAACACAGGAAATGGGACGATTTTAGTAAGCTATTTTTATAATTATCTTTACTAAAAGCTGAATTGTACTGGGGGGTGTGAGCACTATTTGATGCTCGAACGGAGGTACTTTCACGATCAAACTATCAGAAACCCCAGATAGACAATAGCTTTTTTAGTCAGAGCGCTTCGGTAAATTGCACCTAGTTAAAAGTAAAATATGTCATTAGACGCATCTGAAACAACTATAACAACAATTTTGAAGAAACTGTAACAAAAATTTAAGAACATGACTAACTCGGCTTTGGGCAAGGCATGAGTTTAATACTTAGGTAGCTTTGGTATGAGTAAATTTCAAACAGAAGACCGTTGAGGTAACAAGGGTTACAAAACCTTGGACATAGGCTTTGCTACCTTGAAAGTCATGCACGCTAAGGAATCTTGTTGCCGTGGGTTCGGTTTGTATTGAAATCGTTGAGGGAAATCCCCATCTGAGGTCGCTGCTAGGCTGGCACTTACAACAACTTGACTATAGGGTGCATCAAGCAGCAAGTATTTATCAAGCAAGGGAAGTGTTTCTAAGCCATCAACCAACACTGGTCATCCTCGACGCTGATCTACCTGATAGTGATGGCGTGGAGTTTTGCCATTGGTTGCATCGTCAGCAGCAGCCTTTAATTTTAATGCTCTCTGCCCGCAGTAATGAAGCTGATATCGTTGCAGGTTTGAAGGCAGGCGCAGACGATTACCTCAGCAAACCTTTCGGTATGCAAGAATTTCTGGCACGGGTAGAGGCACTCATTCGGCGCAAGCGCACACCCGTTGCACCAGCATATCTAGATTATGGCGCTCTACAAATTGATTTAGTACAGCGTCGTGTTCGCTTTCAAGGGGAGTTCATCGACTTAACACCTCAAGAATTTAGTTTACTGTACGTTTTGGCCCAAGCTGGAGGTTCCCCTCTATCTAGGTCAGAATTACTAAGACGTGCTTGGCCAGACGCGATCGATAATCCACGTACTATAGATACCCACGTTCTATCACTTCGGAAGAAAGTTGAACTTGATCCAAGACAACCCAGCTTGATTCAGACCATCCGTAATGTCGGATACAGGTTTAATATGGAAATTATAAATACCAATATTCCACAGTCACAAATAAAGTTAGCTGCTAAAGAGAGATTCAGTAATCAACGTTCAACGGTTAGTCATTAGTTAGGAGTTAGGAGTTAGGAGTCAGGAGTTAGGAGTCAGGAGTCAGGAGTCAGGAGTCAGGAGTCAGGAGTCAGGAGTTAGGAGTTAGGAGTCAGGAGTATTTTTAACAACTAACAATTAACAAAATTCAAAATCCTCTTGCGCTTGTGCTTGCATTAAAGTTTCTCGTAAGTTATCCCAATCTATAAGTGACGCTTTTTGATTTGTTAACAACCGACCTTGCTGTAGGTGTAACAGATGCGTACAAAACTTCTGGGCTTGCTCCATCTGTTGATTTACCATCAGAATTGTCGTACGATCGCTTTGCGTAAGCTGAGTTAATACATCTAATAAACGGAAAGACGTACTGACATCTAAAGCAGAAGTTGGTTCGTCTAATAATAAAATTTTCGGCTGGATAACTAAAGCACGTGCGATCGCCACCAACTGTCTTTGTCCAACAGAAAGTTGCACCTCAGTCCGCCCTAACCAATCATTCGGAATTTGCAACTGTTCCATCCAGTAACTCACGCGTTGCTGAATTGTTTGTTTGGGTAAACCACGCAAAACTAGTGGATAAGCCAACGCTTCTTTTACTGTCATTCCCAACAGCTTAGATTCTTGCGCTACGAGTGTCACAGAGGTACGTAGCTGCAAAACAGGAATTTGACGATACTCTTGATTTTCTAGATAAATTTTACCGCTTGTGGGTTCACTTAGGCGATTTAAGAGGCGTAATAGCTGAGTCTTTCCAGCACCAGATGGTCCAACAATGGCAATGCGATCGCCTTCATATACCTCAAAGGAAATATCTTGCAATATCGGGTGTCCTGGCAGGTTTTCTTTATGCTGAATTTTCAGCTTTGTCAATAAATTAACTTGCGCCAGCCGTAATTGGGCTAGTGGATTCATAGAAGTCATCCGATAGCTGTGGTGATTGTCCAACCATCTACCAGCAGCAGCAACAGTGTGAACCCCAGTAAAATCAAATACATCCACGGTTGCGCTAAAGGGTAAACATCTGTTGTATCAATTCCTGTTTTTGCTTGAACTTGCCTTACCAGTTGGGCAAAACCTGCGACACGCATCGGTAGTAAATAGGCTTTCTCCTCTTTACTAACAAAGTAGTAAACTAGCCCTCCTTGACCAGTAGTGCGGGGTTTTAACTCTTTCACCTCCGACCAGGATAGCGACCACCCTTGCCGAAAAAATCGTGGTACCCAATTCGGATAAGCTACCTGAATACCCTGGTCATCTAAAATAACGCATTCACTCAAAGCTGCATAGAGAGCAACTAACCCAATACTAATACCTACCCACAGTAATCCTGGGGGTACTGGGGAGTCGGTTACTTCAGACAAAAAAGGTAATGGGGCTGTGAGTGATACATATAGACTTAGCAATGTGATCCGAATCAACGGAGATAGGTGAAAAACAGAAGGTGATGCCATAGATTTGATATGTCAAGGCAAATATTTTTGTACCACACTCCAACCAGTTAACGATACCCAAAGGAAGCCAGCAAACAGAGCTATATTAGCACCGATGTGGATAGTTCTAGCCAAAGGTCTTCTAGAACTCATTTGTAATGCACTCCCAGCAGAAAGTGAAACCAGCGCCACCACTATCAACCCAGCAAATAGATGTGATGAGTGTCCCAAGGAACCAAAGTGACCTAACGTGCCAATAATGCCAATAAGCAGCAGCAATAAAACCAGACTGACCATGCAACAGCCGATTATCAAGTGGAGGGAACGCATTGGAAAGATGGAAGGGGGATAGTGTGATGTTCTGGCACGAAACATCCAAATACCCGTGACTGCTAATAGTAAATAAGCTAGCAGTGACAAACCCATCGACCACGCCGCTATTCTCCACAACCAGAAAAAAGAAGGTAGATCCATATTGAGAATTGTAGATCAAAGCGGGGCGTGAGGTTCTAACTCCTGCCTCCTGCCTTCATTGATAAAAAAGGGTTGCGGACAAAAGCAACCCTTAAATGGAGCAAAATTGTTTTTTAATCAACGGATCAGTAACCAGCGACTGCTAAAGGTTTTATGGAATCTCCGGTCTTTGTCTTAATGATCTGCACAATTGGTTTTTTAATGAAAGGGTCCCTTACTGGTTCTGAGTTCTTTCCCATGTCATAGCTGTTAGTCTCGTCAATAGCAAGGCGATCGCACGGAATCTTATCCGATAAAATAGCGCTTGCCATCATGCCCGTATGAATCTCTAGTTGAGCTTCTCTTGGGGTCTCAAACACTAACCGTTGTCCTGGAAAAACAACCCGTTCAAAGTACCAGTTGGGAATATTCGAGATGCGAGCAACCTGTATTTTGCTCGTGGCATTAACGTAGCAGCAGAGAATCCTACCTGATTGCTCAGGTGGTAGAGTGTCTAATATTTGAGCCATAACTGCTGAGGATTTATACGCCACAGTTTTATAGTACACTAGATAAGTTAACACTTGTTGATCCCCATCTGCTGTAACTCCGACTACCAACTGAGCTTTTCTTTCTTTTTTCTATCTTTAGATATGACGAAGTATATGAAAATTTTGTGAGAATCTATGCCTTTTTTGCATTATTATATTGAGTAATAAACAGTTATTATCTCGTAGTCCTAAATGATTCTCTTTCCATAGAGAAACCCAGTCACTCTTAGGAAACCGAGTTTGTGATCTCTGACAAATTCGGAACTCACAGCGGGTTGCTATTCCTATTGGGTGACTGGAAACATCTGCATCTTCCTTAGGATATATACATATTTAGGTATGGTGACTATCTCCTCGCCTTCGTATTATCTAAGGAGTAGGAGTTATTTCTTGTTTCCATTCGCACTGATGTCCGCAAACTCTTTGGCGTTGGTGTTCACGTCTCGGCTTATACTAAGCGTTATTACGGACGAATGGATCTCCACAAATCATCAATAGAAAATAAAGGTTTAACAATAATCGGTTGAAATGTCAAGTACGATTGTTATATAGACTAAAACAAACTTTAAAATCAGGTTTTGGGATCATTTTTTTTGATGGAACAGCAAGATGGAAGCTAAAACACCAACGATTAAAGACCGAATTCTCTACATTCGTCTTCCTTGTAACCCTATCTTTCCTATTGGGGTTGTCTATCTTAGCGATCATGTCCACAAGCTGTTTGCCACAATTGAACAGCGGATCTTTGATCTGGGATCTGTGCCCCCTTTAGATTACGTCTCCGCCTTAGAGGGCTGTATTGATGAATTTAAGCCAACACTGCTAGTCTTTTCTTGGCGGGATATCCAAATTTATGCACCAGTAGGCGGACGCGGTGGTAACCCACTGCAATACTCTTTTGAAATCTTCTACGCCAAAAATCTTCTGGAGAAATTACATGGGGCATTGGGGGGCTTGCGTGTCCTCGTAGGTTACTTTACAGAACTGTGGCGTAATTTGGGATTAATCAAACGGGGATTCAAACGCGCCCGGAAATATAATCCAGATACGCGCCTAGTTGTGGGTGGTGGTGCAGTCAGCGTGTTTTACGAACAGTTGGGTAGAAGCTTGCCCAAGAAAACAATCATCTCCGTAGGCGAAGGCGAAACACTGCTGGAAAAACTGTTAACGGGAAGAGATTTTAGTGACGAACGGTGTTATGTGGTGGGAGAAACTCGACCACGCGATCGCCTGATCCACGAACAACCAACTCCCATCCAAAAAACGGCTTGTGACTACGACTATATCGAAAGCATTTGGCCTGAGTTTAACTATTATCTGCAAGAACAAGACTTCTACATCGGCGTCCAAACCAAACGTGGTTGTCCCCACAACTGCTGTTACTGCGTTTACACCGTTGTGGAAGGCAAACAGGTACGCATCAACCCAGCGTTGGAAGTCGTGGCTGAAATGCGTCAACTTTATGATCGCGGCATTCGCAACTTCTGGTTTACCGACGCCCAATTTATCCCTGCCCGAAAGTTTATTGATGATGCTGTAGAACTATTGCAGAAAATCGTCGATTCTGGAATGACAGATATTCACTGGGCAGCGTACATCCGTGCTGATAACCTGACTCCTCAGTTGTGTGAGTTGATGGTAAAAACCGGGATGAACTACTTTGAAATCGGTATTACCAGCGGTTCTCAAGAACTGGTGCGGAAAATGCGGATGGGTTACAACCTGCGAATAGTCTTACAAAACTGCCGCGATTTGAAAGCAGCAGGTTTTAACGACTTAGTTTCCGTCAACTACTCCTTTAACGTCATTGACGAAAGCCCCGAAACTATTCGCCAAACCATCGCCTATCACCGCGAACTAGAACGTATTTTTGGCAAAGATAAAGTCGAACCAGCGATCTTCTTTATTGGGTTGCAACCCCATACACATTTGGAAGAATATGCCTTCAAAGAAGGCATTATCAAGCCAGGATACGATCCAATGAACTTGATGCCGTGGAATGCCAAGAAATTACTCTGGAATCCTGAACCCCTCGGTTCCTTCTTTGGCGAAGTTTGCTTACAAGCATGGCGGCAAAACCCCAATGACTTCGGACGCGAAGTTATGAAAATATTAGAACAACAGCTAGGTTGTGCTGACTTAGAAGCAGCACTTTCCTCACCAATTGAGAAGAATACATCCGTCAGGAGTCAGGAGTCAGAATTAATCAGTCGGTGATTCAAACCGACCACGCAATTGTTGACGACTAAATCTTGGATTTAGTAGGGGTTCTAAATCCCCTGATTCATCCACCCATTCTACCTCCTGCCTCCTGCCCCCTAACTCCTAACTTTTAAGAACTCAATCCCCATGTTAGAAGGTTCTATCATTCAGCTGCTAGAAGCAGCCCATCGAAATAGTAAAAGATCAATCAGGTTCGGCGTTTACTACAAAAACACCCTAGTTTCTCTGTGTCATGCCCTAGAAGACCATATCTTAATTGAGGAAAGCAAACCTCTGGTGATCGCAGCCTTCCAGCAGGGGAAATGGTTTCTGCAAGAAGCAGAACGATACGCAGATATAGCTAAGCGATCGCACTATATTGCTATTATGGCTACTCGCGACACCAGCTTTGCTGAACATCCCACAAGTTCGCTGCCTAATGTGGAATTAGTCACATTAGATCCAACCGATCCAGTGGCGCAGGAGTGGCATTTAATTATCCTGTCGCCAAAATACACAGCAATGGTACTTTGTCAAGAATTATCGGAAGCTGATTATGGTGCCGATGGACAACCCGCATCAGATCAGGAGCGAAAATTCTACGGCTTGTGGACATTTGAGCCAGATTTAGTGCAAGAAACAGCCTCGTTAGCGATCGCCCACATCGAACACTACAATCCAGAACTAGCAAAAAAACTCATTGCCCACACAAACGAAATTCATCCCACTCTTGCTACACCAGAAGATTTAAGTGCAGTAGTCTCCCGTGTTGTGGATTATCTCCAGGTCGGGCAGGTGAGCATAAACGTACCTACAGCGACTGGTCACAAAGCTTTAGATCGCAACTTGGTTTCTAATGAAATCCAAGCATTCCTACGGATGGCACAAATAATTGATGCTACTGATATTACCAACCCAATGGCAATAACGGAAGTGGTGGCACTCGCCGAGACAATGGGGCAGCTTTTAGATCTTCCTGCATGGCAACTCAAGCGCCTGCGGCTTGCGAGTATGCTGCATCGTATAGATCCGTTACAAAGAACAGACAGTGTTCTGACTCCTGGCACTTCCATACACTACCAGGAAGATGCACCTAGCTGCCCATTAACTTGCCCATTGACACCAGGGGCGCAAGTGTTGCGAACAATGCCACGGTTACGGGCGGTAGCACAAATCATCATTCACCAAAACGAGTGGTGGGATGGAACAGGAGAACCAGCAGGGTTAGCTGGGGATGAAATTCCCTTAGAGTCGAGAATTTTGGGGTTAGCTGCTGAATTTCAGTATCGGGTAAACCAAAAAAGAACGTCTCAGTTGAGTCGCGAAGAGATATTTACTCAAGCTTTGGAAAAATGTAAGCAACAACAATTGCGTCGCTTTGACCCTAAACTAGTAGAAATCCTAGCTTTGCTAGTCATGGGTTTGCAACAGGGACTCGACTTGCCCCTGATGACACCCAAAATCAGCGCTAGCATGTGGTTACTTGACGGCAAGCTAGATAACGAAACCAGGATTACTAAAGAAATACGCAGTTGCCAGCAATAAACACAGGATCAATCTCGTGCCGAAAGAGACTAGAATATGAGATGAGCTATAAATGAACATTGAAGCAATTCGTACAGGAAATCTCAAACAGCTGCCAGGAGCAGATTTAGAAGACGAGGATTTAGCAAACATTGATTTAAGCCACGTCAATCTTGCTGGTGCTCACCTTGTGGGGACGGATTTTACTGATTCAAAACTTGAAGGTGGGCATTTGGAAGGCGCAAATTTAACAGGCGCAATTCTTGTCCAAACGCACTTGCTACGAGTGAACCTCATGGGAGCGAACTTGATGCAAGCCGATTTGACAGGTGCTGACTTGCGGGGTAGCAATTTACGCGGCGCTAACCTCATGGGAGCTACATTTAGTGATGTATCTTTTGCTGGTGCTTTCTTAAGTGGTGCTAATTTGACCAATGTCAACCTCCAAGGTGCTGACTTCCGAGGTGCTGACTTACGTGGTGTGAACCTAACTCGGGCAAATCTTAAAGGCGCAGACTTAAGTCGTGCGGATTTGCAAGGAGCATTGTTAAGTGAAGCTAATCTAGAAGAAGCCGACTTACGAGGGGCAAATCTTGCCGGGGCGAATTTGGCACAGGCGAATTTGTTGTGTGCTGAATTAGAAGATGCGAATCTGAGTGGGGTCAATTTTGATCGGGCTTGTTTAGTCGGAACAATTATGGAGAAAGTGGTTGAATAGATAATAGTTCCACGCAAGCTGCTAGAATTTTCGCAGATGAAGTAGGGAAAAGTCGTGACTTTACAGGAAGTTCTCAACCTAGCTAAGCAGCTTTCTAGCTTGGATAAAGTGCGTTTGATTCAGCAAATTGCTCCTGATATAGAGCGTGAGTTAATAGACAATCCACCTACCCCCCGTAAATCGTTATGGGGTTTATGTGCCGATTTGGGACAAGCACCGTCCTCAGATGAAATTGATGCAGCCCGCAGTGAAGAATGGGCTAGCTTTCCACGGGAGGATATTTAATGCTGCGTGCTGTTGTCGATACTCATACAGTTATCTGGTATATTTTTGCTGATGCAAGACTTTCAAAAACTGCAAGAGATACCATCAGTCAGATAGCATCCGATAACGATCAAGTAGCGTTCTCATCGATTACCTTAGCTGAGATTATCTACTTAAGTGAAAAAAGACGCATTTCGCCACTGACACTTGATCGCCTATTAACATCTGTTGACACAACCAATGCTGTACTGACAGAAGTGCCCTTTGATCGACATATAGCCCAAGCGTTGCATCTAGTTGAACGAACACAAGTACCAGATTTACCTGATCGTATTATCGCCGCTACAGCCTTGCATTTGGGAGTGCCAGTGATTAGTCGAGACAACAAAATTAAACTATCTAGTGTAAGTTCAATTTGGTGAAGCACATCAAATGTAAGTATGCTACGATGCGCGTTTTTGCCCCTTCATCCACAACGCCAGCCCACTCAAAAACACCAACCCCATCACCCCTTCCAATGGATTCTTATCCACACCAGTCACCCACTCAGGGACATGACCAGAATATTTAATTAATCCGCCAACATTAATGATGTAGTATCCCCAGACTAAACCACCATGTAAACCCATTGGCAAGCCAAGGCGACCTCTACGCCAGCGCTTTCCCCATACCTGCGTTAACCCTAGTAGTACTAAAGCCGGAAATTGCGGCAGTGTATGAATAATTGCCTCTAAGGGCTTAATAAAGTGCGATGTAGCAAAGGTAACAGCATCTACCCAAAGTGCCGTCTGAAGGCTGTAATCTCGCTGTAACTCATCTAGCAGCCAGCCACGGAATAACAATTCCTCCGCAAACCCGATGCCCAGGCTGACTATGAAACCTTCTAAAATGACTTTTCGTAAAAAATCGGAGGATTGGGGTTGTTGCCATACTACCCAGCCTAAAACCCCCTGTAACCCAAATAGAATTGAAATGCTAATTGTCCCAATAGCTAAGCCACGCAGCACATCCACAGCATTTTGTCGTGTTATTTCTACGCCGTAATGCCGTAGAAGCTGAGGTTGGCTGTATACGTACTTACCCCAGAATTTAAGTAAGAGGATAAACTCAGCATACAGCAGCACTATTGTCAAGATACTAATTAGGTTAGGATCACTTACCAGTAAGTAAATCGGTGCAGCTAACGGTAACCACAGCACCAATAAACTCAGCAAGAAGCAACCCAGCCTGATTGGGACAGGGGACTGGGCTAAATGGCGGAGGTTTATTTTCATACGCATCTGCTAATTTTAGTTGAGCGATTAGCAGTTTTGATTTCTATTTGCTTATTCCTCAGGTTCAATTGTGCTGGTCAAACCACGATTCTTCAAGGTTTCGCAATAAAACTCAGCGTGTTCCTGCGCACAAGTAATCACTAAAGCTACCCCATTCGTGTGGGCTTCCATCATGATGCTAACAGCTTGAGGTTGGGTGAGGCTTGGCACTGTGGTCAATAAAGACTCCACCACATACTCCATAGAATTGTGGCTGTCGTTATGGAGTAAAACGCGATACTGAGGCGCTAGCTTGCGGGATGTGGAACGCTTCTCAAGGATTTCGACTGACACGGCTCTTTGCTCTTTTCTAGTTGATTTACTACAATAGAGTGTCTGCTCAGCATTTGCTTAACAGTTATTTATTTATCTTATAACATCTGAACGCAAATACCAAGCCTGGAAAAACTTTTCCATGTAAAAACTGACGCATTGGCGTAACTGCTTTGCGACAATGTCCGCTCACTTGCTTATGAGCTTTATTTAAGTATACCTCATTGCCAGTTGAGTTCAGCTAGGTTTTAAAATTAATCAATAATCCTTGCAAGTTGATAACTATATGGACATTGACCTTAACTTTCAACCAGGACAAATTGTATCTTTAGTGCATGGTGACAAGTGGCTATATGCAGAAGTCATTCAAGTTGTGCTTTCCCCTCGCTTGTGCTGGGTACGTCCTTTACTACTGGTTACATTTGCTGAAGAACCGCCGATCATAACTGACTTGCGAGATGCTTCTGACATACTATGGCCTGCAGATGTATTTCGACCAGCCCTAGACACTGAGGTTATTACGCTGTTAAGCCAAGTTTTGGCAAAAGAAGCAAAACCTGGGACTGATTCAAATGTCAAATATCAACTCAATCAGTTTATTCATCAAGTTTGGCAAGCAAACTTCCCTGCCAATTCTCAAAGTTAACAGCTATTAGTATATCTTTTTGTTAAGATTTTTTCAGATAAAATAGGTGCAATGCTATGTGTCTTGATTTAAGATAGCTATGTAGTTATTCGGTTAATTAGCTAGTTTTTTGAGTTAACTTAATTTTGGGAAAAGCCGAGAGATCTAGGTAATCAGGATGACCATCCAAAGCTAGGAACCAACTGAATGCGCCCCGCATCCATTTCCGCCATCAAGAGTTCCAAGGCTTCGTAGTCAACATCTGAAATGTAACCCATTTCGGTCAGTTCTGAGTTGATTTCATTTTCTATCTCAGGAGTAAGTTTTTTAATGTCAAGAGCTTTTTCTACCAATTGACGAATAGCGTGCCTAGTTCTCATAGAAAATCAACCAACTATGTTTAAATACTAATTATCCGGGCGAAAGCTTGACATAAAATGTGATCTAAGTTACGAAAAATTGGTGATCTAGTCCGCGCAGAATTCAGGAAATTGCTCTTTCTTCAGCTAGTGCCCCTGCCTTGGAATTCGTACCTTGGCTACTGATTCTTATTATTTTTTGTGTCTCTTCTATAAAACTGTAGTATAGAATACAGTTTTTTGGACAACTGTGACAATATTTAAACAGAGACTATACAGTGATAAAGATTTGGCAAAGAGTCATCAGACAAATGGTCGATGTCAGAAAAAAAAGTTTATGGTCAAATACATCTAAACTTCAACGCTCAATCAATTTAATCGGATCTAACAATGCTAGCAGTACTCAACTATCCAAAAATTACAGTTATTTGTCCTCAAGATACCATAAATGCCACAAATGCTCTAGAATTTGAGCGAGACCTCACAACAGTACTGGCACAAGATGGAAACACAGTCTTGCTAGTAGACTTAGAACAAACACAGTTTTTAGACAGCGCAGGCTTGATGGCATTGGTGTCTGCACTTAAGCTGGCTCAGAAATTAGGACGGCGTTTCAGTCTTTGCTCTGTTTCCCCGTCACTCAGAATGATTTTTGAACTTACCCAACTTGATCAGGTCTTCGAGATATTTGAAGGTAAAGCTGCATTTGAAGCTGCAAGTCTCCCCATAGGAGAATATACTCACTCATCGTGTGCCTAAATATAGTGCTGCTCCGAAAAAAATAATCTTTGAGCGAAACAGGCTAATCAATGCTAAGGTTAGGGGTGAGTAGCTGTAATTAAAGTAGCTAAAAAGATAGCGAGCGTGACTGTTGCAGTAGAAAAATTAATCACATCAGATATTTTAAAACCAGCTCGTTACCTAGGTAACGAGCTCTTATCAGTACACAAACCTTGGGATACGGCAGTAATACACTGGGTATTAACTTACCCAGAAGTCTATGAAGTTGGTGCATCGAATTTAGGACATATCATCCTCTACAACATCTTGAATGCCCAACCACGCCAGTTATGCGATCGCGCTTACTTACCTGGATCAGACTTAGCGGCAAAACTACGGGCGACAAAAACACCACTGTTTGGGGTGGAATCAAGGCGATCGCTCACAGAATTCGATATCTTAGGCTTTAGTCTAAGTTATGAGCTAGGCGCAACCAACATTTTAGAAATGTTGGACTTGGCTGGTATTCCCTTAACGTGGCGGGAGAGAGAGGGGAGAGAGGGGGGAGTGTGGGGACAGGGGGGGGATAAATTATCCTCATCTTCTCGGCTACCCTTGATTTTTGCTGGTGGACAGACGGCAACTTCTAATCCTGAACCTTACGCCGACTTCTTTGACTTTTTGGTCATGGGTGATGGCGAGGAACTGTTGCCAGAAATTGGCTTAGTTTTGGAAGAAGGAAAAAAAGCCGGATTGAATCGCCAAGAGTTATTATTGGATTTGGCACAAATACCAGGTGTATATGTCTCTCAGTTTTACGACATGGCAAGTAGTGGCTGTGTTCATCCTAATCGCCCAGATGTGCCAAAACGAATTCTCCGGCGGGTAGCTACGCCAATACCAGCATATTCCATTGGGCTTGTACCCTATGTGGAGACGGTGCATGACCGCCTGACAATAGAAATTAGGCGCGGTTGTACTCGCGGCTGTCGCTTCTGTCAACCAGGGATGCTCACCAGACCAGCACGGGATGTGGAACCCGAAAAGGTTGTAGAAGCGATCTTAACGGGAATGGCATCAACTGGACATAATGAGTTTTCCTTGCTATCGCTGAGTTGTTCTGATTATCTGTCTCTGCCAGCGGTAGGGATGGAAATCAAAAATCGGTTAAAACATGAAAATATTACCCTTTCTCTACCTAGCCAACGGGTAGACAGATTTGACGAGAATATTGCCAAGATCCTTGGTGGTGTGCGGCAAGGTGGACTGACTTTTGCCCCAGAAGCTGGAACCCAGCGGATGCGGGATATCGTCAATAAAGGTTTGACAAATGAAGAATTGCTGAGGGGTGTAAAAACAGCGAGCGAGCAAGGCTGGGATAAAATCAAGTTGTATTTTATGATCGGCTTACCAGGCGAAACTGATGCTGATGTGTTAGGCATTGCGGAAACAGTCAGCTGGCTACAGCGTGAATGTCGGGAAAAAGGGAGAAAACTGCTCTCGTTTAACCTGACAATTTCTAACTTTACGCCTAAGCCTCATACGCCATTTCAATGGCATTCGGTATCCACAGCAGAGTTTAAGCGCAAGCAAGCGTTACTAAGGCAAGAATTTCGCCGGATGAAGTCCGTAAAAGTGAATTTCACCGATGTCCGGATTTCAGCAATGGAAGATTTTATTGGTCGAGGCGATCGCACTCTTGCACCAGTATTACGCCGTGCTTGGGAACTGGGTGCGGGTATGGACGCTTGGTACGACAATTTAGATCAGGCTTTTACAGCTTGGGAAGTCGCGATCAAAGAAGCTGGCTTGGATTGGAAATACCGCCAAATTGAAAACGGAGAATGGAACCTGTTTCAAGGAGATACTAAAAATGCCTCCCTATCCCCTTCCCCACACCCCCCACACCCCCCACACTCCCTCGACACCCCCCTCCCTTGGGATCACATTGACACTGGGATTGACAAAAAGTGGCTGAAGGAGGACTTGCAACGTGCCTTAGATGCAGCCATTGTACCGGATTGCTCTTTTGAAGATTGCTCTCATTGTGGAGTCTGTGGTACTGACTTTGGTCATAATATTGTCATTGAACCACCACCCATCCCAAATTTCGCAGGCGATTTTGTCCCGAACACGACCAAAGCACAAAGGCTGCGTGTCTGGTTTGGCAAGCAGGGCAACATGGCTTTGGTAAGTCACTTGGATTTAATGCGTCTGTTTGATAGATCTTTACGGCAAGCAGGATTGCCAGTTGCTTTTAGTGGCGGCTTTCATCCGACTCCCCGAATTTCGATCGCGAATGCTTTGTCCTTGGGCGCTACCAGCAGTGGGGAAATTGTTGACTTTGAGTTAACCATAGCCTTTGATGCAGAGATTTTTCGGCAACAACTGGCTCTGGCATTGCCACCAGACATACCTATATATAGAGTGGAAAATCTGGATTTAAAAGCTCCGTCTGCTAACCAAGTCTTGGAGGCAGCAGAGTATGTGATTACTGTAGCTGACTTTAGGGAGGAGAGCCACTGCGTTGGTGAACACCACGCTCATGTTGAATCAACAACTACACAATGGCAAGAGTGGATCGATATAATTAAAGCGAAAGATGAGATTTGGTGGGAACAAACAACTAAGTCAGGCAGCACCCAGTTGGTAAATCTGCGCGATCGCTTGTTTGAGTTAGAATTTATGGGACCGCCAAGTCAAGCAAACCAAGAAGAGTCGGCAATTAACCTACGTTATGTAGGTAGCTATCGTAGTAATGGAACAGTATTGCGTCCTGAACAAATTCTGTATATGCTAGAACATGTGGCAAGTGGACAATTTCATCTGCTGCATGTTCATCGCAATCGGCTAATTCTGGGGGTCTAAACCCTAGAGGGGAATTTGCACTTTTGTTACCCTCTAATTGTAAGACATAGGAATTGATTTCTAACAAGGTTGCGTTAGAATGAAATGAAGAGAAATTTTCTGGCGCTGCATTGATTGAGCTGATTCACTACCCTGGTATTCAGGGCGCTAGAGAAAAGAGAAAAGAAGTGCAATTTCTAGGATTTTATCCCAGAGAAACAGAGGCAGAAAAAAGAACGCTCTCTCTTGATAGCCACTTTGTGAATCAGTTACCAACAATAGGCTCCGTCGGCTTCTCGGACTCTATGCTTTTTCAAACAACTGCTTGTTGTTGCTACATCTACACGTTATTAGTGCCTTGGAGTATCGAGTGGAGGCTGAAACGCTTTGGCTTCAGTGCCAGGTAGAACCTCAAGGATCAACAACCCCGTTCGTTCAGCAACGGGGCTTAGAGTACTCCTCTGAAGTTCCTTTGATGAAGTTCTAGATCACCCACTGACTTGGGAAGGTGAGTACCAAGTCATTTCGATGGGTAAGCGCTCAAGTTCACACTTCTGGATGCAAAGCCAGTTCAAAAGCACTGTAACCAGAAAGATTTCTAGAAGCTTGTTCAAACAAGTCGTGTCGTATTTCCGACCTAGGGTAAAACCATACGGTTTCCACACTTACCGGATTTTTTAGATGAAAAAAAAGAAGTAATTTCTTTTTCTTTACAACTCAAGTCGCTTGCCACATCGAGTCACCTGAGTGAAAAACGTTCTTCAGGACTTTCCCTGGTGAGGGCGTTGCATCAAAAATTAACAGTGAACGGATGATTAACGGAAAGAACTCAGGAGTCAGAAGTCAGAATTCAGCTTGGGAATTCCGTCTTACTGGCGGATAGCGCAGCGAAGCGCGAGTCCGCGAGCGTCTGAGTAAAGGGGTTGAAATTTATGCTGTCTACACGGTGTTTACAATGGAATAGGGTTGAAACCCCCATCCGATTGATTCTGACTTCTGAATTCTTCTTCAACTATGCAGCCGTTCTGGAATAATCAGACGTACAAACGCTTGTCAACTACCCCGACCTGCCCTTCTGCTGCGGAGACCCTGCGCGAACGGGACTGATGTCGGGGCTTGCGGAAAACCTAGTTTAGGCTAGGCTCACGGTACGCAAGATCAAGAAGACGGGGAATCCCGCGAAAGAATGTTGAAGAGTGTAGATAGCTGTTTGATTGACAATTTTTATTACCAGCAGCGCTGTTTAGAGCTTGCAGGGGTTCAGGGAATAACAAACCCCCTTTCAAGTTTATTGCTGCTAATTTTTGAGGAAATTGAATGCCAAAACAAATTATTATCGCGGAGCAGCATCAAATTGCTGCAGTCTTTTCTGAAGATCAAATACAGGAACTCGTTGTAGCTACGGGTCATCACCAAATCGGTGATATCTACTTAGGAGTCGTAGAAAATGTATTACCTGGGATAGATGCAGCCTTTGTTAATATAGGAGATCCAGAACGCAACGGCTTTATCCATGTCACAGATTTAGGACCACTGAGGCTCAAGCGAACGGCAGCGGCAATTACGGAATTGTTGACACCGCAACAAAAGGTGTTGGTTCAAGTGATGAAAGAGCCAACGGGTACTAAGGGTCCAAGGCTCACGGGTAACATCACCTTGCCCGGTCGTTACGTAGTACTGATGCCTTATGGACGAGGTGTTAATTTATCGCGCCGGATCAAGAGTGAAAGCGAACGGAACCGCTTACGTGCCCTGGCGATTCTGATCAAACCAGCAGGAATGGGTTTGTTAGTTCGCACTGAGGCGGAAGGCAAGCCGGAAGAAGCGATTATGGAAGATTTAGAAACATTGCAAAAGCAATGGGAGGCTATCCAGCAAGAAGCACAATCTACTCGTGCTCCAGCACTGCTGAATCGGGATGATGACTTTATCCAACGCGTGCTGCGAGATATGTATGGCGCAGATGTTAACCGGATTGTGGTAGATTCCAGTACTGGTTTAAAGCGGGTAAAACAGTATTTGCAAAACTGGAGTGGAGGACAGACACCACAGGGGTTGTTGATCGACCATCATCGCGATCGCCAGCCGATTTTAGAATACTTCCGCATCAGTGCTGCGATTCGAGAAGCGCTGAAGCCACGAGTCGATTTGCCTTCTGGAGGCTATATTATCATTGAGCCAACGGAAGCATTAACAGTAATAGATGTGAACTCCGGCTCCTTCACGCGGTCGGCAACAGCTCGAGAAACTGTTCTGTGGACAAACTGCGAGGCCGCAACAGAAATTGCCCGCCAGCTGCGGCTACGGAATATCGCTGGGGTGATTGTGGTAGATTTCATTGATATGGAATCACGACGCGATCAACTGCATGTTTTAGAACATTTTAATAAGTCACTGAAAGCAGATAAGGCTCGTCCCCAGATTGCTCAACTGACCGAGCTGGGTTTGGTAGAGCTTACCCGCAAACGTCAAGGTCAAAACATTTACGAATTGTTTGGTCAACCTTGTCCTACCTGTGGCGGTTTAGGTCATATTGTTCATTTGCCAGGAGAAGCTGAAAACAGATTGCCAATACCAGCAGAATTACCAGACCGCTTTGTACCTGCGCCTCAGAAAGAACCACGTATGCCAGTGACCCGCTTGCCGGAATCAAGGGAAAAGACGGAAACTTACGAGCAATTTGGGGAAGGGTACGATAATGAAGCTGAGTATAATGCCCTGAATTTGGTCAATCATCCTAGCTATCACGAACTCAGCGACAGCAGAAAGCGTCGTACCCGCCAAAGTACTCGTCGCATCGGGATAAATGGGACGAATGGCAAAGATGAACCACGGCTGGCTACTAACTCACTCACTTTTGTGAACGAGCCAGATTTGGAAATTGAGACTGAAGCAGAACTAGGAGGACGGGAAGAAATAATTTCACCCAGCGTTAACAAAGTGGTGAGTTGGGGTGAGAAAGTAGAGCGTGGTAAAACTACCAAATTAGAGCCGGTCAAACCAGTGGTAGAACCACCGGAGATCGTCTCTGTAGAAATGACACCAGAAGAGCAGGATGTTTACGCTTTGATGGGAGTTTCTCCCTTGGTACGTTTAAATCGGGATGTAAAAAATCCCAAGTCTGTCATTATTAACGTCTCACCACCTGGGCAACATTCAGCTACACAGATGGCATCAACCGCAGAATCAACTGCTACCGCACCTCCAAACAGCGAAGTAAGGGAAGTAAGGGAAGTAAGTGAAGCAAGCGAAGCAACATTTGAACCACCAAGCGCACCCCTGGTGAAAGCTGTAACTACAACACTAGAGTCATCAGTGATGGCAGATGAAAGTGAAAGTAACGCTGCCTCTGTTAACCGTCGCCGCCGTCGTCGTTCATCTGCTACAGAAACAGATATGTCTAATATCTTTGACGATTAACAAAATTTATGGTAAAAGCAAAGCAAGCGGTTGCTGCTCCTTGGTCGCCACCACCCCCGGAGAAAGCCACCTGGCTAGAATTGTCTACGCTGTCGTCAGACATTCAAGGACTGGTTGCAGGCGTGGATGAAGTAGGGCGAGGTGCTTTATTTGGTCCTGTCGTGGCGGCGGCAGTGATCCTGCCAGAGCATGCTTTACCAGAACTGATCGCAGCCAAAATTAAAGATAGCAAACAACTGTCTAGTCAAAGGAGAACTCAGCTAGCGCGGCAAATTTGTGCATTGGCAATTGACTGGAAAATTGGTTTTGCTTCCACTGCTGAAATTGACCAAATCAATATATTACAAGCATCACTGCTGGCAATGAAGCGGGCTGTTCTCAAGTTGAAGGTGCAGCCTGCTCTATGCTTAATTGATGGCAATCAGTTGGTAAAAAACTTACCGCTGCCGCAACAAACCATAGTAAAAGGAGACGAGCGATCGCTCGCTATTGCCTCTGCGAGCATTGTTGCTAAAGTTTGGCGAGACGATTTAGTGCTTCGTCTCGCCTCAAAGTATGGCATGTATGATTTGGAGCATAACAAAGGTTATGGGAGTCAGCGGCATCTCCTAGCGCTGCAACAGTATGGTGTCTCACGTTTACATCGCAAGTCTTTTCGTCCTTGCCAGATTCAGTCTTGAGTTAACGGTCAACTGTTAACAGTTAACAGTTGACTGTTGGCGGATTATTTAGGATTAAGTATTGGCAAATCTCCACTTTCATCATCTACCGTCATTTCTTTTGTTTGAGTGTTTACCCAGCGACAGTAATCCGCCAAAAGATGGTGTAGCAATCTTTGCTTAATCGTTACGAGAACGCTCTTTAAGAGGCCATTGCCAGTGGCTTCTAAAATTGCCTTGGGGGTGAAGGAAAATGGTGGTGGTAAATCAACCTGAACTTCTAAATCGGCTTTTCCTTTGAGACGCGTGCCACTACTCAGTACGTATGGGTATAAATGCCCTTGTAAATTTAAAGTAAACCGTTGATTAATATACTCTGCACCGAGGATTTCACAAGCTATTGATTGCACATGAATTGTTCCATTTGATTCAGCCCAAACTCTCATGTCTACAGCAGGTTGAATACTGAGTGACATAAAATTTAGAGGACGCATTTTTAGGCGAAAAACTTCGTCAGAAAGGGGCTTGACGCGACTGGGGTCAACCAGAGCATTCACTAGGCGTTGGGGCTGACGTAAGTAGTGCTGAATCGGAATAGGCTGTTCGGGGACAGAGATCTCAACCGATTGAGAGGCAGTAAATCGGATAAGCATTAGTGAAGGACAATTATTGTTTTATATTCTCTTAACTGTTAATTTATTATGTTCTGATTGTAAATAAGCAATATATTATAGATCTGTCTTAAATTTTATACGCTATATTAGCTGGCAGTTATCCATCATTGGGAACAGTTAATAATTTACTGCTCAATCCCTTATAGGTATTTATAGTAGTTCTCTCCAGGGTGCAATACACGAATTTAGAGCCGATTCTCACACTACGCTTTATGACTATGACTTTTGACTTTTGAATTCGGAGCGAAGCGACGTGACCCTATCAATTGCACATTTAGGACCTCCGGGTACTTACACGGAACAAGCAGCTATTTTTTATATCGACTGGCTGAGCAAAAGTACGGGAGATGAAGCTATTTTATGCCCCTATCCCAGCAACGCCCAAACGCTACGATCTGTTGCCCAAGGTCAAGCACAGTTAGCTGTTGTACCAGTGGAAAATTCGATAGAAGGTAGTGTGACCGCGACCCTAGATACAATGTGGCAACTGGATGGGTTGCAAATTCAGCTAGCTTTAGAGCTGCCGATCGCCCATGCATTGATTTCCTGTGCTGCCACCTTAGATGATATCAAAACAGTTTACTCTCACCCACAAGCCTTAGCACAATGTCAGCGATGGTTGGAACAGTTTCTCCCAACTGTACAGATCATTCCCAGTAACTCTACCACCGAAGCTCTGGTGCAACTAGAGCAAGACCCGACAGCGGCAGCTATCTCATCCCAAAGAGCAGCACAACTATATCACCTGCCCATGCTAGCCAACGATATTAACGACTATCCCGATAACCGTACGCGCTTCTGGGTCGTCAGTCAGGGTCAACTAAGCGCCGCTAAAGAGGCTTTACCTTCTACAAATGCGACTCACACCTCACTAGCATTTAGTCTGCCTGCCAATGAGCCCGGTGCGCTAGTTAAACAGCTGCAAGTCTTTGCCCATTTGGGGATTAACCTGAGCCGAATTGAGTCTCGCCCGACAAAGCGATCGCTAGGGGAATACTTATTTTTCATTGATGCAGAAGCATATGCCTTTGAACCACAAATGCAATCTGCTCTAGCAGAACTAACTGCTCACACAGAAATACTCAAAATCTTTGGCAGTTATCATGTCTTGCAAATTTGTTAGTTGTTAGTTGCTAGTTGTATTTCCTACTAACCAATAACAACTAACCAATAACAATTTATAACTTTTCATTCAAGGTATCTTTGAGAACAGTACGAGCCGCCAAATGGTTGCGAGTAGAAGTCAAAATTTCTGCTTCTCGTTCTAAGCGAGCAACAGTATCCTGCATTTCTAGTAATGCCTGTTGCTCGGCGGCAACACCGTAGAGGTTGCTTGCTATCCAGTAAGATAGTTCTACTGGCAAATCTGGCAAATCCTCTGGGAGTTCGATTTCTTGTTCGGTTAACTTGGCTGAGAGACGCACAACATCTCGCAGAACTTGTTCTACTTCAGTTGCCAAAGGTCGTAGATCCTTGACTGGTGGGTGATCTTCAATCCACTCGACCAAGCCAACGCGGTACGGCTTTTCCCGGATATACTCCAAAACGCGGAACCTTTGCTGTCCCAAAGTCCACATTTTCAGCCGATCATCTGGCAACCGCTGGTGATGAATAACTTCTGCACAACAGCCGATATTAGCAAGTGAGCTTCTTGCTGGATCTACCATCAAGACCCCGAACCTGCGATCGCTCTCTAAAATCGTGTTCATCATGATTCGGTAGCGAGGTTCAAAGATATGCAGGGGTAAAGGTCTGGTGGGAAATAAAACTACTTCTGGTAACGGGAACAGAGGTAGTTCGCGAACTGCAATTTTAGAAGAGAATGTCATTGTTACCTTTGGATAAATTTAATCTTTAAAATTTATTTTTCTCTGCTTTTCCCGTATGCTGCTTACATTCTATCATTTTGTTTTACCACAGATAATAAAAAGCCGTTGACGGTTAACCGTTAACCGTCAACAACCATTACAGTTTTACTTCAATGTCTACACCTGAAGGTAGATCTAGTTTCATCAGTGCATCGATAGTTTTGGAAGAAGGCTGGTAAATGTCAATAATCCGGCGATGAGTGCGGGTTTCAAAGTGTTCTCGTGAATCCTTATCAACGTGAGGCGATCGCAACACACAGTAGATGCGGCGTTTTGTTGGTAAAGGGATGGGGCCTATAGCCGTGGCATTAGTGCGGTTGGCTGTATCTACTATCTTTTCGCAAGATGTATCAAGCAAGCGTCGGTCGAAAGCCTGTAAGCGAATTCTAATCTTTTGCTGCTGTAGCGTTGCCATTTTTAATTTTCCTGGTTCAGATTTTAGCGATCGTGGATATTGGATAGTTGTTAGTATAATAAAGAACAACTAACTATTCAGATAAAAGAGCAGAGATGTATTATACCATCTCTGCTCCTTTTCGTTAAGGTAAAAGGGTACTATTTTATGATTTTGGCAACGACACCAGCACCAATAGTACGACCACCTTCACGGATAGCGAAACGCATTCCTTGCTCAATCGCAATTGGGTTGATCAGTTCAACAGTCATCTTGATCCGGTCTCCAGGCATGACCATTTCCGCGTCAGTGCCATCATCAGCGGTGAAGGTTTTGATTGTGCCGGTCACGTCGGTTGTCCGCACGTAGAACTGAGGACGGTAGCCAGGGAAAAATGGTGTCTTCCGACCACCTTCTTTTTCCGTCAGAACGTAGACTTCACCTTCAAACTGGGTATGGGGAGTAATCGAGCCTGGTTTAGCGAGTACCATGCCCCGTTCAATATCAGTTTTTTGCATACCACGCAGCAGGAGTCCGGCATTATCCCCAGCCATACCTTCTTCGAGACTCTTCTTGAACATCTCGATCCCGGTGACGGTGGTATTCTTGGTGGCTCTAATGCCCACTAGTTCTACGTTGTCACCGATTTTAACTTTACCCCGCTCAATCCGACCAGTGGCCACCGTACCACGACCTGTGATGGAGAAGACGTCTTCCACTGCCATGAGGAAGGGCTTATCGATGTCACGCTCAGGAGTAGGGATGTACGCATCTACAGCATCCATCAAGGCGTAGATTTTATCTACCCATTCATCTTCACCCCGCTGTGTCTTAGGGCTAGCGGTCATTTTTTCCAGCGCCTTTAGACCAGAACCTGTGACAATGGGGATATCGTCGCCGGGAAAATCGTAGCTCGAAAGCAAATCTCTCACTTCCAATTCTACCAGTTCCAGGAGTTCTGCGTCGTCTACCATGTCTTCCTTGTTCAAGAAGACGACCAAGCTAGGAACACCGACCTGCTTTGCTAGTAGAATATGTTCGCGGGTTTGAGGCATAGGCCCGTCAGCGGCTGAAACCACGAGGATACCACCATCCATCTGAGCAGCGCCAGTGATCATGTTCTTCACGTAGTCAGCATGTCCTGGGCAATCTACGTGAGCATAGTGGCGATTGCCTGTTTCATACTCTACGTGAGCGGTATTGATGGTAATACCCCGTGCCTTTTCTTCTGGTGCGTTATCGATTTGGTCGTAGCCTTTGCCCACAGCCTGACCCATAGCTGCTAAGGTCATGGTAATAGCTGCTGTTAACGTGGTTTTACCGTGGTCAACATGACCTATCGTACCGATGTTAACGTGGGGTTTATTCCTTTCAAACTTTGCGCGTGCCATGAATTATTTTGTCCTTTGTCCTTTGTCGAGTGTCCTTCGTCAATTGTCAAGTGTCATTTGTCAAGTGTCCTTTAATCATGACAAATGACAAATGACTAATGACTATTAAGCGTTCCCTTTACTTTTAGCGATGATTGCTTCAGCCACGTTCTTAGGCACTTCTTCGTAGTGGCTAAACTCCATAGAGAAGATGCCCCGACCTTGGGTCTTCGACCGGATATCAGTGGCGTAGCCAAACATTTCTGCTAATGGGACTTTAGCAGTCACTTTGGCAAGACCCTGCTCAGATCCCATACCCTCAATTTGCCCACGACGGGAATTGAGGTCACCCATAACATCACCAAGGAAGTTTTCGGGAACTTCAACCTCAACTTTCATCATAGGCTCTAACAGGACGGGTGAAGCTTTCATCACCGCCTCTTTCATTGCCATTGAGCCAGCGATTTTGAAAGCCATTTCTGACGAGTCTACATCGTGGTAAGAGCCATCGATCAACGTTGCTTTAACGTCAATCAGTGGATACCCAGCTAGAACACCCGATTCGCAGCTTTCTTTCATTCCTGCTTCTGCTGGCGAAATGTACTCTTTAGGTACAGTACCACCAACAATTTTGGAGACGAATTCAAAGCCTGTTCCTGGTTCTCCTGGTTCTAAGTCAATCACAACGTGACCGTACTGACCCTTACCACCGCTCTGACGAATGAATTTACCTTCTACTCTATTGACACGCTTACGAATTGTTTCACGGTAGGCGACTTGCGGCGCACCGACATTCGCTTCCACTTTGAATTCTCGTAACATCCGGTCAACCAGAATTTCCAGGTGTAGCTCTCCCATCCCTGCAATCACGGTTTGGTTGGTTTCCGGATCGACATGAACGCGGAACGTTGGGTCTTCTTCCGACAGAGATTGTAACGCTTTGGACAGCTTATCCATGTCGTTCTTGGTTTTGGGTTCAACCGCCACCGAGATGACAGGTTCTGGAATGAACAGAGATTCCAGAATCACTGGTGCGCTTTCATCACAAATTGTGTCACCTGTCAAGGTTTCTTTCAATCCTAAGGCGGCTCCCAAATCACCTGCTCTGAGTTCATCAACATCAAGGCGATCATCTGCCTTTAAAACCACCAAACGAGAAATTCTTTCTTTCTTGTTTTTCGTGGCGTTAAAGACATAACTGCCTTTTTTGAGGATGCCAGAATAGACCCGAACGAAGGTTAAGCGACCGTAGGGATCAGCCATAATCTTGAATGCCAGTGCTGACAGTGGCTCATTGTCGTCGGCGCGACGTTCAACAGTTTCTCCACTGGGCAATAGCCCTTGAATTGGCGGTACATCATTTGGTGCAGGTAGGTAGTCTACTACCGCATCCAACATCAGCTGCACACCTTTGTTTTTAAAGGCTGAGCCGCAGAGCAATGGTACAATAGTGCCTGCTATTGTGCCTTTACGCAAGGCGTTTCGGACTTCTTCTTCGGTAAGTGCTTCGCCCTCGAAGTACTTAGCCATTAAGTTATCGTCAGTTTCCGATACCGCCTCAATCAGTTTGGTGCGATATTCTTCTACCTGAGCTTGCATGTCTTCGGGGATCTCAGTTTCCTGGATATCAGTACCCTGATCGTTGGTATAGATGTATGCACTCATCTTCACCAGATCCACAATACCCCGAAATTCGTTTTCACTGCCTATCGGCAACTGAATGGCGATCGCGTTGGCCCGGAGGCGATCGCGCACTTGATCGTGAACTCTATAAAAGTTCGCGCCTGTGCGATCCATCTTGTTAATGAAAATGATCCGAGGTATTTTATAACGATCTGCTTGACGCCACACCGTCTCTGTTTGAGGCTGTACACCGCCTACAGAACATAAAACTGTAATTACACCATCCAGCACCCGCATGGAACGTTCTACTTCGATCGTAAAGTCAACGTGTCCTGGAGTATCGATAATGTTAATTTGATGATTCCTCCAGCTGGTACTAATAGCAGCAGCTGTAATAGTAATTCCCCGCTCCCGTTCCTGATCCATCCAGTCGGTGACAGCGGTTCCTTCATGAACTTCACCAATTTTATGAATTATCCCAGAGTAAAATAATATTCTCTCGGTCGTCGTTGTTTTTCCCGCATCTATATGCGCCGCAATACCGATATTGCGTACTCTCTCTAGCGGGTTTGTACGTGCCACAGTAGCCTCCTATAGTTTTTGCCTCATGATATCTTGTATATTACACTTTGTTAAAGATGTTATACTTTTACGGAAAACCGCCTTTTGTAGGAAGTACACGATGTTAAGACGCGATTCATCGCGCCTCAACTTTCAGTTTAGTAACGATAGTGTGCAAAAGCTTTGTTTGCTTCCGCCATCCGGTGCGTTTCTTCCCGTTTACGAATTGCATTTCCAGTTTCGTTGGCAGCATCCATCAACTCATTTGCCAGTTTACTTGCCATTGTGCGGCCAGGTCTTTGTCTTGAATACTGAACCAACCAACGCAGTGCTAGGGTTGTACCCCGTTCTGAACGCACTTCCATTGGTACTTGATAAGTTGCACCGCCCACCCGCCGTGCTTTGACTTCTACCAGAGGCGTGGCATTCCGCACTGCTCTTTCAAAGGTTTCTAAGGCATCGCCACCAGTGCGTTCCTCAATAGTTTTCAAGGCATAATAAACAATCCGTGAAGCAAGTGATTTCTTGCCATGACGCATTATCCGCCGCACCATCATGCTAACAAGACGGCTGTTATACACGGAATCTGGCGGAACTGGGCGTCTTTGAATAACACCACGACGAGACATACTTAACCCTTAGTTTAGTTTTAGCAATGAAACTATATCGTATTGGACAACTTTTCATAAAGCTGCATTTGCAGCACAGCTGACCCTCTTACTTGCTGCCCTCAACTAGACAAACAAGGCGAAAACACATTATACACCCTTAGCCCCAAGTTTGACCCAGAACTGGGTGTGGGGTGTGGGGGAAGATAAAACAACCGCACCCCAAATGGGGAAGATACCCCTACATTCATTTATGAAAGAAAAGAAAAATGTATTTCTTGCACTGCGGTTCTCGAAATAGGGCGTTCTTGTTCTAATCCCATGACGCCTATCCTTGGGTTCCCCTGCTAAGAGGTCTTTTCTCCCTGCTCCCTCAGAAAAAGTATATCTGAACGAATAAGTCGTCGATTAAACTCCTGTTCGCTCAGATTTCCTTGCTGACGCTGACGTTTTTTTTGGCTACATCGAACAAGAAACCAACGGAATAGTTAAGACTGTTTCTTCGGACGCTTAGTTCCATACTTGGAACGACCTTGTTTGCGATCTTTGACTCCGGCTGTATCTAAGGTGCCACGGATAATGTGGTATCTCACGCCTGGTAAGTCCTTAACCCGACCGCCACGAATCATTACAACCGAGTGTTCTTGTAAATTATGACCAATGCCTGGAATGTAAGCTGTTACTTCAAATCCAGAAGTCAGTCTTACCCTCGCTACTTTGCGTAAAGCTGAGTTAGGCTTTTTCGGCGTGGTCGTGTACACTCTGGTACAAACACCCCGACGTTGTGGGCATTGTTTTAGAGCAGGGGACTTGGTTTTCTGACGCGATAGTTCGCGTTCACTGCGTATGAGCTGCTGTATTGTTGGCATGAGTTACAGCGCGTGAGCTGCTGATAAATCTAAAGTTTTTACAAATCACCATTCTACCGTCTTTTTATTTTTATGTCAACTGGCAATTGTGAGTGAAAATGAATTACCACAGCCACAAGTTCTGCTCGCTTGGGGGTTGTGGAAGCGAAAACCCCCGCCCATCAAATCTTCTGCATAATCTAACTGCAACCCGTTGATGTGTTCTAGGCTTTCAGCGTCTATCACCACTTGAATACCATGTTCGTCAAAAATGCGATCGCCAACTTTTACTGATTCCTCAAAAGTCATCTCATAAAACAATCCAGAACAGCCACCACACTTAATTGCCAATCGAAACCAGCGGTTTGGCTGCTTTGACCTTAATCGCTCAATCTCACTTGCAGCTGCTGCACTCAAATGAATCATTAAATTTCGCTAAAAATATGGAAACCTCATCTCAAATTTTACAACTATCACTTAACAGTCACAACAACCCATAGTTCGTAATTTATATTACAAACTACGGATTATTCGATGATTAAACTTTTAGACCACAGCAGCTAATTGATGGTTTGAACCTTCGTTACGGGCGTAGTCATCTTGATAACGGATAATATCATCTTCTCCCAGGTATTCTCCATTTTGCACTTCGATCAACACCAAGGGAATCATGCCAGGATTCTCTAGACGATGAGAAGTACATTGGGGTACATAGGTTGACTGATTATTACTAAGCAGCACTTCTCTCTCACCACAAGTTACCCTAGCCGTACCAGAAACAATAATCCAGTGTTCGCTGCGGTGGTGGTGCATTTGAAGGCTGAGGCGATGTCCGGGCTTAACTTCAATGCGCTTAATCTTGTATCCGCGCCCTTCTTCTAAAACCGTAAAGGAACCCCAAGGGCGGAGTTCAGTTGCCGCAATGCCTTTGGGGGCGATTGATGGGGGTAGGGGCAGTGTGTGAGCTTGTGTTGCTTCTTGTAATTGAGCCATAGTTACCTCATTAAAATGACACGCTTTCGTACAAGAGAAACCCTTAGTACTTTAAACAATTGATGAAAGATATGGCGCGACGTGGCAACCGTGAAAATGAGCAATTTATGCCACCTCTGCTCAAGATAGCAAAATCAAATGCTGAGGTGTAATCGATAACTGCTAAAGATCCTACCTCTATACAAATTCTTCATTAAGCAAAAACGCAGCTTATTCTAAGCTTTAAAGTTGATGGGCAATAGGCATTGAAAGACTGATAATCCCCCCTGCTCCCCCACTCCCCTGCTCCCCCACTCCCCTCCTCCCTGCTCCCTGCTCCCCTACTCCCCTGCTCCCTGCTCCCTGCTCCCCTCCTCCCCTACTCCCCTACTCCCTGCTCCCTGCTCCCTGCTCCCTGCTCCCTCTTCTATTGACCCAAGAAAATACCAATTCCATTGTGGACACGGGCAGCTGTACTAGGGGAACGGTCAAGTATTTGCCCTCCCAAATAAAGACTGGTAGAACTACCGCCATCCAAATTTAGGGCATTCATACAGCCCAAAAGCTTCATCAGTTGGGCATGTTCCGCCAAAGTTGGTCCAGCACCACCAACGCGATTATGCACCGCAGCAATCATCAGGGTTCCGGTTGCAGTCGTACAAATGCCGCTGCGAATAGCCTTTTGGGCAATAAAGGCATTGCTAAATTGTTCGGCTTTAGCATCAAGGACAATTTGACGATTTTGCAGTAGCAGTGGTCCAGCTCCTACAATATAGGGATAACGGCTAAAATTAGCGGGACTGGTGGAACTGATAATGTTGACAAAAGAGCCAACAGGTAACTTTGAAACACTACTGATAGCTTGACTGCGTAGGATTAGCAAGTAACCATCCCGAGGAATAGGAATAGCAGTTTGACTAGCTTTACCTCCTGGCAATTGATCAGTAATTTGGTTTTTTTGAACAACGAGGATGATTTCGTTGTCGCTTAAGGGAGTGTAGGTTGCTCCCCAAACAGGGGTGTAGCGGGCAATACCATTTTGAACGTAGCCACTGTTAAGAACCGAAATTGGCAACTGTACATTATTTGTGCCAATTAAAGTTTCTAGTAGCGTGAGACGACCCATGTAGAATTGTCCAGAATCATTCCAGGCGATCGCCCCCCGGTTGAGAATGGGACTCGACAACCATTGACCATCCCGACGGATTGCACCCAAGGGTAATTGGTTATTGCGGTTAAAAAAACCACCATTAATCGCTGCTACTGCTAGATATCGTTGTGCAGTTTGAATTAAGGGGGCAGTACCCACAAGGGTATCAGGTTGCGTCCAAATCGGTTTCAGTTTGATTCCAAAAGTGCGAGGGTTCACTTCCAACCACACAACAGGGAAGCGTTCCTGACCTAAATTCACATATTGCTGTCGCCAACGTAATCCGGGTGCCCAGGCAATATCCCGTTGTACCATTACGTCGGGTAAGACATTGATAATTAAGCGATAGGGGTCAGGTAAAGTGCTGACTTGAGGAAACAAACCAGCGGTCACACTTAGATGAATGATCGTTTGGTTTTTGACCACCTCGATCTTTTGAATCCTGACTTCGGACACAGATGGGGGAGATTTCTCCCCCCCACTCCCCACAATCCTCACACTCCCCACACTCCCCTCTAGGGTAATCGTCCACTCTGTAGAAGGTTGAGATGTTCTTACTGGTGACTCTTGTGTAACTTGCCAAGGAGTTGGGCGATCTAAATCTACAATGATGTGTCGGTGATCGCTAGGCGGCTTACCGTATGCATCGCCTAAAGTTTGCTGTTCTTGATGAATATTTATTTTTGCCGTTGGTGTGGTAATCACTAACGTATTGCCATCAGCTTGGATCTGCCATCCTGCAGTTCTGGCAAGATCCGTAATATCTAGATAGCGATATCCTCCTAGTAATAAGCCAGCTAGAATCTCTGGCTTTGTGACCGATGAAAACCACTGTACTGGTTGTCTAAGTGGATTGCTGCTGCTTAATAAATCTACCCCAAATAATTGCCTAACTGCCCCATCACTAAGTTGAGTGTTTAAACCAGATGTGCCGCCTTGCTGCAACCAGGCTCCAGGCAATGTATGACCATTGAGAGAAATTAGGTTACCATAGAAAGCCACCCTCTGAGAACTAGGGAAAGATGAGGATGAAGAAGCATCCCCTACCCTCCCTGCTCTTGACTGTTGGGCATGAGTCGTACAGGTAGCTGTTAAACAAAGTAAAGTTGAGAGTATTGGCAATACTAAAACCTTGCACAAAGAGCTATTGCGCTTATTGGCGATCGCCTTGCCGTATTGCTCTCGGCTGCGATTCAGTACTTTTACCATGGTTTTTTTAGTCACTTTTTGAACATACTTTTTAAGGTATGAACGAACTAAAACTTTTGAAATCTCAAAAAATAATAATATAAATTTTGTACTAAAACATGATAATGTATAGATAGGATCATTGTCTTTGACAAAAACCAACAAGAAATTTTCCCAATATTACCATTGGAATCTAGTGTGTTAGCTAACACCAATCTAAACCCGATTACTGCCGTGATCTGGATAATTAAATCTTCACTGGTTGCTACTTGAGGTGAGGTGAAGATTGTAGAAACACTGACAACAGTTAGTCAGTAAGGACTTATAAAACAAGAGAAATATATAGGAATTGCCAAATGGGTATATAGTGTAATACGCTGATTTTGTACCTAAATCAGGGAATTTCCCGCACCAAAAGTAAAGGCGCAAGTTTTTCTCCAGCTAAGCCCAAAGGCGCTGTACTTACAAACTCTCTTTAAAATTAGGGAAAAAGGAATTGAAGAAACACATACAGCAGAATTCAGGAGTCAGGAGTCAGGAGTCAGAAGTGATAAGGGTTTTTTGTGTAGCTTTTACACAAAAGCATTGTAATTCATTTACTTGTAATTTGCTGTAGCTTCAGAAATTAAGTAGAAAGCGATTGGTGCAAGAGTAGTTGACCTCACACAGCATAAACACATAAAAGCAACTGAATAACCCTAACATGAGGGGAAAACAGAAACCCCAAGGTTAAAATTTTTTTTCTCTAAATTTTGAAAATTCAGTATTTCTCCATCTCTTAATTGAGAAAATTTTTCTCACACGCAGTGACAAAATTCGTAACTTAAGGCATCAGGGATTACTATGAACAACACAAGGATGCATCAAGAACAGACAATGACAGATCAGGGACAAAAATGGTTGGTAGAGGAACGAGACGCCTGTGGAGTAGGTTTTATTGCACATCGGCAGAATCATGCAAAGTATGAAGTGATCACCAAAGCTTTAGCTGCTTTAACCTGCTTAGAACACCGAGGTGGTTGTAGCGCCGACCAAGACTCTGGTGATGGTGCGGGGATACTAACAGCGATCCCCTGGGAGTTATTCCAACAGGATTTGACTTCGTGGGGGATACCAGCGATCGCAACGAGCAATATTGCCGTAGGGATGATATTTTTACCAAAAGACTTGTCAGCAGCACAAACAGCTAAGGCAGCGATAGAACAAGTCGCATCGGAAGAAAATTTAACTGTACTAGGCTGGCGAGAAGTTCCAGTACAGCCGGATTCACTGGGTGTGCAAGCAAGAGAAAATCAACCCCAGATTGAACAAGTGTTTGTCGCCTCAAAAAATCAAAGCGGTGATGAACTAGAACGGCAACTGTATATTACCCGCCGGCGAATTTTTAAAGCTATCCTCAACCTCAACACCACCTGGACAGAGGAATTTTACATCTGCTCTTTTTCAAACCGGACAATAGTCTATAAAGGCATGGTGCGTTCGGCAGTTTTAGGAGAGTTTTATCTAGATTTAAAAAATCCAGGGTACAAAAGTGCCTTTGCTGTCTATCATCGCCGCTTTAGTACCAACACATTGCCCAAGTGGCCCTTAGCTCAACCAATGCGGCTGTTAGGTCACAATGGTGAAATTAATACCCTATTAGGCAACATCAACTGGATGATGGCACGGGAAGCTTCGTTGAATCATCCCGTATGGGGAGAACGCTTAAACGAACTCAAGCCATTTGTCTACATTGGAAGCAGCGACTCAGCCAACCTAGACAACGTCCTGGAGTTACTCGTGCGTTCTGGACGCAGCCCCTTAGAAGCCTTAATGATTATGGTTCCAGAAGCATACCGCAATCAGCCTTCCTTGCGGGAGCACCCAGAAATTGTCGATTTTTACGAATACTACAGCGGGCTGCAAGAAGCATGGGATGGCCCAGCACTGTTGGTGTTTAGCGATGGGCGAAAAGTTGGCGCAACTCTAGATCGCAATGGTTTAAGACCTGCTCGTTACAGCATTACTCAGGATGACTACATAGTCGTCGCATCAGAAGCAGGTGTGGTAGACTTTCCTGAAGCCAATATCATCGAAAAAGGCAGACTCGGACCAGGGCAAATGATCGCTGTAGATTTAGAAACCCATGAAATCCTCAAGAATGGGGAAATCAAACAGCGCATTGCCCAAAGCCATCCCTATGGAGAATGGTTGCGACAGTATCGTCAGGAATTGGGCAGTGGGGATTGGGGACTGGGTACTGGGGAATGGGGAATGGGGAATGGGAAACAACCCCCATTACCCCAAGAGGATACCCAAGGTGACTCAATACTTGTGACTTCTTCCCAATCCCCAATCGCCAATCCCCAATCGCCAATCCCCCCAATCGCCAATCCCCAATCGCCAATCCCCACTCCCCTACTCCCCCAACAAATCGCCTTCGGCTACACCACAGAAGATGTAGAAATGGTGATTCAATCAATGGCAATGGAAGGCAAAGAGCCAACTTTTTGCATGGGGGATGATATTCCTTTAGCAGTCCTGTCAGCAAAGCCGCATATCCTTTACGACTATTTCAAACAGCGTTTTGCTCAAGTGACAAACCCAGCAATTGATTCTCTCAGAGAAAGCTTGGTGATGTCGTTGAAAGTAGAACTAGGTGAGCGAGGTAACTTATTAGAACCAAAGCCAGAATATGCCCGCAGACTGAGGCTAGAATCACCCATCATTAGTCGTGAACAGGTGCAAGCTATCAAGCAGTCCGGATTTGCCACCGCTGATTTGTCAACACTATATGAAATTGCTCATGGCCCTCAAGGCTTGAAAGCCGCCGTTGAGACCTTACAATCCCAAGCAGCCCAATCAGTGCGTGCAGGAGCAAAGATTTTAATTCTAAGCGATCGCCCCCTTTCTCACCAGAGTGTAGAAACTGCGGAAAACATCACTCCCCCCTCTCCCTTCTCTCCCTTCTCTCCCCCCTCTCTCTTCACCTACATCCCCCCCCTGTTAGCTGTAGGTGCAGTCCATCATCACCTGATCCGCGAGGGCTTGCGGATGAAAGCATCCTTAGTGGTTGAGACTGGTCAGTGCTGGAGTACTCATCACTTTGCTTGTCTGATTGGCTACGGTGCTGCCGCCATTTGTCCTTATTTGGCTTTGGACACTGTGAGTCATTGGTGGTTTGAACCCAAGATCCAACAGTTTATGGAGCGGGGTAAAATTCCTGCCATGAGTCTAGAACAAGTGCTGAAAAATTATCGTCAAGCAGTAGAAAGCGGTTTGTTGAAAATTCTCTCCAAAATGGGAATTTCTTTGGTCTCCAGCTACCAAGGCGCACAAATCTTTGAAGCTATAGGCATTGGTCAGGATTTATTAGAACTCGGATTCTTTGGCACAACTTCCCGTGTGGGAGGCTTGAGTGTGAGTGAACTGGCATCGGAGGTGTTATCTTTTCACAGTAAGGCTTGGACAGAACTCACACCGAAGAAGTTAGAAAACCTTGGCTTTGTCAACTACCGTCCTGGGGGTGAATACCACATGAACAGCCCCGAACTGGTAAAGGCTTTGCATAAAGCAGTGGATGGTAAGAAATACGACCATTACGCAGTTTACAAACAATACCTCCACAACAGACCAGTCACGGCGTTGCGTGATTTACTCGATATGGACTATGATCGCTCACCCATTCCCCTGGAACAAGTGGAGTCCGTCAGTGAGATTGTCAAGCGCTTCTGCACAGGGGGGATGTCCTTAGGCGCATTGTCGCGGGAAGCCCATGAAACTTTAGCGATCGCCATGAACCGGATTGGCGGTAAATCTAACTCCGGGGAAGGGGGCGAAGATCCAGTGCGGTTCAAAGTCTTAGATGATGTGGACGAATCCTGTCACTCCCCGACCTTACCCCACCTCAAAGGATTGCGCAACGGTGATACAGCGAACAGCGCCATTAAGCAAATTGCCTCAGGACGCTTTGGTGTCACACCACAGTACCTAGTGAGTGCCAAACAACTAGAAATCAAAATTGCCCAAGGTGCAAAACCAGGGGAAGGCGGACAGCTTCCTGGGAAAAAAGTCAGCCCATATATTGCCATGTTGCGGCGCTCTAAACCAGGAGTCACCCTGATTTCGCCACCACCGCACCACGATATCTATTCTATAGAAGATTTAGCACAACTGATCTTTGACCTACACCAAATTAACCCCAAAGCCCAAGTTTCAGTCAAGCTGGTGGCAGAAATCGGCATCGGCACCATCGCGGCGGGTGTGGCCAAAGCAAATGCCGACATCATCCAGATTTCCGGTCACGATGGCGGTACAGGTGCTTCACCACTCTCGTCAATTAAACACGCTGGGACACCGTGGGAACTTGGTTTAACCGAAGTGCATCGCGTCTTGATGGAAAATGGCCTGCGCGATCGCGTCATTTTACGAGTAGATGGTGGGCTAAAGAGTGGTTGGGACATCGTGATGGGAGCCTTGATGGGGGCAGAAGAATTTGGCTTCGGCTCAATTGCCATGATTGCCTCTGGCTGTATTATGGCGCGGATTTGTCATACCAATAACTGCCCGGTAGGTGTCGCTTCCCAGAAAGAAGAACTGCGTCGGCGCTTTACTGGAATGCCAGAACATGTCGTCAACTTCTTCTACTTTATTGCCGAAGAAGTCCGTCATCTGTTAGCACGACTTGGCTACCGTTCCTTATCAGAAATTATTGGACGTGCCGATTTATTGACAGTGCGGGAAAACGTCCATTTAACCAAAGTCAAAAATCTCAACCTGAACTGTTTACTTCATCTCCCAGACACAACCAAAAACCGCAGCTGGTTAGAACATGAAACAGTCCACAGCAACGGCGTCGTTTTAGATGACCAATTGCTTGCCGATCCAGACATTCAAGCTGCCATTCGCCATCAATCCACAGTCACCAAAACCTTCCATCTGGTCAACACCGATCGAACAGTCGGTGCTAGATTAGCAGGGGCGATCGCTTCTCAGTATGGCGACAACGGCTTTTTTGGGCAAATCAACCTTAACTTCATCGGTAGTGCTGGTCAAAGCTTTGGTGCATTCAATCTTCCCGGCATGACACTAACTTTGTCAGGAGAAGCAAACGACTACGTCGGCAAAGGGATGAACGGTGGTGAAATTATCATCAAACCACAAGCCTTTGCCACATACGATCCAGCACAAAACGTCATCGTTGGCAATACCTGCCTCTACGGTGCCACTGGTGGCATCCTATTTGCTAACGGCTTAGCCGGAGAACGTTTCGCCGTACGTAACTCCAAAGGGACTGCGGTGATTGAGGGCGCAGGTGACCACTGCTGCGAGTATATGACTGGCGGCGTCGTCGTTGTTCTCGGCAAAGTCGGACGCAACGTCGCCGCCGGAATGACCGGTGGGCTTGCCTACTTCTTGGATGAAGACGGCGAATTCCCTGATTTAGTCAACCACGAAATTGTCAAGATCCAGCGAGTGATTTCAAAAGCCGGCGAGAAACAACTGCAAGAGTTAATTCAAGCTCATGCAGAACTGACTCATTCACCAAAAGCAAAGATGATTCTACACAACTGGCAAGAATTCTTACCCAAGTTCTGGCAATTAGTTCCACCTTCTGAGGCTGATAGTGCAGAAGCTGATCCCCATGTAGAAGAAAAATTAGTCGGGGCGAGTTTAGCCTATTAGCTTGGTGACTGGTGATTGGGATCAATATCCTACCCAGTCACCAGTCCAAATTTAGGCGTTGTTGATTTAAGGTATGAATCGATGGCTGAAAATCTGCAACAAAATCTTGACAAAGCCACAGCCTTAAGAAATGCGATGCTGACCACCACGCAAAAGTATCCCAGAATAAAGGAGGCAGAGTCGGCTCTGCCTCCCTTTCACAACGGCGAACGCCCAACTATTACTGTTTGGCTGTTGTCAAATTTTTGTCTTGAGTTTGCACTTGCTGTTTAGCTGTTTTCACCGTTGGTTTGTGAGGTTGTGCTTGCTGTTTAGCTACTGTTGCAGCTTGGTCTTTATCTTGTAGTTCTAAAAGTTCTGGGATCGTAACAAAACGATAGCCTTGATTCCGAAATTCGCTAATAATTTCTGGTAAAGCTTCCACAGTGTGGGAACGATTGCCACCACCATCATGCATGAGTACAATACCACCGGGTTTTGCCTCTCTCATGATATTGTTAATTAACCTTGGCACAGGGGGACGACTGTAATCTATGGAGTCAGCAGACCACAGAATAGTGGCGTACTTTTTGTTTTTGGCATAATCATACACCCCATTGCGCATGATCCCTCCTGGTGGTCGGAACAAATTTGTTTTAACGCCCGTAGTCTGATAAATTAAATCCGATGTGCTTTCTATTTCAAAGGCTGCTGCTTGTGGATTCATGTAGTGGTACCAGTGATGCCAAGTATGGTTACCAAGAACGTGACCTTCAGCCACAACCCGCTTTGCGAGGTCTGGATAATTCTTCAAGTTCTGCCCAATCTCAAAGAATGTAGCCTTGATATTATTTTTTTTCAGGATATCCAGTACCTGGGCGGTAGACTCAGGCCAAGGTCCATCATCAAAGGTGAGAGCGATCGCTTTTTCCGATGGACTTAGTTTGGCTTCCTCTATCGTTGCTCCTTGAAAATGTGATGATAGAACGTAGGACGTCCCCTTGACCTTAGCTTCTTGCTGCCAAGTTGTCAGCATCACTGCCTTAAATTTTTCAATGCGCTGCTGAGTTTCCGTCTTGGCGGCTATCTCTTTCGATGTAATAGTTTGTTTAGTTTGAGCCTCAGAGACCTTTGGGTTTACGGGTAAACTCAAGCCAATGACAAAAGCGCTACATAAACCAACCAACGCAATCAGTATTCCTTGCGGCCAAATTAGCGACTTATTATTTTCCACTTCATATCTCCTTCACAGGCCAAGCCGCCATTCACGGTTTTGACGGTACTCAATAACACAGTTTGTGTAGATAATAGTAAATATCAAATACTGAACTAGCTTCAGATAATTCTAAAAATCTATTACAGATTAACAGAATTTTAGACAAATAGTTAAGAATTCAGGAGTCAGGAGGAGGCGGCGCGTTGGGCGGGCAATGCCCGACTTGTAGACGCCCGGAGGGCTTACCGCAGGATAGCGACTGCCGTTCAGGAGTCAGAATTTATCAGAGTTTGGTATTTGTCTTCTGAGCAAGAGATAGCTCTGATGATCGCCCAATTCTTTAACAATTCTGACTCTTGTATTCTGAATCCTAAATTCTTACGACAACTAGATTATACAGGTTTTACGGAAGCTTCGGTGATTGATAACTAGTACTTTCCTGTCTTTGGTTTTTGAACTATGATATTAAGTTTTACCCTCATGGGTAATTCCCTACGTCAGTCAGACGCAAGTCTACTCAGCAGAGTTTCTGGGTTCCAAACCTATACTTCCCAAGGACATAAATTGCGTTTTTGAAACCACGTAGGGGTGCAAGGCATTGCGCCCTTACAAACAGTGTTGTTCATTTACGTGTTATGACCATGCAAAGTATAATGCCCTAAATTCAGTTTACCAAGCATACCTTGGTTTGTAGTGAAGTTGCACAGTGATTTATTTAACTTTACGCGACCCATTGGCCTTGGGCAAATCTCACAGCGAAGCTTGCTAGTATGATTGTAAATAAACTGATAACTAGGTATCCTCTGCGAGGATGACGAGCAAGTAGCACACCTAAGGCAACCGATAGGGATACAACGCTGTAAGCTAAACGATTTAAGGAGATTGTACCTCCAGACAGCAGTAACAGACCAATGCCGCAAAAGCCGTAGACAACGGTAATCAGGCTAATTTGTGTACGTACAAGCCATAACAAATACATACCACCGAAAATCATGACTGTGTTAGTCAAAGGATCACCCGCTAACAACCACAAGAATAATCCTAAGCTGGCAAAGCCATATTCCATCTGACGGGCAGAGACTTTTTTGCGGAAACGCCATAATAAGCAACCGCTACCAACAATTATCGTAAATAGCAGTGGATGCCAAAGGTCTTTAATGTAGCCATACTTCCAATTCATTGAACCCACGACGATCTGCATGAGCATCTTCCACCAATGCAACCAATCGAAACCAAGTGTTGGACGCCACGCTTTCTGTGCATGGAGGAAAGCTAAAGGGTCGCCAAGTTTAATCTGGCAATACAGGCAGAACAGAAACAGTCCGCTCCCTGAGGCTAAACTGGCAATATAAGCTTTTATACCTCTACGTTCAATTCGAGTTACAAGTAAAAGAGCAGGTATTAACGCTATCCCTGTGGGACGCGCTGCGGTGGCTAAAGCACCCCAAAGTGCTGTAAAAGTATATTGTTTTTGATCAAAAGCCCTTAAAGCTGCTGTACTGAACAAAAGATACAGCCCTTCAGTATAAATGACTGTACCAAATAAAGAGAGCGGACACCACACGAGTACAGAGGTTGTCCATCGTGCAACGCCTATCCCATGCCGCTCATTAACCCAAGCATACAAGACGATCGCCGCTCCCAAAAAAGCCAGGTTGTTGACTAATGTCCCTGCGACTTCAAAAGGCAAACCGAAAGTCATCAATCCTCGGGTCAGTAAAGGGAGTAAGGGGAAAAATGCAAGTTGCTTTTCGTCCATTAAGTGATCGTAACCGCAAGTTGCAATTCTCTCGTAGAAGGTACTATCCCAAGCAGAAAAAACATGCCAGCCATGTGTGATTGATCCAGAGGTCAGCAAAGGGCTAATCAACAACATAACGATGCAGATGAGCATTCGGCTTGATAGCCACATGAAAAAGGGAAAAAATAACCAATCATGACCCGGTTTGTAGTTACGCTTCAGCGCTAAAGCATAACTAAAAACTTTTTTTAAATAAGTAAACATCATTGTCTATTTGATTCTGCCAATGACATTTACTCATTTTGCCTCAGTTATGATACTGGTGGCAGTTTTGACATATTTTTTATTCCTCTGGTTTCGACTGAAGCTAGTCCCAAAAAAATTTTCATCCTTTGTGCCAATTTCCGTCATAGTTACTGCGACGATCATTAGCGGAAGTCTTGTGTCGGCACCCCATTCTCTTACATTTAAACTGTAGTGAAATCATTTTCATCAAAAAATAGTACTCTGATTACTTTTTGTATGTGCTTGATCATGATGACTTTAAATTCTGACTCCTGACTCCTGTTTGACAAACAAATACACATCATCACGCTGATAGCTCAATTTGAAATTTTGCTGATTTTTGAGTTGATTTACTAAACTCGTAGCAAATTCTGGGCTACTTAACCAGCCTGGGTGACGGACATTGAGTAAGATGTAATCAAAGGTATTTAAATTAACTGGTGGGGAGTGAACATTGGTCAAATTAATAGATTTTCTCTGGCTTAAATGTGGGGAAATTTCTGCTGTTGTGTAAACACTGCCTTTAGTTTGGACTTGGGCGATCGCCTCCCGTGTGGCTTGCCAAGTGTCTATAGGTATTAGATATCTCGACCAAAAGTAACCAAACTTTGCTAGAGCCAAAAACGCTACTAAGGCCCATAATATAATTGCACGTCTGTGTCTCAGCCATCCCTGACCGACAGCAAGGCTTTGAATCACTACCAAAAATAAAAATGGTATGATAGGTAAGGAGTATTGGTGGGTTAAATCTTTTTGCAATGGGTCATCAGCCAAAAGGTTGATCGCCAAAGTAGGAATAGCACCAATCAAAGGTGTGATTCCTGGAAGTGAAAACCCCAAGATGACGGGCGCTAGCAACAAAACTAAATAGAACAGATTATCGACTGAAAAAACCTTGCCCAACATCAGGTCTGGGTGAAAGAGTAAATTTTTAAATATCTCTGGAAACGTGTGTCCGAGATAGCTATATCGGCTAAGATGACGTTCTACGGATGCTGCTGCACCACCAAAATAAGGGATGATCCCTTTGGTCGCAATCACGAACCAAGCAATCCCACTGACAATTGCGATCGCACCATGTAACTGTCTCTTCTCAAAGACAAATAACCAGACTCCCAGTGCAATGACTGTTAAAGATAATACCTCTTTACATAAAAACACTAGTAGGATGCTCGCACAAAACCACCAAGTTTGTCTCTTTCTGGCTGTCAACACCGCCGTTAATAGTGCTGGTATTGCGATGACATCGGAGTGAAAATCAAAGAGATTGATATTAAATACCAGTGGATATAGTAAATATGCTGAGGCGATCGCCACAGCAAGGTTATCCTTCAATCCTGCTTGTCTCGCTAAATGCCAGATCGGCAAAGCACCGAGTGCCAAAGCTACTGCTTGTACAGCAAATAACCAATAGACACCGAGGTAAATTTTATACAGTACGGCCAAGAGATAGAACACCAAAGCCCCATGGTCGCCAAGAATGTGAAAACCGAGGAATGAAGAAATCGGTTTCTGTCCCTGACTAATTAAATAAACTGCTTGGTCAAAAATACCTAAGTCCCAAGCATTGGATTGAAATAGAATATGTCGTAAACTGCTAGACGCAAATAAAATTAAGGCACTTACGCCAACTATCCAACCAACAGAACCACTGATCATCAGTTTCTTTTTCAAGCTATCCAAAATTTATGAGCAAATCGTATACTTAAGCTAACTAGTGGAATAGAGAAGACGGCGATCACTGCGTACCCCCATTGTGGATAACGAGCAAGCAACAGCCCAAATGCAAATGACAGGGACACAACACCATAAGCGTAGCGTTCAACAGAAGCAGTGAGTCCAGTGTTAAAAATTAAGCCATAGCAGCAAAAGCCATAGATAACTGCAACAAGGGGAATTTGAGTCCGCGAGAACCACAGTAAAGAGAGTCCGCCAAAAATGATTGTGAGTTTCATTAACGCATCCCCTGTCAACAACCACAGTAATACCCATAAAAGACAAAATCCATAGCGCATCTTGGCAAAACCTAGTTGCAAACGGAAGCGCCACAATAAAAAACCACTGCTGATAATGAGGACAAATAGTAGTGGATGCCAAGGGTCTTTAAGAGCGTCAGAGTGAACATTTATTGCACCTATCACAATTTGCATCAGCATTTTCCGCCAACCCTCCCAAGCAAACCCAAATGAAGAACGCCATGCTTTCTGTGCATGGAAGAAAGCTAAAGCATCCCCAAATTTGATTTGGCAATATAAGCTGAGCAATAACAACCCGCCACCAGCAGCTAGAGTGGCAAGGTAGGCTTTTGCTCCTCTACGCTCTTTCCAAGCAACAATCAAAAAAGCAGGTATCAGCATCACTCCACTCACTCGGGTTGCTGTAGATAATGCTCCCCAAAAACCTGCCCAGAGATGTTGCTTTTTGTCAAAGGCTTGTAAGGCTGCTGTGCTACATAATAAATACAGTCCTTCTGTGTAAATTACGGTTCCGTAGAGGGAGTAAGGACACCAGGCTAAAGTGGCGGTTGCCCACTTGGCTGCGCTTTTGCCATAACGCTCGTCTACCCAAAAATACAGTGTGATTAGGGCAGCTAAAAATGCTAGATTGTTTACTATGACGCCTGCTGCTTCAAAGGGTACGCCAAGGGTCATCAGCGTGCGGATGACTAAGGGAAATAACGGGAAGAAGGCAATAGAGTGTTCTTTGTGATCGGCTGCGTATTCGTAACCGTCAATAGCTATTTTTTGATACCAAAGACTATCCCAGGCTGAGAATGCTTGCCAGCTAAATGTGGCAGGAAGGCTATTAGGGGGAGCTGGAAGTGAAGGGGCAATTAATAATATAGCAATGACTATTGTGAGTCGGCTGCATAGCCACATTGTGGCGGGGAAAATAATATTTGGGGCTTGGGAGTTTTTGATGGTAAGCCTTTTAGATAAATGAATCATGAGTTTCAACCGCAGATGAACGCAGATAGACGCAGATAAGTAATCGGCCAGCAATAATTACACATTAGGTTCTAGGCTGGATAAGGTTTTTAGGTCAAATTTTGTGTAATTAATTTTGTCTTACTACTTAAATCTGTACTTTATTGGGATAATAGTAATACGCATTTGAGCATCCACCTTCATGACTTTGATGTATTTTTGTGTGCTAAAATTAACACAGAGACACCAAAGGGAAGGCTGAAGCGATCCATTAAGTAACGTTCGCTGGCAAACAAGAGACTCAAAAATCGATCAACAACCAACAACTAACAACTTACGCTACCCAATGTTTATGAGCAAATCGTATACTTAAACTGACTAGTGGAAGAGAGAAGAAGGCGATCGCTGCGTACCCCCATTGTGGATAACGAGCAAGCAACAGCCCAAATGCAAATGATAGGGACACGACACCATAAGCGTAGCGTTCGACAGAAGCAGTGAGTCCGGTGTTAAAAATTAAGCCGTAGGAGCAAAAGCCGTAGATAACTGCAACAAGGGGAATTTGAGTCCGCGAAAACCACAGCAAACAGAGTCCACCAAAAATGAGTGTGAGTTTCACTAATGGATCGCCTGAGAATGGATCGTCTGGGATTTCGTCCCGTGTCAACAGCCACAGTAATACCCATAAAAGACAAAATCCATAGCGCATCTTGGCAAAACCTAGTTGCAAACGGAAGCGCCACAATAAAAAACCACTGCTGATAATGATCGCAAAGAGCAGTGGATGCCAAGGGTCTTCAAAATCTTCAGAGTCAACGTTTGTTGCACCCATCACAATTTGCATCAGCATTTCCCACCAACCCTCCCAAGCAAACCCAAATGAAGAACGCCATGCTTTTTGTGCATGGAAGAAGGCTAAAGCATCCCCAAATTTGATTTGGCAATATAAGCTGAGCAATAACAGCCCGCCACTAGCAACTAGACTTGTAAGGTAGGCTTTTGCACCTCTACGCTCTTTCCATGCAACAAGCAAAAAGGCAGGTATCAGCATGACTCCGCTCACTCGCGTTGCTGTAGATAACGCTCCCCAAAAACCTGCCCAGAGATGCTGCTTTTTGTCAAAGGCTCGTAAGGCTGCTGTGCTACATAATAAGTACAGTCCTTCTGTGTAAATTACGGTTCCGTAGAGGGAGTAAGGACACCAGGCTAAAGTGGCGGTTGCCCACCTGGCTGCGCTTTTGCCGTAACGCTCGTCTACCCAAAAATACAGTGTGATTAGGGCTGCTAGAAATGCTAGGTTATTCACTATGATGCCTGCTGCTTCAAAGGGCAAGCCAAGTTTCATCAGTGTGTGGATGAGTAAGGGAAATAGTGGGAAGAAGGCAATAGAGTGTTGTTTGTGGTCGGCTGCGTATTCGTAACCGTGAATAGCTATTTTTTGATACCAAAGACTATCCCAGGCTGAGAATGCTTGCCAGCTAAATGTGGCAGGAGTGCTATTCGGAAGTAAAGGGGCAATTAATAATATAGCAATGGTGATTATGAGTCGGCTGGATAGCCACATTGTGGCTGGGAAAATGATATTTTGGATTTGGGGGTTGTTGATGGTGAATTTTTTAGATAAATGGGTCATGATGTCAAAGTCAGGAGTCAGGAGTACACCTTAATAGGTGTCATAAAAAATGTACTAAAAAAAGGCTGAAACTCTCGCCATAAAAGGGATGAAACCAATACTAATCGCAAAGCATGATCAATTCCTAGAGGGACAGTCCACTAATACTATGTTGACAAAAGCTAAAGTATGTGAATTATACTAAAAACGGGTTGGAGCTTTACTTTTGAAATTGCCAAGAGGTTATAGGCAAAAATTTCTTCGCCTTGGTAAAAGTCTAGCAAATAGCCGTTTTCAGTATAGGATAAAACGCCAATTTTGGGTAAAATATCAGGATCCGATTTTTAGCGATGTCTACGATGGGCTAAGCCTACGCATAAAAACCGAACACTAAAATCCCCGATTTTAACAACACCAATATCTTGCATTTTAGGATCAGTAATCGAGATCATCAACAGCAGATAAATGAGCCTAAATAAAACTCCATTTATTCGGAAACTTCTGAGTCTCGCAATGCTTTTATTGTTGACGCTAGCCACGTGCAGAGGTTTCGCGGCAATGCAATCAAAGGAGTTAATCCGTACCCCTGAGCCGGAAGAAGTGACATTCTCAAGTGGCTTGCTGGTATTGCACGGATTTGTTTATAAACCAGAAGGCAAGGGTCCGTTCCCCGCCATTGTGAATAATCATGGCAGCGAAAAGCTTCCCGGACGAGAGCTAGCTATCGCAAAACTGTTTGTGAGTAAGGGCTATGTTGTCTTTGTTCCACATCGTCGTGGGCAGGGTCGCTCCAGCAATCAAGGGGAGTACATTGTGGATTTAATTAATCGAGAACCAGAAAAAACTAGAGGGAAAAAGTTTGTTGAGCTTCAGGAGATCCATCAACAGGATGTGATTGCTGCACTATCTTATCTCAAACAGCTTCCTTACGTTGATCAACACAGAATCGTGATGTCGGGTTGTTCGTTTGGTGGGATTCAAACTGTCTTGGCGACCGAGAAGCCACTTGGGTTGCGAGGAACAATCGCGTTTGCTCCGGCGGCGATGACTTGGGCTAGCTACCCTGAACTGCGATCGCGTCTGATCCAAGCAGTCCGAAAAGCTACGGTGCCGATTCTGCTAATTCAAGCGGAAAATGATTATGATTTGACACCGACTAAAACAATGGCCGCAGCCCTCGAAAAGGCAAATAAACCCTACAAGCTGTTAATCTTTCCTGCATTTGGAAAGACACACGCACAAGGACATGGTGTTTTTTGTTCACAAGGAGAACAAGTGTGGGAAAAGGAAGTGTTCTCGTTTCTAGCATCGGTGATGCCTTAGCACTATTCCTTTCTTATCTTTGGTCTGGCTACGCGCCCTGATAGGAGCGATTATTACGCTTTACGCAACACCCATATCTTGCATTCTATGTCAATAAGCGTATCTATTAGCACCATGTAATCTAAAGACAATGCTAGTTAAGACTAGCTAACCAAAACCCCCAAGACCCACTTGGGGGCAAACTCTTGATTAAAGTATAGCAAATGAACACAACAACATCCGTTTACCTCCCTGATTACTATCGCGTATTTGAGCGTATTGCTGGTGGATGGCTGATGAAGCCAAGTCATTTTTTCTATAGGCATACATCGTCGAAAACTTCGGGCAACGATCTTCAGTCTTTGTATGACATCTCGCCGCAACAAGTCGCCATTGAACTATTTCGGATCAATGGTGGGATATCTGGTTACTATTTAGCAGATTTACGCAGTCAGAAAAATTACTACTACTGCGGAAGTGAACCAGAAAGTGTAAAACTCAAGTTACTTGAACTAGGCATCGGTCGGGTTGATCCAATGGAGATGCATCATGGCTAAATCTGGTTACCAACGCATCAAAGAATATCGCGATCGCCATTTTTAGGGATGTCTACGACGGGCTAAGCCTACGCATAAAATATGGCAGAAGTTGAAAAACTGGAAAGAATTTATTGGTTTATAATTCTGTGAAAAACTCAATGATTATACCTTTCGTTCCTAGTTCTTTTGCCCTATCCCATTTAGCCTTCCATTGTGAGAAATATGAAGTATCAGTAATATCTTCAACTATTTTTACTATAAAATCATCTATGATTTGTGTTCGTTGACTATCAGCAATCACACGAAACATTGTACCTTGAAGATTTGGCTGGGCATCACAAGCAGCTTTCATGAATTTTAAAATCAAATCATTATAGTACTGAGAAACTGTTTTCCCCTCAAAAAAATCCGATGTATATGCAGTTTCTGTGATATCAATGAGTATTTCCTAGAGCTTATTTGCTAACAGCTTATTCCCATCATGCATTCGTGATGTAATTCCTGTATCCCATAATTTATGGGCGTCAATATAGGATTTATATTTAATGCGTGGAAGATTATTTAAATATGTTGGTGGTACAAACTTCTTAAAGTCTCTTATGTTCTTTTTGTATTCATTAGCTACCGAATACTCTTGAGTAGTTAGAAAACCTTCGATGCTTACAGATGTACTTGAAGATGTTTCTGGTGACAGTAATTCGAGAGCGATCGCTTTTAACTGTAAATTGCGCGGGTTTTCTTTGTGTGCAGCGCGAACTAGGTCAAGAAGCCATCCCTGAGCCTCTGCTGTTTGTATCAAGTTGAAAACAATGTCTTGTAAGTCGCTGTCTCTAGTAATTTCGTTTAGGTTTTTTTCTAACTCAAAATATAATAACCGTTCAAGCAATGATTTACTGGGAAAAGCATTGATTAAAGCGATTTGTAGCTGTTTAAGCTGCTGACGAGATGGCATTTATTTTTCAATAATAGTTTTATTTACGTACAGATAAGCAACAACGATAACTGCTTATTTTTCGCTCTTTGCCTCCAGCACTGCTAATCTTTCTTCAATCTCAAAAACTCTGCGTGTCAATGGCACATCATCAGCACAGCCTGAGTAATGTGCTAAAGCATCAATCATGAATAAGTCAAGTTTCCCCGTGCTAACTTCTCCAAGTACTCGCTTAAGCTCAATCCCAAATTCCTAGCTTTTTCATCTAGCAGGTCACGCCCCTCTTGCGTCAGCATGACGTTGAATCGCTTCTTAGGGGTTTCATACAAGTCCCCTATCCCACGACTACTTTTGTGTCCCTTCTTTGGCATATCCAGTACAAAACGCCTTATGCAATGTCTCAACACACACTCCTATTTTAGCCTATACACACGAATTATATGTAGGTAATAAGTATCAGCTAATTTTACATGTATTTACTCATTAGCCTATACACATTACCTATGAACACTGGTATAATTAGGTAGTGTGGATAAGCACAACCCCACAAAAATTGTGTAGGCGATAGCCCGACTGCCAAATCATGCGATGCCTGCGGCGCTGCGCAGAGCGCATATCACCATCTGCAAGCTAAAATTGAACGTGACGAGGATTTACAAAATTTGGTAATTATCATTAGAGAGCGTGCAACTCTCCAACAAGTCGAGGAAATGCTACAGACTTTGAGAGTTTATATCAAAATAGCAGTTGATCTAGAAAAAGGTATTCTGGCTGGAGGAGGAGAACAACATGCTGAGTGTGAAGCTTTCTTACTGAAAGATGGTAGTAAGCAAAAAGATATTTGGGGTGCTGATTGGCTTCCATTTACTCAGGAAATAGCTTATGAATCAATCATCAATATTCGCCCGAGTCAAAATAATCGGTCAATGATTATTCAAAATCCAGCAATTCGAGAACGTGTAAAACAAATTACTGTGGAGTTAATAGGTGGTCATGAACCAGAATTTAAATGAAAAACAAGTAAGCTTTCAGCGCGATGATATTCCCACCCGCTTGGGTAACTTAGCATCAAATTTAGCACGGATTAAATCATTCTGTAATATTGCTCATAAAGAAGCAGTGAGTAGTGTAGTTTATGAAACCAAGTGGTTTATTGAGTGGACAGCAGCAGAAATTGAACCAGAACACGCTGAGGAATTAGTTAATATTCAAGTCCAACTTGCACAGTGGGAATTAGATTGGGACAAAATCTGGTCAGATCATAACGCTCGTACTCAAGTTGCAAAACTTGCGCTTCTTTGGTCTGGGCGTGTATTAGATATGTCGGGAAAGCTTCCTCAGTCCCTAAGCTAGGGGTTTGAGTCTGCGTAGACGCGTTCCGGGCGCGTGCCTGTGACATCGCTGCTACCGCACTAGGTGATGCCACTAGTTACCTTAATGCCAACCAAGATCACCAAAAGTTGCCAAGAACCCATTTATCTTGTTAATCGACTTTCTATTTTCGCGAAACGACTAATATGATTCCAGCAACGATGAAGGTTAAACCTAGTAGGCGGATGAGGGTAATGGATTCTTTAAAGAGGAAGTAGCCTATTAGGACTGAGAACACGTAAACTAGTGATGCTGATGGGGCTGCGATGCTCAGGTTGACTCTTGTTAGGAGGAGGATGTAGGCTATGGCTCCTAAACCGTAGCAAGCTAGTCCGATTAAGAGTTCGGGGGTTGTGATGATGCTGAGAATTTGATTAACAGCATTTGATACATTGACTTTGCCTAACTTCAGTGCGCCGATTTTTAAGAATAATTGCCCTGTTACACTGGCTGCAACTGATACCAGTAGTAAAATAAATTCTTGCAGAGTCATATCACTAAAACGATGAGTGGCTAGGGGGTTTAGGCGTTAGTATTGCTGATGCTTTTACACCTCCACTTTCTTTGACGGTATAAATAGGACGCCCTTTTACTTCTTCATAGATACGACCAATGTATTCGCCTAAAATCCCAATACAAAATAGTTGGACAGATCCTAAGAAAAAGAGGGCAATTGTAATTAGTGTGAAGCCAATTAATGGAGACGCTGGATCGAACAAGCGCCAATACAGCACTAGAATGATCATGAATAGTGCTAAGGCTGCTGATAGTATTCCTAGATAGGTGGCAAGTCTTAATGGAACTTTGGACAGGGAAATCATTCCGTTAACTGCTAAAGCCCATGACTTACCAAAGGTATATTTCTCTTTACCAGCGAAGCGGGGGTCTCGTTCAAAATGTACGGCTGTTTGACGGAAACCGACCCAAGCTCTTAAGCCGCGAATATAGCGGTTGCGTTCTGGCATTGCATTGAGGACATCGACGACTTGCCGATCCATGAGGCAAAAATCACCTGTGTCGGGTGGTATATCTACGTCAGCTAGGAGCCGCAGTACTCTATAGAAGACGTAGGCTGTCAAGCGTTTGAGCCAACTTTCTTGTTTGCGACTTAGACGTTGGGCATAGACGACTTGATAGCCTTGTCCCCATTTTTCAATCATGGCTAAAATGAGTTCTGGGGGGTCTTGGAGATCGGCGTCCATGACGATGACGATTTTGCCTTGAACAAAGTTCAGCCCAGCTGTGACGGCGATTTGATGACCAAAGTTTCGCGCAAAACTTAGATAACTTACCCGTTGATCGCGCTGGTGGAGTTCGCGGATCATCATGAGAGAGCGATCGCGACTCCCATCGTCAATCAAAATTAACTCTGTCTCGCCGTCTAGTTGTGCCATAACATCAGCGATCCGCCGATACATTTCTGTAATGCTATCTTCTTCGTTATATATTGGTATAACTATAGAGTAGATTGGCTTGGTCACAGTTATTGCCTATATAAATCAAGCACTCCTGACTTTAAATGGTAATACGCATTTGAGCATCCACTTTCATGACTTTGATGGATTTTTCTGTGCTAAAACTAAGACAGAGACACCAAAGGGAAGGCTGAAGCGATCCATTAAGTAGCGTTCGCTGGCAAACAAGAGACTCAAAAAGCGATTGATAGGTTTTGGCGGCAAAAGTAGATCATTGCTATCTCCAGAACTTGTATCGATTCGTAACAATTTTTTCAAGCTGCGTACACCGGCAACTATGGGAAACAGAAAAGTGTTAAAGTAGCTGCTATAATGCACAGCGTAGCCAGCCTGACTCACAACTTGCTTCAAACCTTTCAATACATAGCGACGTTTGTGGTGGTTGATGTCATCGTGCCCGCTCCATAAGAACTGGTATGCAGGAACTGTGACTAACAACCAACCTCCTGGCTTTAATCTTGAATGTAATGCCAAGAGTGCCGCCAGATCATCATCCAGATGTTCCAAAATATCTAGCATCAGGATCAGGTCATACTGATCAGTGAAAGGAATGTTATCAGGCAAACTGCCCAACTGCACCTGAACGATTTGTCGCTGATTGGCGAGGTTGCAGGCAATTTCATCTAACTCCATGGCAGAAAGTTTGCCGTGACGGGCTAACATTCTGAGGTTACCACCGGTACCACAACCAGCTTCTAGAATTTTTGAGTTGTGCGATAGATTCAGTTTACGAATCACTTGGTCTAAAATTAAGCGGCGACCCACAAACCACCAATGCTGATCTTCAACGGATGCATACTGTAGGTAAAAGTCTTTATCCATAAAATATGACTTACTTAAAGCACAACAGCGAACCAATACCCCATTTAGATCAAAATTATGGCACACGTAACGAACAAAGAAATTACGTTTATCCTCAAAGATGCTCAATCTCGTACAAAGTCTATTAGTTCGCCGAGAGAGCATGGTGAAATGCGTTATGTTCTCAGTTGCTATTACTGGCAATATGGTAGCGGAGAATTAGCGCAATACGCAAATTTATTACTTGGAACAATTAACAAAGAGCCATTGTATCAATTCTTGAAATCTCTCGATTCTACCATTACTAAAACCTTGAATAAAGAGCAAATGTTGGGGTTAGTTCAAAAATTGAACAAAGTAAAAGTTCGTAAATGGTTGAAAGAAGAAATTATCCCAACACTGGAAATGTCGATAGTCGTCTTTGAAGCAATTTTCGCTATTTCCAGAAGTCACCGAAGACGGTTGCAAGAGACTGAGGGAGTTTTACCCATTGTCCGATGGGGTAGTAACAAATACGGTCAGTACCCGATTTTATCGATGAAAGGGGTTTTAGCATTGCTCAAAGCTATGCCGGAAGTATTGGAAGAGATCAGGGTGTTTGCTGATGAAAAATTAGCAAAAGAAATGGCGAGGGAAGCTGTAAGGAAAGAGCGTCAGTTATCGGCTAGACGACAGTTTGAAGAGATTTTTGACTCTCTTGATCCAAAGTATAACTCTATTAAAGATGACCACTACTTAAAAAGGCTCATTACAAATGAGGATTACCTTGACGCTGTTAAGCAAGTGGAGAATCTGTTACGAGAAGTTGACAAAGCTGAGGCAAAAAGGAAAAATGCCGAGTTATTGGATTTACAGAAGAAACAGGCGATCGCCAACAAATCTAACTTTATCTCCCCCAAAAATTCAGCAGTTACCAGGCTGCTGGAATGGCTTAACAAAGAAGATCTAGATTTGTTTGTGGTCACGAAAGATATAGTTTCCTACAACCCAAAAATCCTGAAAGATGCTGCTGTGCATGAAATTTGCAGCTTAATTCTAGAGTCTAAAAGCTTAGGCGCACCCAACCAAAAACGGTGGAAAGTTCAAGGAAATATCAGGGAACAGGCTAATAATTTGATTGAAGATTTAGAGGATGCTATTTACTCTCATCCCTTATTTTGTGCACCTGTTGAAGAGTTGGTAGAAACGATTGAAATCGCTGATGTTGAATCAACGGTGCTTCCGCAGAATCTGGTTACACAATAGGGGGGTGGGGAGTGGGGAGTAGGGAATGAGGGTAAAATTGACTCGCCTCGAATAAGCCATTGAACCAGTTTGCAGCATGGACAGGGGAATTCTGAGCAATCCACGGATAATAGAACTTACGCACTGTACAAATTGAACATCATGACCCCGAGTACTATTGTAATCCAATCTGCTTTATTATACAAAGAACCTTATTTGGCAGAAATATCAATTGCCTCGTTAAAGCTGGTATAGCAGATCAATAGTAGTTATGTTGTTCAACAAGTTTTACTTAATAAAAAACAAACCTAGCTTTCGGGTAACACTAACATTAGCCGCAATCTTTTTTGCCTTAATGTTGGTTTTTGCTCTCAATCGCTTCTACACTTTTTATGCGTCTTACGACCAAGGTCTTTTTGAACAGGTTTTTTGGAACACAATACATGGAAACTTCTTTCAAAGTTCTCTCTCTTCAGGTCAATCAAGTGCTTTTACTAAAGATGGTCAAATAGAAACGGTTTTTTACTGTCATTTAGGGCAGCACTTTGTTATTGACTTTTTGCTGTGGATGCCTATATATGCTTTATTTCCTAGTGGCGCGACTCTTGTTGTTCTACAAGTTGCTTTAATCACTGCGGCAGGTTTAGTACTCTATGCCTTAGCTCGCCATTATCTTCCCCCCTCAATTGCTGTTTTGATTGCTGCCAGTTTTTACGGAGCCAATGCAGTTATTGGTCCTACTTTTGCTAATTTTTATGAACATTGCCAAATTCCTTTATTTGTCTTTTCTCTATTACTAGCTTTAGAGAAGCGTCGATGGGGGCTTTTCTGGTTATTTGCTATTTTAACACTAGGAATTCGAGAAGATACAGGAATTATTCTCTTTGGTATTGGTCTTTATCTAATTTTCATTCGTCGCTATTTGTCTCTAGGCACAGCTTTGTGCTTGGTCAGCTTCGGGTACGTCACATTAGTGACTAACACTATTATGCCTCTGTTTTCCAATGATAATTCTCGACTGTATTTAGCAGATTTCTTTAGTCAATTTGTTCCCGAAAATAAAAGTCCGAGTAGTTTACAACTTTTGTGGGGGATCTTAACCCACCCTCAAGAAGTTTTAAAAAGCTTGTTTACTCCCATTGATCGGCGAGTAAAATACTTTTTAGGTCAGTGGCTACCTTTGGCATTTATACCTGCGATTTCTCCAGCAGCTTGGATAGTTACAGGGCCTCCATTACTGGTACTGTTGATTCAGCAAAGAATATTAGCTCTTGCTATGAGTATTCGCTATGCATTAACTGTGGTTCCAGGCTTATTTTATGGCACGATCTTATGGTGGTCTTATCATCAAGAAAGATTTAAGCCGCAGTTTCGTCGCTGGTGGATCAGATGTATTGCATTATCACTTGTCATTGCAATTACTTCTAGTCCAAATCGAGCTTTTTACTTCTTGATTCCGGATTCCTTTCATCCTTGGGTTTATAATTCGCTCACTCGTCAGTGGGAACATGCAGGACACATTCGGTCTTTAATGAATTTTATTCCTGCTGATGCTACTATTTCCGCAATGACTGATTTGCTTCCCCACTTGGCAACTCGGCGGGGAATTATTCGTTTGCCAACTTTACAGTTACGAATTGATTCACTAGAGGTGATTGATGTTGATTACGCCTTTATAGATTTATGGATACTGCAAAAGTATCAACCAGCCTTTAGAGGTGAACGTCAGCAACTGCGAGATTTTTTGATTCTTATTGATCAGCTGCTTGCACAAAAAAGGTATGGACTTGTGGATGTGCAAGATGGTGTCGTCCTGCTGCAGAAGAAAGTTGCTTCTCAACCTCAAGCTATGGTGAGTTGGTTGAAGTTGCGAGAGGAACTGGGAAAGAGTTAGGAGTCAGGAGTCAGGAGTCAGGAGTCAGGAGTCAGGAGTTATATGGCAAACGGCTAATAGGTAGACTTTTGCGTTGTTTGTAGTGAGGACTTCAGTCCTCAAAAAGGGTAAGGAAAAATTGCCATTGGCAGTTATGTCCAAGTAAAGCTTTCAACCGTTCTTAGTATAGGAGTTAGGGGGGATAAAAATCTGCGGAAAATCACCCATCAGATTTTATAGTGGATTTGGCGTTGATTATTAAAATATTGTGAAAGCAATTACTCTTCTTGGTTCTACTGGCTCTATTGGTACTCAGACTTTAGATATTGTGACTCAGTACCCGGAGCAGTTTCGGATTGTGGGATTGGCTTCTGGGAATAATGTGGAAATGTTGGCTGCTCAGATTCGGCAGTTTCGACCAGATATAGCAGCAATTTGCGCAGAAGAGAAATTGCCAATACTCAAAGAAGCAATTAAAGACCTTGATCCCCAACCAATTATTCTGGGGGGTGACGCGGGAGTGATAGAAGTTGCTCGCTACGGTGATGCTGAAACTGTTGTCACGGGTATTGTTGGTTGTGCTGGGTTGCTACCGACGATCGCCGCTATTAAAGCTGGTAAGGATATCGCCTTAGCAAACAAAGAAACTTTAATTGCTGGGGGACCTGTTGTTTTACCCCTAGTTGAAAAACATGGAGTCAAATTATTACCTGCTGACTCGGAACATTCTGCCATATTTCAGTGCCTACAGGGTGTGCCAAAGAATGGTTTGCGGCGGATTTTGCTAACCGCCTCTGGAGGTGCATTCCGGGATTGGGCAACAGAAAAGTTAACAGAAGTTACAGTCGCTGATGCTCTGAAGCATCCGAACTGGTCCATGGGGCGTAAAATCACAGTAGACTCTGCCACTTTGATGAACAAGGGATTAGAGGTGATTGAGGCTCACTTCCTCTTTGGTTTAGATTACGACAAGATCGATATTGTCATTCATCCCCAAAGCATTATTCACTCACTGATTGAACTGCAAGATACCTCTGTCTTAGCCCAACTTGGTTGGCCTGATATGCGCTTACCCTTACTTTATGCTTTGTCTTGGCCGGAGCGCATCTACACTGATTGGAAACAACTAGATTTAGTTAAAGCTGGAGATTTAACTTTCCGTGAACCAGATCACGCGAAATACCCTTGTATGAAATTAGCTTATGCAGCAGGTCGGGCTGGCGGTTCAATGCCATGTGTGTTGAATGCAGCAAATGAACAAGCCGTGGCTTTGTTTTTGTCGGAAAAAATCAGGTTTTTAGATATACCTCGGTGTATTGAATGGGTGTGCGATCGCCACCAAAATAATAACCATCCAAACCCTTCGTTAGAAGACATTATAGCAGCCGATCAATGGGCAAGACAGGAAGTTTTAGCTGCAAGTAAGTCATTGGTTGTTAGTTGCTAGTTGTTGAAAGGGACCCACTGGCGGCGCACCACCCATTATGAAGGTCAGAAACACACTCCTATAAGGGTGGGGAGACCCCGCCCCTACACACTCCCAATCACCAATCCCCAATCCCCATTGATGTTGAAAGCCGTGATAAGACATCCTTGACACTTGCAGGGAGCTGACGCATGATTTTGCCTCTTTCACGATCTACTGCCACAAGTGTTACCTTGGCAGTTACATATGACACTTGCCTATCCGGTGATTCAATTACATAATCCCATTTGATTCGGACACCAGTCACTTCTGCCATACGCGCTTTTACCACCGCTGTTTTACCTAACTGAAGTGAATGGTGATAACGCACTGACAGTTCTACCACTGGTAAATCACAGCCTAAAGCCACTAAATCAGCAAAATCAATACCTATTGAGCGCAAGCACTCTACCCGCGCTTCTTCCATCCAAGTAATGTAGGAACCGTGCCAGACAATGCCAGCATAGTCGGTATGATGAGGCTGAGCTCTTACAGGATATTCAAACCAATTTTCTAACAGCCGACCTGACGAATTGTCAAGGGCGCTAGTGGGCGGAAGTTGTGGTTGATTTAGTAGTTGTTCTTCAGACATATTTCAAGTTTCTTCGGATGGCATTGCCAGTAGCCACCCTCATCTTCAAGGGTTTTTGGCATATTCCTTATAATATAAGCTACCTGTTTGATCTACAAAATCAACCAGTGTGAGCAATTTTTTCTATAAGCATTGTCTGTTAGGAGTCAGGAGTAGGAGAGGTGTCTGTTCCATTCATGACGGGTGGACCGCTTGCGTTCGTCAAAAGTCAAAAGTCACTCATAATTGTATTTTGGGCTTTTGCGCCATTTTGAATGGTATGTTTATTTACGCCGCGCTGTACTAGATCTTAAGACAAGCACAAATTGCTCGAAATTGTTGGGAAATGTTCCATCTTTGGTCATCAGTAAGGCAGTCCAAATGAAAAAAATTTTACCGCCAAGCATAAAAATGTTTTTCTTCCCCTGCTCCCTGCTAAGAGCTCCCTGCTCCCTCTTTCACTGTGATCACCGCTTGGCGAGGGTTTTATGACCTGTAGAGGTTTGTATAGGGTGCTTGATAATATTGGCAAGTTCCTGTAACTGGGTGACCGCCTCTGCACCCTCTAACTTCATTAGTTCGCGGTCATCCCGCATCTCCGTCCATGTGATCCCGTAATCGGATACTAGAAACCGGATCAGGTGGTTATCTGCCAAACTCACCATAAATGAAGCACTGTTCATTTGGTCGCCGCATGTGTAGCAAGACGCAGGATAACCACGTCGTTCTAAAACTATCGCCAAGGCTTGCAGGTTCATCACCAAGTCTTGAACGAATTGCCGATGTTGTTGCGCTAATCTCAGAAACACGTTATTCCTCCGAACACCACAGTCATTTGATTCTCTTTTATATTTTTTTTAGATTTTCTCGTCAACTGGTATTGTAGACTATCCATTACAATCCCTAGACATACTTTGATCTTTTACTTGGCTACCTTGCTTACGGTAGTGGAAATCCCTTTTGCGTGTCGTATCAAATTATTCAGTTTGGAGATTGGAAGTATCAGACAGAATTGTTAAATTTAACATTTTCTTCAGATTTTTCTGTCAGAGTAGATGGTAGATGCAAGTGATCCGTTTTAAGAGTAACGCATATTGGGTGCAAGTCAACCAGAAAAAAAATACATATTGCATCTTTCTTTCGCGATTTATAGCTAAATTAGCGATCCCCAATGGCTGTAACGCCTTCACACGTTGTTTTAAGCGGATTTCAGGAAAAAGTTAGCTTATCGGTATTCAAAAAAAGATTAGATTGCACCCGAATTTTGGGGGATTTGGCTGAATTTCTCCTGTATCTTTCAAGTTTGGTAAATGACCTGAGCAAGTTGAAATTTTTTTTGACACCGTGACTGCAGTACGGGAAATTCCCCTAATTCAGAACCCTAGGTATAAAATCGCAATTGTTTGACTTATCACTGACCATAACTAACCTAAGGAAAGTCGTGTTGCCATTTCGGCAGTATTTTCACGAAGCTACCTTAAAAGGTATTAATTGTTACTTTTTTGTTTAAAAATAAAAAAGACAGATGGGTAACCAAGCTGTCTTTTTTGAGAAAGGTTTCCAATCGTGCGTTTAGACAACCTTCCACCAACCAAGAGCTGGACCAATAAAACGGATTGTTACCCAAATTGCAACCATCAGATAAATGCCAGTCCAGGCACCACGAGTTGTCCATTTTACGAAGAGTTCTGCTTGAGTTTTGGTAATTGGAACCCAAGGCATGATCCTCTCTTCTTGACCGTATTTCTCCCCCAGTGAGGCTTTACGACGCTTTGCTTCGCCCATATTATTTCAATGTCCGTACTATGGGTTTAAGTAAATCTATTTAAAGCTATGCAATAAATAGAAGTGTCTTTAATTTGCTTTTCATTTATCCTAGCTATAGGTTATTTTCACACACAATTTCCATATTTTGCAGAATTTTACTGAGATTTAAGGCTGCTCTGACATCTTGCACCTTCGATCTTAGAGGGGTGGTGGGCTTTAGCTCCTCATTCTTCTATAGAAAACAGGGTGGGATCAAGATAATCAATCCGTGCTAAGGGACTGAGGGCAGCTAGAACTTGGGCACCGTAACTACGCATCACCACACGGCTATCAAGCAAAGCAACGATGCCTTGATTTTCTCGCACCGGGGCGATCGCCCGTTGCAATTCATTTAAAGCGACTGGCAACAAGTACAAACGAAACCAATCCTGATGCGATCGCTTATGGTGAGCTACCCGACCAGCTACTAGAGGATTTTCTAACGATGGTAGTGGTAAAGTCGCGATGACCAAAAGTTGAGGTGCAGGCAGGACTTTTTGATGCTCTCGCCAAAATTCCCACCCGCTGATCAAAATACCATTTTCATCCAAACAAGTTTTTTCTACCTGCACCCGTGAACCAAACTCAGAGGCAAGAATTGCCCCAACCTGAGATTTCAACGGCACATCTCCCACCAGCACGACTGTCAATCCCGACGTTGTAGCACTTAGACACACTAGTGTGCGAACTTTGTGAATAAATGCTGCTTGAAATTCCGGTGTGTTCGGTAGGGGAAACTGGTAAGGTACGTACAGTTGAATTGCATCTGTTTGGCTATCCGAGGAAAACTTCAAGCAAGTCACCTCATCTAACCCCAGGCGTTGGCGGAACAGAGGAGCCTCAGTTTCTGATTCTAAGGCGCTGCCGATGAACACTACAGGTTGCCGACTCCATATTGGCGATAGTATTTTCCCTAATTCAATTGGGGCGCAGTGCAAAGAAAATAAACCTTGACGACGGGCGATCGTGGACCAGAGGAGGGGGGGAGTGTGGGGAGTGTGGGGGGAGATGGGGGAGAGTCTGTGTTGAAATATTTGCCAGAAGCGGGTCCAAGGATCGGGTAGGCTAGCGGGATGTAGCGCTGAGTAAAGACGGCTCAAAATCTCTTCTTCATCCAGGGAAATCAAATAACATTCGTAAGGATTCGCAGGATGCTGGAATAGTTCTCGTGTAAGTTGCACCCGAGAGGAACGAATGACCTCAGTTTTGTTTGGGTAAGCAAGCATCAGTTGATCCCAGTCATGTGCATCCAAACTTACAGTCAGCTGACTTCGCACCCAATCTTCCAGATCGTCAACCCCATCAATAATTGTGGGAATGCCATCTGGAAAATTATCTGTTGAAGTTAACTGTGCTTGTAACCAAGCTTCGGGGGAAACTAGGAGGATTCCTTGGAATTCACCACGTGGCCAAACGTCGCCCGATCTGATCGGTTTGTTGACTTGCAGCCACTCTAGCAGCCGAGGAATTTCCACTTTCATCAAGCGTTGTTGTATGGCTTCAGGGGCAACAATAATTACAGGACCATGCCACATCAAAGCTGATGCCACAAAGCTGGTGCGATAACGCCCTTGATATCCACAAAGCGCCCCCACTTGAATTAAGGCGCTACGTCCCAGACGCAAGGCGCGGGCTACCAACCTTGCCATCGTCAAATGATGGGGCCAGGAAGGGAACCCCGCCTGCGATCGCAGGAAGTTATGTAGTGACAAATGAACTTCTGCCTCAATCACACGCTTTTTATCCCATTCAAAGTAATTTTTACTTGCAATCGCCCCATATTTATTATGTTGTTATTCGCTAGTCGTTAGTCACTCTGCTGTTAGTTGTTATATTAGCCACTAACGGCTGTACGCCCCTACTAACAACTAACCACTATCCAGTTACTCTCAATTATGCCTACCTATAAAGGAATTTCCAGCGAAGCCTTCAGGCATCCTCTAGATCGCCAAGCCGAGCAAGCTTTACGCAATTTACCTGGTTTTGATTTCATGGCCCGTAAATTCGTGGATTTTTTCGCCGAACGCCCCCAGTTAGTCTACTTAATGGGTAACACCATCCAAGTTGGGCCACGCCAATACTCCACTATTTACCAGATATTTCGGGAATGCGTCCGGGACTTGGATATATATCCCGAACCAACACTGTTTGTTGAGCAAAACCCGAGCGCAAATAGCTATGCGTTGGGTCAAGAACATCCTTATATAGTCATAAATACAGGGATATTAGATTTACTGAACGAAGACGAAATTAGGGCGGTGCTAGCCCATGAACTGGGGCATATTAAATGCAGTCATACTATTTTAATTCAAATGGCGATGTGGGCAATGAGTGCTGCTTCGGTGCTCGGTGAGTTGACCTTTGGTATAGGTAACTTCGTCAGTCAAGGGTTGATTTACGCCTTTTATGAATGGCGGCGCAAAGCTGAGTTATCCTCTGATCGGGCGGCATTGTTGGTTTTAGATGACTTGAATCCAATTATGTCTTCAATGATGAAAGTCTCTGGTGGCAGTATAAAATATGCCAACGAATGTAGTTTACAGGAGTTTATCCGTCAGTCAGAAAGTTATCAGGCGCTTGATGAAGACGGACTAAATCAAGTTTACAAATTTTTGCTTTATAACGGCGCTCAAGGTACAATGCTTAGCCATCCTTTCCCTGTGGAACGCTTGCACTATTTACGGCAGTGGGCTGTATCTGAAGAATATCAACAGATTAAGAAAGGAAATTATCAGCGATCGCCTGCTTCAGGTGCTGTGGATGTGACAGCAGAGAATTCCCAAAATGAAGCAGATTCTTTGCGCAGTCAAATTGAGGAGTTGCAAAGGGAAATTAACAAAATAAAAAAGTCTGAGTGAGTTTAAGCAACACGGGGCATTGGGCATTGGGCAATGTCGGTGTGTAGGGGCGGGGTCTCCCCACCCTTACAGAGACGGTGGTATTGTTTCCATCCAATCTATATTATGTGGTTATGTAGGAGCAAAGCGAAAATCTGCGATTAATGGCAGTTCAAAGGGAGTTTTCTCATCTAACCTGCGGGAAAAAAATAGAATTTCCAGGTTCTCAATTTCGCCAGTAGTAGGGTTAAGACGAGCAATCACACCATAGTCAATTTCTGCTGGTTCTTGCTCTGGGTATGGGGGGCGCTTGTTGATATATAAAATGTCACCAGAGCGATCGTATTCAAACCTTAACTTCGCGTTCATATGATTCGTGGTATATTGCTACTGTGTTGTTACCGTCTCGTGACAAGACTAAATATCTGTAGATGCATATAATTAATAAATCTTGCCCTATTTAGTTCGTTAACCATGTCGGAAGAAGATATCCGTGCTACGCGGCTGGAAAAAATAGAACAGCTGAAGCAGCTAGGAATAAATCCCTATCCCTATCGTTGGGAATCAACCTATCACGCCGCTCAATTACAGGAAAGATTTGCCGATTTAGCCAGTGGTGAAGCAGTAGATTTAGAAGTTGCCATTGGCGGACGCATTATGACGCGTCGCTTTTTGGGTAAACTTGCCTTCTTTACTTTACAAGATGAAACTGGCACAATACAGCTTTATTTAGAGAAAAAACAGATCCAAGAAGGCATGGCTGATATTGATCCCGATGCCTTTAAGCATCTAGATAAACTTGTGGACGCAGGCGACATTATTGGAGTTAAGGGGACAATTAAACGGACTGATAAGGGCGAATTATCTGTTTATGTCAAACAATACACCATCCTCACGAAGTCTCTGCTGCCGTTACCTGACAAGTGGCACGGGTTGACAGATGTTGCCAAGCGCTACCGTCAGCGTTATGTTGATTTAATTGTTAACCCCGAAGTTAGGCAAACTTTTCGCCGTCGCGCTCAAATCACAGCTGGCATTCGGAGATACTTAGAACAGCGTGATTTTATCGAGATTGAAACCCCCGTCTTGCAAGGGGAGGCTGGAGGTGCGGATGCGCGTCCCTTCATCACCTACCACAACACTTTGGAAATGGAGTTGTATCTACGAATTGCCACAGAACTCCATTTGAAGCGGTTGATTGTGGGTGGGTTTGAAAAAGTGTTTGAACTGGGGCGAATTTTCCGGAATGAAGGAATTTCTACCCGTCACAACCCAGAATTTACTTCGGTTGAAGTTTACCAAGCATATGCTGACTACAATGACATGATGGCACTGACGGAGGGGATGATTACCACCGTTGCCCAAGAGGTGCTTGGTACGCTACAAATTACCTACCAAGGTACGCCAGTCGATTTGACTCCTCCTTGGCGGCGTGTGACAATGCACGATTTGGTAAAGGAATATACAGGCTTAGATTTCAACTTGTTCCAAACCCTGGAAGAAGGGAAAGCAGCAGCTAAAAATGCTGGTATCGAGAGGATAGAGGATTGTCCATCAATTGGTAAATTGCTGAATGAAGCTTTTGAGCAAAAGGTAGAGGAAAACTTAATTCAGCCTACTTTTGTCCTCGATTTTCCTGTAGAAATTTCGCCCCTAGCAAAGCCCCATCGTGCTAAATCTGGTCTAGTAGAGCGCTTTGAGTTATTTATGGTTGGTCGCGAGACTGCCAATAGCTTCTCGGAATTAACTGATCCTATCGATCAGCGCCAACGCTTGGAAGCACAAGCCGCACGGAAAGCAGCTGGCGATTTGGAGGCTCAAGGTGTAGATGAAGATTTCTTGACAGCATTGGAATATGGAATGCCACCTACAGGTGGGTTAGGTATTGGGATTGATCGGTTAGTCATGTTATTGACTGACTGCGCCAGTATTCGAGATGCGATCGCATTCCCGTTACTTAAGCCCGAAAAATCTCAAGATACCGATCCTGAGGGAATCCAAGAAATCAACTCACTAAGTTAAGAACGGGGAGTGGGGAGTGGGGAGGAAAAAATTGCTCCTCTATCTCCCCCTACTCCCCCCACCCTTTTTTCCGGCTTGCTATAATATTTGTGTATTTAATCACAAATTCTGTAGCTAATCGTTTGCACAATCAAATAAGATAATCTCAGGATACCCAATACGAAGATTAATTTTTTAGGAAAAGTGTCTTTTGCAAGTAAAAGAGATTAAAGATCAACTAAAGTCACTCATAAAAGAAGCATCCGCTATAGATCCGAGTTTAGCAAGAAGATTAGATGAGATAAACCGCTGGGTAAAAGATGTAAAGCCTGGTTCGCTGACGGCTAAAAAATTTGTCATGCATTTTCTGCAACAAATAATAAGAGATTCTAAAGTTTGGCTAGATATCACCCAATCGTCCGAAGAAGAGCGACAATTGTATTATCGGCAAATGACGGCAACTGAAAGGTATTGGTATAGTGATCTATTTCCCAAATGGCTAAACGAAACCGATCCAAAGTTTTTTCTTTGGAAGCAAAAATTAATGGCTGGGGAGTTTAATCAGACTGATGCTGATGTTTTGAAATCTATAGCTACTGATATTATTCGTCGTGAAGGTAATTTTTGGCAGTGTTATGTAGCAGATTTATCAATGGCAACCGATCTAATTGTCAGTAATAAACAGGAAAAGCCACTGTGCATTCAAATCACTAGCCTCTCTGATGAATTTTCTCAAGAAAAGTTTGATAATTGGGAAAACACGCTACAAAGATGGGGCATAGATAGAGGACTTTTCTTAACTTACAATCCAAAAGTAACTGATTTAGTAAATCAAATAGTCAACATAGCGCTCTATAACAGTGAGCATCTTATAACTGCCGCTTATTTAAAATTAAGTTTATACTACCGTCCCGCTCAACGATTACCTATAAAAGAACAGCCAAGATAAGGGTAGGCGCAAGACAGTAGGTTCCCTGACAACCACACGACTACCAATGCCTTTGAACATCAGAGAAAAGATAGGTGATTTTGTAATGGGAAGGAAGTAGTCAATTGGTCAATTGCATTCGCTAATTTTTAAAAACCAGATATTACTCACGCTTAGTCATTATGGTTAAACAAAGCTCAACTGACCATCAAGAGAGATTAGAAACATTCCTTCAACACTTAGAAGAAGCTAGACAGTTGCAGCGGGAATGGATGACTTATGGAATTAATTGTGTAGACCTATATGTTGAAGATGTGGATGCAGATTGGCAGGAATTGTGGAGGGAAGACGAAGATAAGCAACAGACTTTTGTTGAATCTGTAACGACTTTTCTGAAAAGTAATGACCGGGTGGCAGTGAGGGTAAGAAAGCAGCTAACAGATCAATCTCTTACAGATATTGCCGCCAAGTTGGAAAAATACCTGAGTTTCCCTGAAGAAGACCAGATTTTTTTGGTTAAAAATATGTTATCAGGCAGTCTAACTGGTAGAGAACGTAACCGCGACTCAAGTGATGAAAATAATGAAATTGAGTTACTAGATTTAGCCGAAGGTCTCTTGAAGAAGTTGGCAGTGATTTTGAAGGAATTCGGCGAAATTAGGGCATGGTAAGCGCCCTGTGGGAAGTCAAAAGTCAAAAATTAAATATTCTTAAATAATTCTTAATTTTGACTTTTGATTTCCGCGTAGCGGTGCTAGTTCGCTACTTCGTCCATCTCAATCACACGCCCTTCGTAATCCTTGACCAAAAAATTTAACGGCTTGCGGTTGCGAATCTTGAATTTCAAACCACGCCCCTCCACACGTAATAAAATCATTTCTAAACATTCATGATCAAAGCAAACGTGTCGTTGCTGATTTCTCTTGCCTAAACTAGCTCCCGTAATCACGTGCAACTGCGTGTTTTTCTTTAACTGATACCAAAGCCCCTCGCTAGCATTTGTCATTCTACCACTGCTGGAAAATGAGGGGCTGCTGGATAGGTAAAGTGGATCGACTCCCGTTGCACCTATTGTTTGCTCGTAATTGTAGTAGTAGTGCAAAGGCACTTCAGCTGCTGGTAAATCTAGCAGTCCTTCATACAACTGTCGTGCAACATCCAAATCTGACACCATAACGGTATATACTTTTGGGGCACTGGTGAGGAACAGCCACATAGCACCGGCGTAGGCTGCTAGCAGCATCACCATAATGCCTTGGGTGGAGAATAGGGTATCTAAAGGCAGGGAGGGTAGAAAGGAACCAATAATAAAAGGACTGAGCAGGAACTGAGTCGCACTAACTGCTATAACCATGAATACATCAAGCAATGTATAAGGGAGCTACTTTTGGTTTTTTGAATTATGACTTAAAATTTAAGTCTATGGTTCTATTGTATCAATTACAAGTCGGTCTGGTTATAATTTGCAAGAATTCAGGAGTCAGAATTCAGGAGTCAGAATGCAAATTCCTCATTTTCCCGAAGCTAATCACCCGCTTGTTAGGTCACTGTTCCATCACAGCGACCAAGAACTGCTGAGTCTGTTTCAGGGCCATTCAGACTCTGGAAAGTACTTCACGGCAATTTTTTGTCGCTACAGCCCCATAGTCTATACCTTGATCCAGCATTCGGCACGATCGCCTGTACAAGCTGATTATCTGTTTGCCCTCACTTGGCGACATATCCATTACGAACTGAGTGGACTAGAGTTAAGCAACAGTAAAACAGGCAATGAAAGCCTCACTCTGCAAAATTGGCTGATTAATATGACTGCTTACTGTATTAACGAGATTGAACTACCGCCAACCGAAACGATTCATTATTCTATCGAGGCAACTTCTCCACCACTCTGGTGTTATGTAGAACAGGCATTGGATCAACTTCTACCAATATTGCGATTAATAGTCTTGATGGCTCAGACTTTTCACTGGAGTGAAACTAGAATTGCTGCTTATCTACAAGCTGAAGGAGAAGCGATCACTCCAACCGAAGTAGCCAATTTTCTTCAAGCAGGCTATCGTATGCTAGAGGAGAAATTACCAACAGACATCCGTGCTATATACTTGGGTGAAAATTTACTTCCTCCCAGTAACTACGTATAAACACTGATTGTTGGATTTTTATTAGTTAAAAATTTTACTATATCTTTTTTAACATCTCCTTAAGATTCCCCTTTTTGTTAGGTCAAGAGGGGGATAAATGCAGGTCAATAAGGAGGACGGAAAATTTTATGAAAAAACCCTTACTAAAGGCAAAATGGATGGCACCAAAGCAAATGTACCTTTTACTGTTTGCTTTTTTGCTGAGTCCCATGACCGCGAATGCGGCTGATATTACTGAACAGCTTCACCGTCCTTTAGATCGTTCGGTGTTGCATAACTCAACAAATGAAGCCGATAGGTTACTGCGTCAGGGAGAACAACAACACCTACAAGGAAATTCGGATAAAGCAGTTGAGTCTTGGTTGCAGGCGCTAGAGATTTATCACTCAATTGGTGACCTTAAAGCACAAGATGCGGTTTACGATTTACTCAGTAGAGGCTATATCCATCTGGGTCGTTTCAAAGAAGCAGAAGATGCCTTGCGCCGACGTTTAGCGATCGCCCGTGATGTCAAAGATTTTCAAGATCAGATTTTTGGTTTGAATAATATTGGCACGTTACTGTTACAAAAAGGAGAACCTGCTGCTGCTTTCCAAACCTTCACCGAAGCACTTGAGATTGCTCGTTCCGTAAAAAATATTGAAGGTCAAGGGCTATCTCTAAGTAATTTGGGCTTGGCAACTGCGAGAACGGGACATTATAACCAGGCAATTAAACTTTATGAAGATGCTTTAAGTTTCCGCCGTCAAACTGGCGATCGCATTGCTGAAGCCAATACTCTCAATAATTTAGGGGATGCCTACCAAGCAAGCGGTAATTATCAGGATACAATTAGCGCTTATGGGGTAGCACTGCGGATGGCTCAAGCCTCCTACGATCGCGTGAATGAATTACGGGCAATTGACGGTTTAGTGGTTGCTCACAGTTCTGTAGGACGTTATGAACGCGCCTTTGATTTGTTGCAAGAGCGATTAACACTTGCTCAAGGGTTACACAATCTACGGGAAGAATTGAAATCTTTTGAATCGTATGCCGATTTGTACAAGCAACTAGGTAATTACCCAAGTGCTCGTAATTTTTACGAAAAAGCAATTAAACTGGCTCGCACACTGGAAGACAACAAGCAAGAAGCGTTATTGCTTGATAGATTAACTCATCTGCCCAAAAAAAGAGAGTGTGGGGAGTGTGGGAGGTGTGGGAGGTGTGGGAGGTACTGAATTCTCCCCACGCTCTCCGGATTTCTCACAAGTGAGAAATCCGGGCTAACTCCCTAGTTCAGATAGACTGAACCATTTTGTTCAATCCTCAATGCACTTCGATCCATTCCCAAATCAGTGGTTTCCTGGAGTGTAAGTTGTAAGCTTCCTTGTTGAGAGAAACTTTGTGGTGTCACCATCAGCAGACCGCCATCTTCACGGTGAAATGTTACCGTTGCTGGGATGCGTAAACCTTGCAGCGTCACGTTTGACTTACCTTGTAGTGTTCGCGGTGCTGTATCACCAATTGCTTGGTAAGAAATAGGTGCATTTGTTTGATTCACTAGCTTAACACTGACCCTGCCATTTGTAGATGTCACAATTGCCACAGATGTGGCTTGGTGCTGCGGTGATGACGTTTGGGTGACAGAACTTTGTGTTTGTTGACTGCTGGAGTCGTTTTGATCTCCGGAGTTCGTCATCGACGACTCGCTAGAGTTGTAAATCTTAGAGGTACTTCCATGACTATTTTGACCGCTAGAACTCTGTTTCTTCTGGTCTGCCGGTGGAATAATAGGGAGATTTTGATCAGAACTAGATTCTTGGGACCCTTGGGCGTTCATTCGTGTGTAATCGTTAGGTGGGCAGCCTTGAGGAACTGCGACCTGACTATTATGTGGTTCTTCGTAGAAAATTTTTGGGCAAGGGTTCGTTTTGCTGTTAGGCTGTTGTTGTGCTATTGCTGCTAGAGGGATTGCTGGCAACCCAATTAATAATCCCCCGCAAATAGCACCTAATAATTCACCAGATCTGCGTAACTTTTGAGAATTTTTATTCATTTTGCCTCCCAATTCAACTCTCCAAAACTATTCACAAAACTTTTTTTACTTCCTATACAGGAATTAATTTTGAACTCCTAACTCCTATATAAATGCGTTCTAGCTGAAGAAATTTTTGCCATTAGTCGTCTAGCAGTTTGGATAACTGCTCATGGAATTCTCTTGGTAGTTTTATCGAATTTTTATTCTTCAACTATCGTCTTCTACGTTATTAAAACAAATTAAAGTTCTACATCTATCACAGGAAACAGAAACACTTCTGAAGTGATGATTTAACACTCAAGGGTAATGGGTAAAGTGACGGTGAGGTTAGTACCAAGCCCTTGTCTGCTTTCAACTTGAATTTGACCTTCGTGGTTTTCGACAATTGCCTGGGCGATCGCAAGTCCTAATCCCGAACCGTTAGCACTTTTTGTTACCGTGTTTCCTACTGTATGGGTTCGCGCTGGATCTACCCGATAAAAGCGGTCAAACAAGCGAGGTATTGCTTCTGCTGGAATCCCAATTCCGGTATCACTCACCTGAATTTGTAGGGCGGTGCTGTAGCGCAATCCAGAAACACGATTTATGACCTCTATACGTGCCAATTCCACATTCACTCGTCCTCCCGCTAAGGTATATTGCAAGGCGTTGCTGATCAAATTTGTGAACAGCCGCACCAGTTGATCCCAGTTGCCAATCAGTGTGAACCAGTTGTCAAGTAATTCAAGTCTAGTTTCCGAAGCAGGAGGATCAATCAATTTCAGCGAAAGGGTGATATCCTTTTCATCGGCTAACAATTTTTGTTCTTCGACCACTTCCATGAGCAAAGCGTCAATAGGACAAGGGGAAAAGTTTTCTTTGCTGATGTGACTATCTTGCCGTGCTAGAAACAGTAAATCATTGACTAACTTTCCCAAGCGCTGCGTCAGTCGTTCCACCACCTTTAGTTGTTGCCGATAGTGTAAATCTTCCTCTCGCGACCCTAAGTCAGCAAGGGCAACTTGCACATTTGTTTGAATCAAGGTAATGGGACTTCTCAGTTCGTGAGAAGCATCAGCGGTGAATTGTTTGAGGCGTTGATAAGATTCATGCACTGGTTCCATTGCTTTACCTGAAAGAAACCAACCACTGGCTGCAACGGAAAGCACCATCAACCCAGTAAAGAGTGCTAAATCAAACATCAACTGGCGACTAGGTTTTGTAACTTCAAACCAAGGATGGCTCACACGCAAATATCCTAATACCTGTCGCCCAATTTCTACCCTGTCTGTCACTTGTCTGAGTAAAAGTGGGGAGGAAGAGGAGGGTGGGGAGACGGTGACAGTTTCACCCATGCGGTTGAGGCGGATTGGAATATTGAGGGGTTGGGAAAAAGTTGACCAAAGCAATTTTCCAGTGGGACTAAACCACTCTAGGTCGATGTGGTCATCTTCTACGGTGTCAGTATTGTCACGAAAAGTGGCTTCTATGTTAATATGGGAAATGCCTAGGTCGGTGGTGCCTGACTCGATGACGAGCGATCGCTCCACAACTTCCACCACATGATTCAGAGTATCGTCAATCCGTTCAATTAAAGTACTGCGAACGTATAAGTAAACTCCACTAGCAAACAGCAGTAGTAGTACGGCTGTCACTGTTGTGTACCAAAGGGCGAGACGGCGACGAGTAGCTTGAAACATAATCTTTGTGAATAAGAATAATGACTCAATTAAATCTACTGTCGTTTATGATGAGACTTATCCAGAAATTTAGGTAACCCCTTTACAGAACCATCCCCATTAGTGAATTGCCGGGTAATAATATTTTATTCCAGTTATATGGGCTATATCTGCTTGTTCATTGGACATTATGGCAAAATCTAAAAAAACCACTCATAAAATAAATCTTAACGACCCAAAATACTATTTCAACCGAGAATTGAGCTGGTTGGAGTTTAACAGAAAGGTGTTACATGAAGCTTGTGATCCTCGAACTCCGCTTCTAGAACGCCTCAAGTTTTTGTCAATATTTAACTCTAACCTAGATGAATTCTTCATGGTACGCGTTGCGGCACTCAAGCAACAGGTAGTAGCAAAGGTTAGCATGTTAACTTTTGATGGTCGCACGCCACAACAACAGATCAACGAAATTAGCTTTGCCCTGCGTCCCCTAGTGACCAAGCAACACCAACACTTTGAGGAAGTACTACGACCCCAACTAGCAAATCACGGCATTCATATACTCAAATATATAGATTTGACGGAGAAACAGCGGCATTATCTGGACAAATACTTTCACGATCAAATCTTTCCCGTTCTCACACCCCTCGCTGTTGACCCTAGTCATCCCTTTCCTTACATTTCCAACCTCAGCCTCAATCTAGCAGTTTTAGTCAAAAACCCAGAAACTGAAGAAGAATTGTTTGCTAGAGTCAAAGTCCCCAACGTTTTGCCACGATTTTTGCCTTTACCGCCTGAGTTAGGAATCCACCATGATGGAAAACCTGCTCACTGGACTGGTATACCTTTGGAACAGGCGATCGCCCACAACCTGGAGTATTTATTTCCAGGAATGAATATTCAGGAATACCATCCCTTCCGGCTTACCCGCGACACTGATTTGGCACTAGAAGAAGATGAAGCTGATGACCTGTTGTTGGCGATCGAACAGGAACTACGAAAAAGGCGTGTTGGTGGTGATCCAGTCAGGCTAGAAATTCAAGCCCAAACTCCGGAATCAATCAAAAGCCGACTGTTGCAAGATTTGGAATTATCAGAAAGTGATGTTTACGAAGTAGATGGTCTTTTGGGACTGCGAGATTTAATGTATTTTATGGCATTGCCAATGCCAGAACTTAAAGATCCACCCAGGCAGTCGGTCGTTCCTTCCCGCTTGCAGAGGATTAGGGAACCTAATTTAAATCCAAATGGGCGCCAGCAGATAGAGGAAGGAAGAGACTTTTTTGCCGTCATTCGAGAACGGGATTTGTTAGTACACCATCCTTATGAATCTTTTTCGGCATCAGTGGTACGCTTTATTACTCATGCCGCCCATGACCCAGAAGTGCTGGCAATCAAGATGAGCCTTTACCGAACTTCTGGGGACTCGCCAATCATTAATGCCCTGATTGCCGCTGCTGAAAATGGCAAGCAGGTGTCTGTACTAGTGGAACTCAAGGCACGGTTTGATGAGGAGAATAATATTTTCTGGGCAAAGCGTCTAGAAAGTGTTGGAGTGCATGTGGTGTATGGTCTGGTGGGTCTCAAAACCCACTGCAAAATTATCATGGTGGTGCGGCGCGAACAAGACTGCATCCGTCGCTACGTACATATTGGTACTGGCAACTACAACCAGAAAACAGCGCGAATTTACACGGATCTAGGATTGTTCAGTTGTCGCGAAGAGTTAGGGTCTGATGTTACAGATGTCTTCAATTTCTTGACGGGATACTCGCGGCAAAAGTCTTATCGACAACTTTTGGTTGCGCCTGTGAATATGCGCGATCGCTTTGATGCCCTGATTCGTCGTGAAATTGAAAACACGCAAAATGGAATGAATGGGCGCATTGTTGCCAAAATGAATTCCCTAGTAGATCCGCAAATGATTGCGACTTTATACGAAGCTTCCCGCGCTGGAGTGCAAATAGACTTAATCATTCGAGGCATCTGCTGTTTGCGTCCTGGACTGAAAGACATTAGCGAAAATATTCGCGTCATTAGTATTGTCGGTCGCTTTTTAGAACACAGCCGCATCTATTACTTCTATAACAATTCTCAGGAGGAAATCTATATTGGCAGTGCTGACTGGATGCCTCGTAACTTGGATCGCCGGGTAGAAGTTATTACCCCTGTGCAAGACTTGGATATCGCCAAAGATTTACAAGAAATCTTGGGAATTATGCTAGCAGATAACCGCCAAGCTTGGGAGCTACAGCCTGATGGCAGTTATATCCAAAGGCGTCCCTGTGATGATTTTTCAGAAGCTAGTTCACAGAAAGCTCTCATATCTATGGCTTTGGGTGTAACTCGCCATAGGGAGTAGTACAACGCGATGGAAATAAAGGCAAAAGCCTTGATATATATTATTTTTGACTTTTGACTTTTGACTTTTGACGAACGCAAGCGGTAGTGGGTGTGGTTATTCAACCATTAGATAGAGTTAGTTATGGCATGTGTTCGCATAAACTGTAAGGGCTATTATAACTTATCTTTTTAGCGTGTACTTGGATGTTGATGTTGTCCTGTGAGTCTTCTACCTTGCGCGTTTTAGTGGCTGACGATCATGAACTCACTCGTTTAACCCTGAAATTAGCTTTTGCTTGTCAAGAAAATATTCAAGTAGTAGGTTTAGCCAGTAACGGTCAAGAAGCTATTGAAATGGTTAAACGCTACCACCCTGATGTGATTGTTCTTGATTTACAGATGCCTATCATGGATGGTTGGAGTGCATCTTGTCACATAAAAGCAATTGCTCCAAACACCCAAATCATCGCTTACTCCTCAGTGGAGGACGCTCATCTCTTGGAAACAAGAGAAATGGGTAGATTGGATGCTTTTTGTAAAAAAGATGTACCCACAAATGAACTCATTGCTTTAGTGAGAGAGTTGGGAAAACGCTTGCGCCAATAATCGTTCACCTACTCTGGAAAGGTACGTCTAAATTCATCGATTAACTCATCCATTTCCTCCAAGGCCTGATTCACATCTATTCTCAAGGTTCCCAGATTTGGTCGCTCTAGGAGGCCCAACAGGTATTCGCGTTTAGCTTCGACAAGGGCAACTCGTTCCTTGATAGTTTGTATATCCATTGTTTTATTTCTACACTTAAACTATTCTTAAGTTTAAAGTTAACGCAAAAACGGAAAAAAGAGACGCTTACGGTAAAATTTACCCTATGTTCTTCTTTCGCCTGTTACAAAAGAAGGGAGCAGGGAGCAGGGAGCAGGGAGCAGGGAGCAGGGAGCAGGGAGCAGGGAGCAGGGAGCAGGGAGCAGGGAGCAGGGAGCAGGGAGCAGGGAAAGAAAAAACAACTTTAGTTGTGGGTATAAAGCCCACGTTTAAAAAAAGATGCATTGCGAGACGCACTGTGATAATTGATACAAAAACAAGATTATGATACGCAAAATTTCCTTAGGAACACTCGGTTTAACTGTTGGCGGGGTGTTAATAGTCGTCGGCTTTGCTGCCTACGCTGCTCATAATGCCACACTTAATCTTGTAGGATTTTTCTACGGGTTTCCTCTAGTCCTAGGAGGGCTGGCACTCAAAGCTAGTGAACTGAAGCCTGTAGCTTTCAGTCAGCCCACAACACAATCGGTTTTAGGATTACGTAAGCAGCAAGCAACGACTACTCAAAATAGAATTCGCACAGACATCACTCGATATTGCTATGGGCAAAACGCCCATTTAGATAGAGCTCTCTCTTTCCTAAATCTTGGTTCTACAGACGACGAAAGACCAGTCATCACTGGGTTACGAGAAGTAGAAGTCGATGGGGCGTATACCTTAATTTTGGAATTTGATTCACCATTTATTCCAATTGATATTTGGCAACAAAAACAAGAAAAAATGACAAAATATTTTGGTCCTAGAGTGGAGGTGAAATTAATACAATTAGATTCAAACAAAATTGAACTGGCACTAATAACCACGCCAGAGTAGTTAGCTGTTATAAAGAAGGGAGAAGGGAGCAGGGAGCAGGTAGAGGAAGACAAAAACTTCAGTTATGGGTACACAGCCCGCTAATAATAAAGTTATTTTTCTAAGCGAACAGCGTACCACTTTAAATATTTTCCTGGACCCTGATCTAACTCGCAACTAGTGTCAAGTAGATACTTTGCTTGCTTCTCGATAGAATCAAATTTTTGTAAATCAGGAGACAAATCCAGAAAGTTGATTTTTTGGAGAATGCCTTTGAGCTTTTCCAATAACTCTGAAGCGGTGAGAAACTGTTCTGGTTGGTTAGTTTCTAGAACAACAAAATTGTCTTGCTGATACATCAATGGATCTGGCATTTTAAAGACCTCTAGGGTTATGGAGCAGGGAGCAGGGGGCAGGGGGCAGGGGGAATTATCAGTCTTTACAATGCCCAAGGGAGCATCCCAGTTTTGCAGAAAGACGATCAGCAGTGTGAGCCGGAAAGCTCACGTGTATTATAAGCGAGCAAGATGCTCGCACTACTACGAATTTTCAAAAATGGGATGCACCCATGCCCAATGCCCCATGCCCAGATGACGAAGGTGGAAGGGAAGCGCAAAATGGTAATAAACTGGTAAAAACTAACACAATTTGATCTGTCCCATACCTTAGCATAATTTCATGTATTTGAATTCTTCAAGAAGATTGCAATTCCACGATAGTAGTTGGGAAAGATAAATAATAACATTTACTCATTTACACACTGATTTACACTTGGCACGACACCAAAAAAGCTAATCAATACTTTTGTGTTTTACATAAATTAATTATTAATGCAACCAGCTCATCTACCACAAGCTTATAAGAGAACAATCAAGGAGTCTATTGTGCCACAACAGATGATGCAAGACATAGTGCTAAACCACGTTCTGGCATCGATTACTAAGCAAGCCTCTTTTCCGATACCCCATTCAACGGTATACACGGAACGCAAATTATGCCAGGGATAAAGCCATTTTCTACTTTCAGTCAACCCCCTTTAATTCTTATAGTTGATGATGATAAAACCATGCGACTGCTGTTGCGTGAGGCTATGGAACAACAAGGTTATCGAGTGACAGAGGTTGGTGATGGCAAGCAGTGTTTAGATGCTTACATGAATGTCAAGCCTGATCTAATTTTGCTGGATGTGTTGATGCCAGTGATGGATGGCTTCACCTGCTGTAAGGAGCTCATTCAGATTGCCAGAAATAATTTGGCATTAGCATTGGCAAGCTTTGATTTTGATACTGAATCGTCCTTTGGCAATACTATGATCTCAAAGCTATGGGATCGCACCCCTATATTGATGATTACGGGTTTGGACGATCCGGAATCGGTAAACCGAGCCTTTGAGGCAGGGGCCAGCGATTATGTCACTAAGCCAATTCACTGGCCAGTGTTCCGCCAGCGAGTAAAACGGCTACTGCAACAAGCACAACTATACAAACAGTTAGAGGCTGCTAACCAAGCTTTGTTGGAACTTGCCACTTTAGACGGCTTAACTGCGGTGGCTAATCGCCGCCGCTTTGACCATTACCTGAATACTCAGTGGTTAACTCTAGCACAAGAGCAATTGCCCTTGTCTCTCATTTTGTGCGATATTGACTTTTTTAAACTTTTTAACGACCAATATGGTCACCCTACTGGGGATGTGTGTTTGCAAAAGGTAGCTGCTGTCTTGAGCCGTAAGGCGCAAAAAAATCAGGATTTAGTAGCGCGTTACGGCGGCGAAGAATTTGCTGTGATCATGCCGCAAACCCATGCTCACGGTGCAGTTCATGTTGCGGCAGCGATGCAAGCCGGAATTAGGGAACTGCAAATTGCCCACGCTAAATCTAGCGTAAGTGATTACGTTACCCTCAGCATCGGGGTAGCGACGACTATTCCCACCTTTGACTCTTCAGCGACAAATTTAATTGTGGCTGCTGACAAGGCGCTTTACCAGGCAAAAGGAGAGGGCAGAGATCGGATTATCCTTAAGCAAATACCCTTTTGAGTGCTGAGTTGTTTACCGCTCAGCATTCAATTCTGACTCCTGACTCCTGACTCCTGACTCCTGACTCCTAACTCCTGACTCCTGACTCCTGACTCCTGACTCCTATTTGATCAAAGCCGATGGCGGGATTTGAACCCGCGACCGCTCGATTACGAATCGAGTGCTCTACCACTGAGCCACATCGGCATATACAATCTAGAAGTATAACATAATTAAAATTATGATAAAACAAAATTCTAAAAATCTTGTGAACCCTGAACAATACGCTCGTCTTAGGGCTGAAATAAAAGCCCCCTATCGGGGCTTACGGAAATTTGTCTACGTTACTTGCGGTGCTTCCGGCTTGATCGGCTTAGTGATCTTTCTTTCACAGCTGCTTGCTGGAAGAAATATTAACAGTGTTTTACCTAATCTGGCACTCCAAATAGGAGTTGTTGTCTTGATGGTTTTCCTCTGGCGCTGGGAGAGTGGGGAGAGATGAGGCCCCAATACTGCGTAGGTTTTGGAATTTCTAGGTTGAGACAAGCAGTATAAGAGCAGGGGCAGAAATGGAGGCAGGGGGGGAATTTTGGCTTCCCCTGCAACCCAAGCGCACCCCCTGCCTCCCCTGCTTATCCGAGCAGTATTGGATGAGGCCCCACACCCCAAATAAAGCATTAAGGAACTTTTACCAAATAGGGTGAAGGAATGACTTGAGCCCGTCCAGCATTAACCATTGCTTGGTAAACAAAAGCAGCTATGTCGGCCCTAGTTGCCTGACGATTAGGATTTAGTTGCTTAACTGTAGGGTAGTTGACCACTAATCGCCGTGCAGTTGCCGCTGCTACTGAGCCAGTGGCATACTGAGGAATCTGGGAAGCATCGGTGTAAACCGAAAGAATATTCTGATTGTTAGCATTTAAACCCAGACCATTGGCTAAGGAGACGATCGCCTGAACTCGCTGAATTTGCTGCTGTGGTTTAAAGGTACGATCTGGATAACCGGAGACAAAATTGCCCTGGTAAGCAGATTGAATGACTTGGTAAGCCCAGAAATTAGATTGCACATCGGGAAACTGTACGCCCTGACGTTTAGCTTGTGGCTGAAAAGCTTTGGTGATAATAGCGGCAAATTGGGCACGAGTGACGGGTTCATTGGGTTTAAAAGTACCATCGGGGAACCCAGCAATAATGTTCTTGGATGCTAAGGCTTCGATGTATGTTTTTGCCCAGTAACCTGCTGGCACGTCCTTGAAAGCAACTGCACCGCCTGTAAGTGGTTCGGCTTTGGCGAAAACAAAGTCTACTGGACCAAAGATGCGCTTGGCGTCAATTTCGTTGCCAATAGCTAGAATCTTATTAGTCTTGGTAGAATTGTTGATGTCATAGTGAGTATTTTTGCTGATCAGATTGCGACCTGGATTTGCATTGGTGCCAAGGTCGGGTTGAGCATTGACGGTTACCACGACACCATCCTGGGTGTTGTTCTGAATCACATTCCCACGCAGTATGGGCTTAGCTGACTCCGATATATAGATACCATCTTTGTTTTGGAGGATTTGGTTTTCCGTTATCAGGGGTGTGGATGTGCCACCGATCGCCAGTCCAAAACCCGTATTCTGAAACAAGTTATTCCGGATCTCTCCTTGGGCAGATTTAGCTACGGAAACCCCGTTGCCCTTATTTTGAACAAAGACATTATTTTCAATTTTTGGATTACCTGTACCTGTGACAAAAATGCCTTCTCGGATACTGTTGGTAAAAGTACTGTTTGTAATCGTCGGATTTGTGGATTCAACCCATACACCAGTGCCACGGTTTTCCGGGTTAGTCACTGTCACCCCTGTGATCGTACTATTTTTATCGGCGCGAATTGTCACATTTTGACGGGCAAAGGTGGGACTAATAAAAATACCACTGCCTGTAATTAACACTGACTGACCTTTGCTAGATTCATCACCCCGCAGTGTCACACCTTGTTTAATTAGGAGTGGGAATTGTTCGCCGCTGTCTTTGTTATAAGTACCTGGAGTCAGTTGAATGACTGTACCTGGTTGGGCTTGATTAAGTGCGTAGGTAATAGTTTTATAGGGTGTTGCTTGTGTGTTACCAGCACCAGTGCTGTCTTGACCAGTGTTTGGGTTAACGTAAATGACGCTTGCAGTTGTTGCGGGGACTTGCGCGACTAAATTTGGGGTAATGCCAGCATTTACCTTGATGGGCACTAGCATAGACCCATTCATGACGAGTAAAAAAGCTGTTAGACTGGCTGGTGAAGTGAGGCTAGATGCGATACTTTTCCTAGAAGAAGGAATGGGAGAGCGTTTCAGTTGTGGAAAGTGAAATCCCTGACGTGTCATGTTAAATTTGCGTTTATGATGTGCTGGTTTATGCAGAATTGTACTGCATGACCAGAACTATAACACTAGGGTTCCCCGCCCCTTCGGTGAAGTCAAAATTAAGAGTCCCCTGCTAAGAGCTCCCTCTTAATTTTTTAGTAAGCTAAAGTTTCCAAGGTTTCTCGCAAGTAACGTTGTACTTGTTGCTCAAGGTTCACCTGTTGGAATTGAGCATCGCGTTCGTACAGCCAGGTTTGAAAACCAGAACTAGCTGCGATCGCGCACTTTAAACTATTCCATATGTCGGTACCACCAGAAAATTGGCGATCGCCAGAAGCTTGAATTCGAGCCATAGTTCCTCATTCCTCAGTCATGAATGTGGGAGAGTGGTTAGTAGGACAAGATCACCACTAACCACCAACAACTAACCATTTTACTTAGTGACTGTGAGCGTACGGCGCTTGGTAACCAACTGGAAGCCTTCAATGATGTCGTTTTCTACCCATTCATTGAACTTATCGACGCCGATACCGCATTCATAGCCTGAGGCGACTTCCCGAGCATCCTCTTTCATCCGTTTGAGGGAATCAAGGACGCCTTCGTAAATCACCTTACCACCACGACGCACCCGCAATTTGCAGTTGCGCACCAGCTTACCAGACTGAACGTAACAACCAGCAACAGCCCCACGACCAACTGGGAAAACAGCACGAACTTCGGCTTGTCCTAGGGCTTCTTCCACCAACTCTGGTTCCAGAAGACCTTCCAAAGCGCCTTGAATATCTTCTAGGAGTTTGTAGATGATGTTGTATTCCCGCACATCCACACCAGCTTCATCGGCAGCTTGTCTTGCTCCACTTGCATAGGTTGTATTGAAACCGATGATGACAGCGCCACTGGCTGCGGCTAAGTCGATATCTGTCTCGGTGATTTCCCCAGCAGCAGACAACAGCATGCGGATTTGCACTTCGTTTTGCGGGATTTGCTTCAGTGCTCCTACTATCGCTTCTACAGAACCTTGCACGTCTCCCTTCAAGATCAAGTTGAGTTCTTTCAACTCGCCTTCTTGGGCTTGAGCTGAGAGGGTTGTGAGAGTGACACGTCCCTGCATCAGACGGGATTGGCGTTGTTTGTCGGCACGATTGCCTGCGAGGGTTCGTGCTTCTTTTTCGTTGGCAAACACTTCAAACTCATCGCCTGCTGCTGGCACATCACTTAAACCCAGTACCTCAACTGCGAAGGATGGTGTAGCGGCTTCAACTCTTCTGCCCCGGTCATCCACCATTGCGCGGACTTTACCAAAGGCGGAGCCAGCCACTAACATATCAGTGACGCGTAGGGTACCATTCTGAATCAGCAGGGTAGCAACTGCTCCTTTTGCCTTATCCAGATGTGCTTCAATCACTGTTCCTTTGGCGGAACGATCTGGGTTAGCAGAGAGTTCTGCGACTTCTGCGACCAACAGAATCATTTCTAAGAGCGTATCGAGATTTTCGCCCTTAATAGCGCTGACGGGAACCATGATTGTTTCGCCGCCCCATTCTTCTGCTGTTAGACCGTACTGAGTCAATTCCTGCTTCACGCGGTCTGGCTGTGCGCCTTCTTTGTCGATTTTGTTAATTGCTACGACAATGGGCACTTCTGCGGCTTGAGCATGCCTAATAGCTTCGATAGTTTGCGGACGTACGCCATCATCAGCAGCCACTACCAAAATGGCGATGTCTCCTACACGCGATCCCCGCGCCCGCATGGCGGTGAACGCTTCGTGACCGGGAGTATCTAGGAAGACCACTGGTTGGAATTTACCATCATGCTCCACATTTACGTGGTAAGCACCAATATGCTGGGTAATACCACCAGCTTCGCCAGCCGCTACCTTGGTTTTGCGAATCGAGTCTAGCAGAGTCGTCTTTCCATGGTCTACGTGACCCATAATCGTCACCACTGGCGGACGACGGTGGAGGTTGTCCAAGTCTTCCACGTCGAGCATTTCAGTGATTTTGCGGGCTTCGGCTTCTGGTTCTATGGTTTCCACTTCCACATCCAGTTCCGTTGCAATCAGGGTAATTGTGGGAATATCTAGATTTTGGGTGATACTCACCGCCATGCCCTTCATGAACAGGATTTTCACAATCTCTGTATCAGCTATTGTCAGTGCCTCAGCCAGTTCTTGGACTGTCATCGCACCTGTGATCGTGATTTTTTCTGGACGCTCTTGCTTTTGCTCTGGTTCTCGCCGACGATTTTGCTCACGGGAGGAGGAACCAGATTTTTTCCCTTTGGAAACTGGGCTAATACCAGCCATAGCAGGAACAGGCTGTGATACCCTGGCTGCTTTGGGTTTGGGGGGACGAGCAATGGAGAGACTCACTTGGACGGCAGCTGGTATTTCCAGTCCATCTTCATCAAGGAGATCATCTTCTTCTAGGAGATCATCATCAAGTATCGGTTTGACCCGTTTCCCTTTAGTCGCTCCCTTACCAACCTTGGCTGCCTCTTTGGCTTCATCGATTTCCTCTTCCTGCCACTTTTTACCACCTTTCGTGGGACGAGGTGGTGTTGGGCGCTTGAGTTCGAGGATTTCTGTTGGGGTTACATCATCTTCTTCATCCAGCCCATCTGTTTTTACTGTTCCTGGTAATGCTGGAATATGTTTTACAGGACTAGCAACTGAGGAAGAAGCCCCGATTGGCATTGCCTCTGGGCGTGATGGTCTTGGTCGTGGTGGATCTACACCTTGTCCTGGTGCAGAGGGTCTATTGACTCTCTGCTCTGGTTTCATTGGCGGTGCGGTGGAACGCGCAGGTTTTTGTTGTGGTGCAGATTGTACTGTTTCCGCGTTGCTTGGCTTACTAACCTTTGCCTTTACTGGCTCGCGTGTTTGATCGCGATCCCGTTTCAGGATAGGTCGCTCGCTTACACTAGGCTGGGAATCTGAATTATTCTCTGCTTTTTCAGCAGCCGGTCTTGCTGGTGGGGCAACCAGTTGCGGTTTTTGGGGTCTTTCTGGTCTAATTTTATGACTTGCAACTACTTTTTCGGGTTTTTCTGCTGGTATTTCGTCTGCTGGCTGGCTACTGTTAGGCGTTTGATCCGCAATGTCTGTGACAGCAGGTTCATGAGATGTCTCAGACTGATTCCGGGGTACAGGTCGAATTGGTGCCGTCGGCTTCATGGGTGAGACTGGCGTAGCGAATGGTCGGGGAGGTGAAGGAGGAGACACTTCAGAAGGAGCAAAGTGGGTATTGGTAGCGACTGACGCATCTGGGGCGTTGGAGTTATTAGTATTTCTCAATATTTTGGGTTTACGAATCTCCAAAATTTGTTGTTTATTAGGTACAGCAGGTCGATTCCGTTCGCCTATTTGTGGTGAATTCGGTCTATGGCCTATTGCTATGCCATTATCTTTTCTCGACGCCACACTTGTCGCTGCGAGTTTCTCAGCTTGTGAACGTATGCGTTCTGCCTCTGATTCTGTAATCGTGCTGCTATGGCTTTTGACCGCAATACTGAGCTGGTCGCAAATTGCTAATAGCTCTTTGTTATCCAAATTCAATTCCTTTGATAATTCATAGATTCTAACTTTGCCGTTGTTCATCCACTCTTCCCCTTTAATTTACAGTTTTAGCGGATGGCTGCCTGGTTTGCGACATCTCCATCCTTTGATTACTGTGTTAGTAGGTTGCCGTTTAGGTTTTGCCGGTGCCTCCAATCAGGAAAGAGAGAGATGTTTCGGTTTATTGCTGGCATCCCCATCGGGATTGATGGTTGACGCCGAGTTGCGCAGGGGCGCTACCAGGTTGCCATTCTGTACTTTTTGGTTTTGCTGATTCTGAGTCTTCCACGACACAATCGAGTAAAACTTAGTGGGGAGTGTTGTTTCGCCCTTTTCAATCAATTTTAGAGAGCAATGCCAACGACACCCATTTACTATTTTGGCATTACTGGGGCAATTGCAGAGGATGCGATCATAGCACGATTTGTTCGGCTTTGCTCACAATTCCTCTAGTAATTACCGCTATAGCAGTGGTTCTAGCTTGGTTTGATAGATTTGAGCGTGACTTTGGTGAGGACAGTGCTTTAGGGATGACAGCGCCGTGGGCGAAGGAACTTCACGTTTTTCCGACTTGAGGCGACTGTCCGTTAAGCCATGGTCGTGGTGAGTCAGCGAGCAGTTCTGAGTAGGGGTTCCCTCTTGCCACTGCGACTCGCGAAGTTCTAAACGTTGCCACAATGTCTGGTACAGTGTTTCTGGCACTGATGCATGTAGCGATCGCCCTAGACGATTTTTTTTCTGAGCCGCTTGTAGACAGCTCGCTTGCGGACAAATGTAGGCAGAACGCCCCATGCCCTGATCTAATTGTACCTGTCCAGACGGAAAGACGCGGATAATCCGCCAAAACTCTTGTTTTAAACTAACTCTACGGCAAGTAATACAGCGTCGATAATTTGGCTTCATTGGTTTAGGTGGCTAACTCATTGAGATCTTCTCCTCCCGTTGGGTTGATGTCAGGCATTCTACAGCACAAGTTTTGTCAAAATGTTTTGTAATGTAACATTTTCTTCTTCCAAAGCATCAATAAATTTAATGATGGCAAAAGTTGTTCCGGAAGCCGTAGATAATGTCACTAAGCTTTCTAAAAGCTGCTTTAAAGCACTTAGAGAAGATTCGACAAGCAACATTCTCAAATTCTCTGCTCCTTCAGAATTTTCTTCGATGAAATTTTGTAGAGCAACTTTGATCTCAGAGGGAAAATCCTGAACAGATTTTGTCGCAGTCTCAATCTTATTATGAGCAGCTTCTAATATCTCAGCTTGATAATCGTCTTCCTCAGTTTGATCATCTGGATCATCTTGGTCATCATCTTCCTCTGATTGATAATCGTCTTCCTCTGACTGATACTCGTCGTCGTTTATTTGTGTTTCTTCGTACTCGCCTACTTCCTCAAATTCATCATCCAGATCTACTTGCTCCTGAAGGTCATCTACTTCTTGTTCTTGAATATATTTTGCTCGTGAGGCTATAAACCTAGCATCTTCTGCTGCATGGTCGTACTTAGCTTTGTCTTTAATGTCAATTTTCCAACCAGTAAGACGAGCTGCTAACCGAACATTCTGTCCTTCTTTACCAATAGCTAAACTTAGTTGATCGTCAGCCACCAGTACATGAGTTTGTCTGGTTTCGGGATCCATCAGGCGCACTTCATCTACACGTGCAGGACTGAGACCATTGGCAATGTATGTTGCTGGATCTGGAGACCAGCGAATCACATCGATCTTTTCGCCGCGCAATTCGTTGACTACTACTTGAATGCGCGATCCCCGCGCACCAATACAAGCCCCAACTGGGTCTACATCACGATCAAGGGTGTCAACGGCAATTTTTGTCCGAGGCCCAACATGACGAGATGGGGGATTGGCTTCCCGCGCTACTGCCACAATCCGCACAACTTCATCTTCGATTTCTGGCACTTCGTTGGCAAACAGATAAACGACCAAACCTGCATCGGCTCGAGACACGAGCAACTGTGGACCTCGTTGCTGACCTTGGGAGACTTTTTTGAGATAAACTTTAAAGGTGGCATTTGCCCGATAATTATCATTAGGCAACTGTTCGCGTTTCGGTAATTCGGCTTCTACCTCTGGCTGACCAAAGCCACTGCTAACTGCCAAAATCACTGATTGCCTTTCAAACCGCAGAACTCTTGCTTGCAGAACTGTTCCTTCTAAGTCTTGAAACTCTTCTTGCACCATCTGTCGCTGCTGATCCCGCAGTTTTTGCGCTAAGACTTGCTTAGTTTGCATTGCCGCCATGCGACCAAAATCTCCCTGTTCAGGGGTCACATCTAGCACAACTTCCTGCCCCAATTGTGCTTCGTCACCTCCCATATCCTGAACTTGTTTCAGAGAAATTTCATGGTCAGTGTGATTGATTTCTTCAACGATGGTTTTAGTAGCAACGACCCGAAAGCCTTCTTCATCAACATCAAGTTGGACATCAAAATTGTCAAAGTAATCTTCATCAAACTGTTTTCGCTCTAAGTTTTGGGCGCGACGAAACCGCTCGTAACCTTTAAGTAATGCTTCTCTAATAGCCGATTGAACTGCCATCCGAGGTAAATTACGCTCGCGACTAATGCTTTCAATCAACTCTTTTAATCCAGATAAAGTAACCATTGACATAAGCAATCTCCTAACAATCTTGAGTTAGGAGTTAGGAGTTAGGAGTTAAGAGTTAGAATTTGTAAATTTACAACTCTTAACTCTCAACTCTCGACTCTTAACTCTTAGCCCAAATTTCTCACTCATTGTGTTGGGAGTGTGGTAAGTGTCGGACATATCGGAATTAAGGAAGACATGACTCCCCCCCTCTCCCCACACTCCCCACACTCCCCACACTCCCTGTTAGGTCTTAGCGACTCTCATTCATCTGCACCTTGGTCACCAAGGTGCGAGGAATTTCGACGATACGACCTTTTTGGTTTAAGTAAACTGTTGCCTCATCCCGACGAATCAACTGTCCAGTCCACTCTTGCTGTCCGTCATAAGGTGGGGAAGTCCAGACGATTACAGGAAATCCTTTAAAGGCAATAAACTCCCGGTCAGTTGTTAATTGACGCGAAATACCAGGACTGGACACTTCCAATACATAGGTATCTGGAATAATCTCTGCCGCATCTAAGGAAGCTTCTAAAGCACGGCTCATCCGCTCACAATCATCTAATCCAGTGTCCTGGTGAGGATTACGGATGTCTACCCGCAAAACTGGCGGACGTTGATTGGTGTGAAAAATCACTCCAACAATTTCCAATTCCAGTTCGTCTGCCACTGGTGCTGCCAATTCAATAATTTGTGGGACTATTGGATGAGTCATGCGATAATTCAATAAAAAAAGTGGGCGTTGACCCACTTCCTGCGATAGGGATATCTTCCAAGAAGTCTTGCGACGAACCCATGAAGATTCGCCTCTAATCTGAGTCTAACGCATTTCTTCTAGGGCGAAAAGTCGGAAGTCACTTTATTTAGGGACTGGGGATTGGGGATTGGGGATTGGGGACTGGGGACTGCTAACTCCTGACTCCTGACTCCTAACTCCTAACTCCTAACTCCTGACTCCTGACTCCTGACTCCTAACTCCTAACTCCTAACTCCTAACTCCTAACTCCTAACTCCTGACTCCTGACTCCAGACTCCTGACTCCTGACTCCTGACTCCTGACTCCTAACTCCTAACTCCTGACTCCTAACTCCTGACTCCTGACTCCTGACTCCTAACTCCTGACTCCTGACTCCTGACTCCTGACTCCTGACTCCTGATTTGCCTAGTTTGCTCTAATATTTGTCCTATATCTTCTCTGGATAAGTTCTGGATGTAGTTAAGTTTTACTTCTTCTAAAAAGTCGAGCAGTAAGCGCTGAATTTCTGAGACTACGTATTTTTGCTGAATTTCCTCTCCCAAGGCTTTACTAAGGCTTTGCATGAGCTGGCTTACGAGTTTTGCTGAGACTGGATCTTCCACAGTTGTCGCCAGAATACTATAGAGGGTTGTCGTAATTTGATCTGCTAATTGCTCACTGATCTGGGTTGGTATCTGTCCCACTATTGGCAAGGTTTGGAGGTTGCGGTAGATGGGCGATAGGTTTAGGGCGCGTTCGATGTTGTGAAGTAAAATAGCAGTGATATCAGGTTGGATTTTGGGCAAAACTTGGTTGACGATAGTTTGTCCTAAAATAGAGGCGATCGCCTCTATTTCGTTCTCGTCATTAATATCTATGTAGGAACCTTGGTTCTGTTTTTGCAATAGCCCCCGGATTAACTCCCCGCGCTGAATTGAACCTTGGATTTGGTTAATTACCCGAATCACAACAATTTCTGTCAGTTCTTCGGCAAAATTTGCTATGACTCCGTGATGAACCAGCTGTCTGACAGATTGGAGACTTAATAACTTTGCCTGGTCAAGGCGAATCAATACAGGTATAATTCGTAACCACCGCCAAAACGGTAATAGTAAAAATAGGTCATACCAGCGCCACAAAATTGCGCTTAACCAGCTAAAACTGGGATGGCGACGTTTATTATAGAAGCTACGTGCTAGTATCTCTACACCAAATAAAAGCACAAAAGGTAAGTCAATTAGCCAGAAATAATCAAGAAATTGACCATTTTCTCCAATCTGGCGGAAATAGTTGGTTTTGATTAAAGGTGTGATTTTGTTGTTAAAAAAATTAATTTCTTGGTTCCAACCCTTTTGTGATAGGTGCGACTGACTCCAAAAAATCGCAAAGGAACGTTTCGCTGATTCTTGGTGGATGTGATTGCGCATCCGATCTTTAATTTTTGCTAAAGTGCCAGTTTTACTAGCAACTGCAAATGGATTGGTATCAATCATTTCGGTACTCAGACGACGCAACTCATCCAGCTTTGCTTCCACCTGAGGCGATCGCAACCCTGTTTCACTAACCTGTTGAGTAAGTGTATTTACTGTTTTTAGGTAGTATTCTGTTTCGCGATGGGGTTCAATACCCTTGACTTGGTCGTACACTGGTATAATTTGTGGCAACCTTTGCAAATAAAAATTTCGCCAAGGAATGTAACTTGAATCAAAGAAAACTAAGAACAGGTTGATTGTGGCAATAATTGCCATTAATTTTTCAAACCATAAGTTATGCTGCTTGGGTAAATTCTTAGTGTTCATCTTTCTTCCTTCTAGTCAGGAGTCAGGAGTCAGGAGTCAGGAGTTAGGAGTCAGGAGTCAGGAGTCAGGAGTTAGGAGTCAGGAGTCAGGAGTCAGGAGTTAGGAGTCAGGAGTTAGGTTTAAACCCCACCGTAGCACTGAAAATCATCAAAAATCTTTAATAATCAGGAAAAAAGAGGTTAAAGAAACTTAAAATGCAACTGTTAACGTCAATATCCTAGTCAGGAACCCTGTTCTACAAAGACGGGGAGTCCAGCCAGGATCTCATGATTTGACTAAAAGGAGTTTGAACCATGTGGTGTGGGTTTGGAAAATCAAGTGCTACCGTTGCTGCTGTTTGCTTTGTAACAGTTAGCACACTCATATCCGATACGGCTTTCGCTGTGCGAAATTATACTCCAAAGCAATTTCGTACCGTGTTGCAGGGACTGGGGTATAAAGTCAATGTGTCAAATTCACCCCTGACAGATGCCGAAACAAAAGCAGCAATCAAGGCATTTCAGAAGGGGTATAAGCTGAAACCTGTTGATGGAATAGCAGGACCAAAGACTGAGGATTTTGCTGCGAATATAATTGAGATTCTGCAAGCCAACTTGAATTTGGTACTCAAGCCCAAAACTCCTCTACCCCGTAACCAATATTATGGTTCCCAGACGGAAGCAGCGGTGAAGGAGTATCAGAAAAAAAATCAGCTGCAAGAAACTGGAATTGCTGACTTAGCATTACGGCAGAAGCTAGACCAAGAGGCGGAGAACCTGATCACAAATCCAGCCTCTACGCCAACAAAGAAGCCATCAAGAAAACCAAAAGCTTCACCAACGGCAACACCTACAGCTTCACCTGAAGCTACTTCAACACCTACAGCTTCGCCTGAGGCTACTTCAACACCTACAGAATCACCTACAGCAACGCCTACGCCTACATCTACGTCTAAACCAAGGACTAAACCCACAGCTAAACCCAAACCGAAATCATGATTATCAGGAATCAATGACTTCAACTTTATCCACTTATGGGTAACTTTGGGTAAACTTTATTCAGCGGCGTCCACCTTGTGATTGCGGGTATAAGTCCATAAGATGATCAATAATACGGGGCAGTCCATCTGTTATGGGCAGCCCCATTTCTGTTACTTACTCAACGGTGGAATGACTTATAATTCTAGAACTTACGCACTGTACAGACTGAACATGATGTGTATTAACGGATAATCGTTGTTTCAGTAGGGGCGTATTACAATACGCCCCTACGGTGGACGGAAACACTTTCCAATGTGGAAAAATCAAAACTGGTTTTATGTTTGAACATCTTAATCTGAAACAAAAATTTACAATTCTCCTACTCGTAATTCTTGTAGTAGGTCTGAGTGTAAGTGGATTGGTGTTATCTTCGCTACTGAGGCGAAATGCTACCAGTGAGATAACTTCAAAAGCTCTAGCGCTGATCGACACCATGAGTTCCGTGCGTCAATACACTATTACCCAAGTAACTCCTGAACTGAAAGATAAATTGGCAGATAAGTTTTTGCCGCAAACTGTAGCTGGGTACTCAGCACGGGAGGTTTTTGATATTCTACGACAAAAACCAGAGTATCGTGACTTCTTTTATAAAGAAGCTACACTCAATCCTAGCAATCTTCGGGATAAAGCTGATAGTTTTGAGACAACAATTGTAGAGCGCTTCCAAAATGAAAAAAATTTAAAGGAGTTGAGCGGATTTCGTTCAATGTCTAGTGGGGATATATTCTATATTGCTCGTCCACTTACAGTTTCTAAACAAGCATGTCTGGAGTGTCATAGCCAACCGGAGAATGCACCTAAAACTATGATTGACCAATATGGTTCAGCTAATGGATTTAATTGGCAGTTACATCAAACTGTCGCGGCTCAGATCATTTCAATCCCAGCTAGTCAAGTCATTAATAAAGCTAACGAATCTTCTTTTCAGATTATAGGACTCGTTTCTGCTATTTTTGTAGCCGCCATCTTTTTAGTCAACACATTCTTAAATAGGCAAGTTGTTCTTCCTCTCAAATACCTTACTCGCGTAGCTGAGGAAGTAAGTACAGGGCATATGGATGTTGAGTTTAATGAGTTATCTAATGACGAAATTGGCAAGCTTGCCAAAGCCTTCAAACGGATGAAGTTAAGTTTGGAAATGGCAATGAAAAGAATTAAACGCACTCATGGTAATACGGGATCTTAATTTGTTGGTTGTTGACGGTTGACTGTTAGCAACCAACCGTCAACGGGTGCATCCCATTTTTGAAAATTCGTAGCTTATAATACACGTGAGCAAGATGCTCACACTACTGATAGCCTTTCTGCAAAACTGGGATGCTCCCACCATCAACAGCTTGAACATTCAAATTATGATTGACTAATTTATGAAAATAGATGGTGTCTAAATTCAAAAGCTGCTTGTACCTCAGGAATTTCTCTTGCTAATAACTCCACAAATTCGTAAGGGGTGGTTTGCGGATTTTCAGCTAAGGTTTCTTCTACAATCAGACTTGCGATTGGACCAATATAATTGGCTAGCTCCTGCTGACAACGCTGTAGAAATACTGGGTTGAGTGAGGAGATTTGTTGATGAGAAGTTGGCTGATTAAAGGATGAACTGGCTAATTCTTTATATTGATTATTTAATGGCGGCATTATTTGCTGTACGTTTGCCTTAGGGTTATATTCAGGAAATATTTTGTTGTAAGACAAATCAACAAGTGTAGATTGTGATCTGTCTTGAGGTTGTTGAAGATGCTCAAGATCCACGATCACTTCCCTGGATGTTCTGTAACGCTGCTTAGGTGTGTCTGCTAACATCTTATCAAGTATTCGAGTAAAAGCATTGCTGACGTTAATGTAATGATGCCAATTCCACTCCAAGGAGTATTGATCGATGAGGAAGGATGGATCTCTACCTGTTAGTAGTACAACAGCAGTCACACCTAAGGCATAAAGATCACTGCTAGGAGAACACAACCCTAAGCTAATTTGTTCACGGGGAGAATATCCCACTTTTCCTACAAGTGACATTTTGCCAACCAAAGGTAGATAGTTTAAAGTGCTAGCCTCGGTAAAGTCAGCTATCTGCTTTCCTACACCAAAGTCGATCAGAACTGGCAAATCTTTGCCCTCAGGTAACATGATGTTATCAGGGGAAATATCTCGATGGATAATGTTGTGCTTGTGAACATATTCCAAAATAGGGAGCAGCTTCTCTAGCCAATCTATGACCTCGGTTTCAGAAAAAGCTCGTCCTTGTTTTTGGTATTCGTGTAATAAGGCTGAGTATGTTTTACCATCAACAAATTCTTGAACCAAGAACAAACGACCATCTCCTTCAAAGCAAGCCAAAAACCGAGGAATTTGAGGGTGTTCTAATTGGTGGAGAATTTTTGCCTCTCTTTTAAAGAGAGTGCGACATTTTTCCAGCGCATTGTCCTCTGTTCCATTAGGAGCAAATTCCTTAAGAACACATGGTTCGTTGAAGCGACGAGTGTCAAATGCTAAGTATGTTCGTCCCAATCCCCCCTGTCCCAGAAGTTTCTGGATAATGTAGCGACTATCAATTAGAGTTCCGGAGGGTATTTCTGGTTTTACTAATGGGGATTGAGACATATGATTGCACTCCTAGAAATCTTGTCAACCAATGGGCAATAGGCACTCTTGCAATGGGTGATGGGCGTATGGAACGTATGAGCATGGGGCTATGGAAGGGAAAAATTACCAGTTCCTAATCCTTTATGCCCTGTGCCCCATACCCTATGCCCCATTTTCATAACAGGAGTTTATTTATTTTTACCGCAATTGTTTTAAGCGTTTGATTATATATCAGGAAGATTCTCACAAAAAACGCAAAGAAATGATAAAGATTTATAAAGCGCTGCGAGGTAAGTAGGTGGGCGAGAATAATACCAATTATGTAAATTTTTGTAAAACGACCTAAAAGGCTTGTAGTTGCGCTTCAGCGCGAAGACAGCGCAACTACGAACCTTTTGATGAATTTACCTCTGACCAAGTAGGGCATGTCTTCTGCTAGATTTTGGCTGGATTCGTTAGTACAACAGGTGTTTGTTTAAGGTGATCCTCAAGAGGTTTGACTTTTTCGATTAATTTAATAAACTGGTCGTAATTCGGTGTTTTAGTGTTAGGGATATAACCAGCATCTGCCGCAATATTTCCAGGTGCTTCACTCATGACCTTTCTGATTTGCGCGTATAGGTTGTGATCTACAGTGGGTCCAGCTAACACAACTGCTGGAGGAATCCATCGGCTAGTATGTAGAATTTTAAACTTTGTTTCTCCGAAATCCTGGCGATAAGAATTGAAATCCTTCTCTGATAAAGCGCCTGCATCAACACTACCTTCACTAATCCACTGCAGTACTGTTTTAGGCGTGGGAGCAAACCGGATTTGAGCAAGGGTTAAACCATAGAGGTCATATAAAGGAACATAGTAGCCAGCGGCAGACCCGATTTCTCCTAAAGCAACGGTCTTATTAGCTAAATCTGATATTTTTTGAATGGGTTTATCATCTCTTACTATAAGTAGGCAGCGCTGTTTACTACTAATTTCTTCCATTGAAAATAGAGGAAGGTAGAGTTCTTTGGAGATCGCGATCGCTGCTAAGCCCGGAGGTGCAAACACTATGTCCCACTTTTTGTGCTGAACTTGCTCAATGGCTTGCAATTCGTTGTAAGCAGGTTCTAGTTCCACAATTGATTTAGTTTGTGCTTCTATATAGTTTTTAAAGGGCTCGTACTTGTCAAGAGAAACTTTTTCATCACCGTAGCTTACTAAGCCTATAGTCAGTCTTTGTGGGCTGTTGGTTGGTTTTGGTGTGCATCCTATTCCTAGTAGCCCAAATAGCACTAGTAACTGGATTAGCCGCAACCGCTTTTGACTGATAATTTTCCATAACTCAAATTTGGTCGTATATAGCATCTGCATCACTGTGAATCAGCGAAGAATCGGACATAACAATAAATCTAGCTGATCAGAATTTATGCTTAGCTGACGCGATCGCTCTGCTAATTGTTCCACTCTTCTTTCCCCCTTTCCCCTTTTCCCGTCAGTTGAAAATTCACAGACCACTAGATTAAAGCCGCATCAAAAATCTGTTGAGCGGTAAGGTTTAGTTGTGGAAAGGTTGGGGAGACAATTGGGGTGTTGCTCCGAAACAATGTTCTGACATATTCCCCATCTATAAGGAAGCAGACAAAAAGAGCAGGCTGTTTGGGATTACCGAGAAAATCACGTCCGCCCAAGGCTGCGTAATCGACTATCCAATATTCGGGGATGCCCATTTCTTCATAATCGGCAAACTTTTTGTAGTAGTCGTCCCGCCAGTTGGTTGAGACAACTTCAATGACTAAAGGAATTGATGCTCCTTGGGTAACGGTTGACTCTTTTTCCCACTTTGGTTCATTGGGGAGATTATTAGAATTTATCAATAAAATATCTGGGAAGTATCCTGAATTTTTTTCAGGAGGTTTGACTAAGACAGTTTTGGGAAGTAGATAGGGAATCCCCAAAGTCCTCACTTGCACAGCTAGTTCTAGTGTTAAAAAACTTGTGACTTTTTCGTGTTTCCCCGCTGGCTGCGACATTTCAATAATCACTCCATCATGTAGCTCGTAGCGCTTACTATCGTTGGGGAGCCACTCAATAAATTCTTCATAGGTTAGGAGTTTGGGTGCGGTTTGAGTCATAATCTCTTGTGAATGATTTGTGGGAAGGATTGGGGAGAGATTAGTAGTGTGAGCGTCTCGCTCACGAAGCGAGCTTTCCGGCTCGCACTACCCGTCAAAATTAATGACACAGAGCATTAGTCCTCGTCTGGTTCTAAATCACTATCTTCCAGATTTTGGTGCGGGAGCGCTGCAATAATCGCATCAATGACCTTTGAAACTGGCAAAATCTCGATATCGAGGCTGGGGTATTTTTGCCCCTTAGGTACGATCGCTCGTTTAAATCCCAGTTTTGCTGCTTCTTTCAATCGCAGTTCCATTTGCGATACTGAACGGACTTGTCCTCCTAAGCCGACTTCCCCAATTAATACAGTACCAGGATCGACAATCCGATCGCGGAAACTAGCGACGATAGCGATCGCTACGCCCAAATCCACGGCTGGTTCTTCTACATTCAACCCGCCTGCGGAAGCAACATAGGAATCTAATTTTGACATGGGAACTCCCACTCGTTTTTCTAGAACCGCGAGAATTTGCACTAAGCGGTTGTAGTCAACGCCAGTGGTGGAACGACGGGGAGAAGCATAGCTTGTGGGACTGACTAAAGCTTGTAACTCTACGACTATTGGGCGAGTCCCTTCGCAAGCTACGACTATAGCAGTACCGGGTGCGGGATCGTCACGGTTACCTAAAAAGAGTTCGGAGGGGTTGGGGACTTCTCGCAGTCCGTGATCGACCATTTCAAAAATACCGATTTCGTGAGTTGCGCCAAAACGGTTTTTGACTGTCCGTAATAACCGATGGGATGCAAAGCGATCGCCTTCAAAATAAAGCACAGTATCAACTAAGTGTTCTAAAACTTTCGGGCCTGCGATCGCCCCTTCTTTGGTGACATGTCCTACAATCAACATTGTCACATCTTCGTGCTTCGCCACCTTCATCAAAGCTGCTGTACACTCCCGCACCTGTGCTACAGAACCAGGTGCAGAAGTTAGAGCCGGAAAGAATACTGTTTGAATACTATCAATGACTGCCACATTTGGTTTCAGGGAGTCTATTTCTCGTAAAATCTCTTCTAAATCTGTCTCCGGTAATATATACAAATCCGCGCCCATACTTTCTGCTGTTTGTGGTTGCGGAACCTGTTCTACTTTGATACTTTCCACTGTTTGTGGTTGCGGACCCTCTTCTACTTTGACACTTTCATCACTCAGTATGTTGAGGGTTTTTCCCACCCCCAAACGTAAAGCTCTTAATTTGACTTGTTGTCCTGATTCTTCACCAGAGACGTAGAGGATACGGTATCTCTGCGCTAGTTGATTGGATACTTGCAGTAGTAGCGTTGATTTACCAATTCCTGGATCGCCACCAATCAGTACCATAGAACCTGGGACAACTCCACCCCCAAGCACCCGATCCAGTTCTCCATAACCAGACTCCCAACGGGTGACTTGGCGATCGCTAATTTGGTCAAATGTCAAGGATAATCTTGCCTTCGCTGGTTTTTTGGTAGATTTGCCGTTACTCTGTTGAGCATGCCAACTACTCACTCCCCGACTCGGTACATCCGTTGATGACTGGATGCTAATCTGCTCCTCTAATGAACTGTATGTGCCGCAAGCTGGACACTTCCCGTACCATTGAGGTGATTCGGCTCCACACTCGTTACAAACGTAATAGGTTTTTGGCTTTGCCATTATTAACCTTAATTAAATAATCTTTATTTTTCCTGAATTTTTAGAGCAACCTGATAGTAGCAAATGTAGGCTTTTCCAAATGAAATCGTGGAATGATATCTTAATAATATGGTAGTAAAAATTAAGCATAAAAAATTTTAGTTAAGGAGCCTTGAGCAAATTGGAAAGTCATAAAGAAAAAATTCTGGTGGTAGACGATGAGGCCAGTATCCGCCGGATTTTGGAAACGCGCCTTTCCATGATTGGTTATGATGTGGTGACCGCTGGCGATGGCGAGGAAGCGTTGGAAACTTTTCGCAAAGCCGATCCTGACTTAGTGGTTTTGGATGTGATGATGCCAAAGCTAGACGGCTACGGGGTGTGCCAAGAATTACGTAAGGAATCAGATGTTCCTATAATTATGCTAACAGCTTTAGGAGATGTCGCTGATCGCATCACCGGTCTGGAGTTGGGTGCTGATGACTACGTGGTTAAGCCATTTTCTCCCAAAGAGTTAGAAGCCCGTATTCGCTCAGTGTTGCGACGGGTAGACAAAACCGGTGCTTCTGGAATCCCCAGTTCTGGGGTCATCCACGTTAGCAATATCAAAATTGATACTAATAAACGGCAAGTCTACAAAGGCGATGAGCGCATCCGTTTAACTGGTATGGAGTTTAGCTTGCTGGAGTTGTTAGTCAGCCGATCTGGAGAAGCTTTTTCCCGTTCAGAAATTTTGCAGGAGGTTTGGGGATATACACCAGAACGCCATGTGGATACCCGTGTGGTAGATGTACATATCTCCCGTCTACGGGCAAAGTTGGAGGACGATCCTAGTAACCCAGAATTGATTCTCACCGCACGAGGTACAGGTTATTTGTTCCAACGGATTCTTGAATCAGGAGAGGAATGAATTATGAATTATGAATTATGAATTATGAAATTTAACAATTCATAATTCAGCATTCATAATTCATACTTTAGAAGTATGGCTAAAGCTGACCCTAATCGCATTTTGCGGCGTCTACCTATTGTTGTTGGTGGGTTGGGCGCTGTCCTTTTGCTAATTAACCGTTTGTTGACATCAGAGGTAACCCAACCCCAAGCGCGTGGGGATGCATTGGGTGTCATTTTGAGTGCAGTATTAATTTTGACAGGTTTAATTTGGCAGCAGGTGCAGCCGCGATCGCCTGATGCTGTAGAACTCGTTGGGGAGGAAGGCTTTGTCTTTGCTCCAGATTTACCAACAAGAGTGAAAACAGAGCTAGCCTGGGCATCACATTTGTTACTGACTAATACGGTAACGCGATCGCTGGTTGTTTTCTATCAAGGTAAAGTTTTGTTACGTCGGGGAATTTTGGGTGCTAAATCAGAAGTTATGCTAGGCCCAATTTTAAGCCGGGTGCTAGAAAAACAAAAGCCAGTTTATCTAGTTGCACTAAAAGTATATCCCGGACGGATTGAGTTTGATTACTTGCCTGAGAATACCCAAGGTGTTATTTGTCAACCCATTGGTGACCAAGGTGTTCTGATTTTAGGGGCAAATGCTCCTCGCAGTTACACGAAACAAGATGAAAACTGGATTGCGGGAATTGCTGATAAATTAGCTGTGACCCTTCAGGAGTGAGGGGGTGGGGATAGACCCACAACGCGCATTTTTCTGTTCCCTTTATTCCCTGCTCCCTGCTCCCTGCTCCCTGCTCCCTGCTCCCTGCTCCCTGCTCCCTTTATTCCCTGCTCCCTTTATTCCCTGCTCCCTGCTCCCTGCTCCCTGCTCCCTCTTAAAGCTATTTTTGCTTCAGTTGCAACTGCTTCTACTTGATCATTTGCCAAAGTTTCTAATATAGATTTGGCGTCTGCACTTTTGAGAAGATTCAGGGCTTGTGCAAGTCGGTAGCGGATTTGCCAATCTGGATTTGTGGCGTAGGGGACTAGCAAGGGAATAGCTTGTGTATTTCCCAACTCGCCGAGGGAACTGATAGCAGCAGTTTGAACTAATTCATTATCTGAGGAGAGCGCTTCCTTAAGTAACTCAAAGGCTCTCGGATCACCCAATGCTCCTAAGGTAGCAATGATACTAAATTTGACTATCCACTCGTTACTGGAATGGTAAAGTTGTTGTAAATCTTCAAAAGCTTCATGCAGCTTTAAAGCACCCAGACAGTCTGCGGCTGCTGCTTGCACATCTGTTTCTGGATCGTTAAGCAAGCCGCGCAATATATTCAACGACAAGTCCAAATCTTGCTCACCGAGGGTATCCATTTGGCTTACGGCTGAGTATCGGACACGGGCGTTGCTATCCGTAACAGCACGTTGAATCAACCCAAAACCAATGACTGGTTCCAGTTGGCGAATTTGATTGACTCCACGCAAGCGATCGCCCAAATTCTCTGAACTAAGCAATTGCTGAACAGATTCAGGGGTAATACTCATTCTTTTTAAAGGTATTTTGTTTAACTAATCTTGACCTGCTGCCATTGCCCGAATAACGTCACCACGGGTAAGGATACCAATGACTTGACCCTCGCTGTCAAGTACTGGCAATCGGTGAACATTGTGTTCTTGCATGACCTTAGCGGCTTCTTTTAAAGATTTATTGGCAGAAATAGTAATAGGGTTTTTGCTCATCACTTCCCCAACCGTTTGCCCCAATACCTTATGCAGGTCACGTTCATAGTTGCCAGGATTTTGTAAATAGATGACGCTATCAAGAAACATGATATACGCTGGAGGAGTCACACCAGTTTCTTGCCACATTAAGTCTGTCTCCGAAATAATGCCTACCAATTTACCAGCGTCATCCACTACAGGTAACCCGCTGATGCGTCGTTCTGCTAGGATTTGAACGGCTTCTTTCAAAGGAGTTTCAGATTTGACTACTATCGGGTCACGGCTCATTACGTCGGCAACGGTGTTAGACATTTGCTTGCTACGAACTTTGCTCAAACTTTCTGTTGATCATTTTAGTTCAATATTGGCGAATCTAAACCAAGCCTCGGTACTGTAAGTGTATTTTTAGTAGTTAAATAATTTAGTACTCTTTTGACTTTTGACTTTTGACTTCTTCAGCACTCCTGCTGTACCCAAAGCACCAAACGCTAACACACCCAATGCTGCTGAAGGTTCAGGAACAGACTTCGGTTCAATTGCAGATAGTACTGTTTCAGCTATAAGCTTTTGCGCGTTTGTCGTTGGATGAACAGCGTCATAGAACAGATAGTCGTTTGGATTATTACATACCGTATAGTCTCCTGCTCTGACACTATTTAAGTCACCTATGACGCAAGGAGTTGTAACATTTGTGAAACCAAATTCCCCAGGAGAGGCAATCACCTGATTAAATAAGGAATTGATATCAATAGGGATGATATTAACACCGGGTATTAAACTTAAATTGCCTAGAGTTGTTGCTAGTATGGCATTATAGCTTGCTGACAGATCTGTTAATTGGCTTGAAATTCCGTTGGCGGATGCATATGGAGTCTTACCCAAATCCGGCAGGTTGAAGACTGCAATATTTTTAGCACCAGCTTGGGCAAGTAAAGTTACCGAATCTGATATGTTCTTTGCTACTTGATTTGGATCAGTAATATTACCAAATAAGTAATCATTCGCACCTCCCCATATGGTATAAAGAGCATTTGGGTCAGCCGTTTGCTTATTTGCTTGCAAGCCTTGTGTAAATGAGCCGACTTGTGCAAGCACTCCAGGTAAACCAGGAGTAAAAGCATTGTCCAGACCAGAGTTGGAACCACCAAAGGCGTAGTTAATACCTTGGGTAGGAGGAGTGGTACTAGATAGATTAGTGACTAAAGTCGGAGTTAACCCTAGCTGCTGTCCAACATAGTCTACCCATATCGGCCCATTTGAAAAACGTCCTTGAAAGAAGGGTGGATCTGGGTTAAAGGCTTTTGTTGGATCAACTAACCCCCCAGAAACATTGAACACATTGCCAGTATCAGAAAGACTATCGCCAAATACATAAAGTTGATCGTAAGTCCCAGCCGAAGCTCTGAGTGGCAACATGAAGGAGAAAAGGACAAATCCTGCCGTTACAAGTTGTTGTGTCTTCATGGTTTGGTTTTTCCTTAATATTTTTTATTGTTAACTACTCTTGACAAATATGACAGGAGAGCATAACGGGCGTTGTCTTTTTAGCTATTCCGCCCTAAGATTACGTAATTCTACGCGATTTTTGACCAATCTCAACTAAAAAATAGCATGAAAAGATACTATTAATGTTAAATCTTGCAAAAAAGGAACCGGGGAACAGGGAACATGATTTGTACGCTCGTCTAAAACGCCCTAAATCTTTGTAAGATAAAGGTTTTGTCATAGCGATAGCGAAACGCCACCGTATAAGTGCGGATGAAACGCCTGTGAGAAATCCGGGTTTGTACTGTCAGCACGCCCGTTACGCTTGGTGTTGAGAAGACAGCTATCCTTTCCATTAACTCACATCAGCCGCTCAAACTTGGCTTAAATCAGTAAAAATTCAGGAGCGATTGTCAATCCGTGTGATAGACGGAACTGAGTTTAAAAGGTTACTATTACAATATAAAGATTTAGTTAACAAATACTTTGTAAAGAACCTTTTTCAAGATCAGGACTGCGATCGCGTTAACTTCAAAGCATCTTGAGCCGATACCCCTTCACTTTGAGTCCCAAAGTACCACAAAGCAGCAGCCGCTTCAGCGCGAGTCACTGGTTTTTTAGGTTGGAACAATGTTGTATAACCAAACACCCGACGGATATCAGATTTTTCGCCATTCTGGTAATCTGCCAATACTGCCCGTAACGCTTGAGGGTCAATTTTTGCTGCATCCTGAAAACCCCACGTTTGCTTGACTGCATCTATGTTTGCCGCAGGTAAAGCTTGGCGAGTATCAAGAGGTATTTTCCATAGAATCAACTGTTCCCGTGTTAGGGGTGCATCTGGACGAAACAAGACTGTTGTGGAATCTCCCGACAAAGGACTAGGAATTAACCCGGCTTCAGCTAAGCCCTGAATTGCACCGAAATCGGGATTTGTTTTTGGCACATCACTAAAAGCTGGTTGAGCACTTTCCGATGCTAAGCGGATCTGCTTGGCTGGATTATTGGCATACATAGCATTATTAGCAGCAACTAGCCAACGAGCATATTCTCGACGGGTCGTGATTTTATCGGGTTGAAACTGGTTTTTTGCTGCAATATTGCTCTTAGTGGCATTTGTTTCCTCAGAAAAAACACCCAGTGCTGCCAAGTCTTGAATATATTTGCGCCATTCTTGCGGTGCTTTGTTCAGATCACTGAATTCCACAGATCCAGGTGTAGTTGGATTTTTGGGTTCAGAAGTACTACTTGGTTGTGCTGCCGAGTTTGTTGGTTGTACCGGACCAATAAACTGGGGATTATCAGGTTGTGGAACAGTATCGTTAGTGGTTTGGGGGCTGGGTGTTGGTGTAGTTTCTGCTGTTGCTGTAATGTTACGTGTGTAATCAATGAGGAGTTCAGTTTCTGTATGTACTTGATTGGATGGTGGGTTTGTCACTGACTTTGGCTGAATAGAAACTTTCACCTGTAAATCATTGCGCCGCGCTTCTAAAATGCCTCCCTGTTGATCTGTTGGCTGTTGCACAATCTGCCAGTTATTTGCTTGAAACTGTTGTAAATAATAGCTAGCAATTAAATTGCTTGGGTCAGAACTTAACCAACGAGTTGATGTACTGTTGTCTTCGCTACTAGAAGGTTTAACTTCTTGGAGATTGGCATTAGGATATTGGGGGATATCTTTGGGAAAATCAGCTGGTAACTGAACTTTCGTCTGGTTTTGCTGATTCTGCTGTTCGTTGACTTGCTGAGCACCGCCAAAGGTAACTGGGTGATCTTTTAATCTGGAATCAGCCGCCAAAGATTGCTCAAGGTTTTTGGCGACAGGACTGTTCGCGCAAGCTGTTAATGAGGTGAGTAAAACAGCCAAACTCAGAAAGACAGCCGGACGGTTACAGTGCAGCACAGGAAATCATAAATTGAGTGTCTATTTCTACGCTAGCGCAGACAGTGAACCAATTTGAGATTTTCTGCTGATTCTAGAGAGTATTCAGCAAACGATGGTAAGCTGAAGAAAAGCAATGAGCGGAAAATGCCAGTGCTAGTAGAGGTGGCAAAAAACCCGGCGTAAATTTGCGCTAACGCTGCGCTATCCGTCAGTCCCAGAGAATTACCACGCTGACTCCAAACTCCTGACTCCTGGTAAAGCTTTGTCGATTTGTTACCTGTGCTACAACACGATTACATGCAAGTTTCTCAAGATCAGCCTATTGATTCTGAAGCTCCACTACAGTTGTTGCTTTTTATTGATGGACGTCCAACTTCCCGACAACAGGTGCAGCGAATTCGCTCTTACTTAAACGAATTGCAGGCTGAGTATGAATTTGAACTGCAAATTATTGAGGTTGGGCAACAACCCTATTTGGCGGAACACTTTAAACTGGTAGCAACACCAGCTTTAATTAAGATTCGTCCCGAACCTAGACAAACTCTGGCTGGTAGTTATATAATTGCCGAGCTAAAAAACTGGTGGCCGCGTTGGCAAGCCGTCTTAAACGCTGACTTAAAATTACAGAGTGGTTTGCGAGAGAATACAGAGGAAAATGGTCGTGTCAGTGAACTAAAACCTTCGATCCGTTCAGTGGCTATCTCTGCTGAAGTGCTCAGGCTATCGGATGAAGTTTTTCGCTTGCAACAGGAGAAAGAGAAACTCCAAGAGCAGCTACAGTTTAAAGACCGAGTGATCGCTATGTTAGCTCACGATCTCCGCAATCCCCTCACGGCGATGGCGATCGCCGTAGATACCCTACAATCTAACTATAATTTAGAAAAAGGTGTATTTGATCGTTTGACACCTGCTCTGGCAGTGCATTTATTCAAACAAACTCGGAGCCAAACTAAGATCATTGACCGAATGATTACTGATCTTTTGCAGGCAGGTTGTACCGATGAGCGGGAATTCCCCATCCAACCGCAAAAGATGGAACTGGGCAAACTTTGCTTGGAAATACTAGAGGAAGTGCGCGATCGCTACACTGCCAAATCCTTGGAAATCAAAAAAGACATCCCCAAAGACTTACCTGATGTTTATGCAGATCCAGAACGTATACGCCAAGTGCTGATCAACCTGTTAGACAATGCCATTAAATACACACCAGAATGTGGTACAATTACAATTTGTGGACTTCACCGCACCACCCAGAAAGTTCAATTCAGCATTGGCGATACTGGACCTGGGATTCCAGAGGAGAAACGTGAACGCATTTTTGAACACCGCTTTCGCCTAGAACGTGATGAAGCAACGGTTGGCTATGGCATTGGTCTATGTTTATGCCAGCGTATTGTCCAAGCGCACTACGGTAAAATCTGGGTAGATTCCACCCCTAATGGTGGTGCATGGTTTCACTTTACGCTGCCAGTTTATCCAACTTAGTTTACAACTATGTAACGCTCGCTTCTTTTAGAGCCGCAATAATTTGAATATTTGCTTCAGGAAAAGAGAACTGTTCCAATTCATCCAAATTTACCCAACGAACTTCATCGCATTCTAGAGGTTCGGGAACACCTGAAATATGGCGACAGTGATGCACTATGAGGGTGACGTGCAAGTGGGTATAGACGTGGTCAATAGTAATGAGATGTTCGCCTACGTCAATATTTATCCCCAGTTCTTCGTAAATTTCCCGTTTAATACACTCCTCAATAGTTTCACTAGGCTCAATTTTGCCGCCTGGAAATTCCCATAAACCCCCCATCACTCCCTTTGGAAGACGGCGATCAATGAGAATCTGCCTTTGGTCATTCCAAATGACAGCAACACCAATAATTTTGTGGGGTGGGACAGCTATATTTTCGCGGAAATTTCTAATCACTCGCCAATTTCTGTATTGTTAGCTTCAGTCCCTTGCAGTGCTGCTTCAAAGTTCATTCTTTGTTCAGCATTACGCAAGAAATAACCACTAATCATGGCAGAAGCAAGCAGGCGACCGAGATTTTCTCGGTTCGTGGTGACAGTCACACCAAAATGTTCTGAAGGTATGTTTCCCAGCAGTCCTACAATATTACGCTCCATGACTTGAAACACTTCTGAAGAAGTCGGTTTAGATAACTGAGTCACTGTATCTGGACTTAGAGACTTAACATACTGCCACAGTAAGTTTCCATTTTCTGACTCACTGTTAAAAAATTCTGAAACTTTATTAGATGGGTTATTCACGTTAGTTCTCCTGATATATTGTACAAAGTTGCCTAAAAAAGCCTTTATAGCTCACTACCCTTGCCTTTGTGGCTCTAATATCTAATAGTAGATGCCTGTGGTGTATTTGACTTAGCTAGCCGTTATGTCATCCTGCAAACTAATGTAACAAACTCGTCCTAAACTGGGGGTCGGTGTAACCGTACCAAGTAAGCACGGATTTTATCACTCCTCCCTAAGTAGTTAGGAGTGAGGACTCAGAAGTGAAGAATTCATTAAAAACTCCTAACTCCTAACTCCTAACTCCCCTCAGCTTGCCAAATATTCATCTATACCAGCCTTTGATTTGCGAAGTTTGGATAAGGCTTCCCGTTCAATTTGCCGCACTCGTTCACGACTGATGTTTAGGCGTTCGCCTATTCTTGCAAGAGTCAGTGCTTGCCCATCAGTTAAACCAAAGCGTAGGGATATAACTTCTTTCTGTTGTGGGGTAAGTTCCGCCATCAAGCAGTCTAAGTCATAAGATAGGGAAGATTGCATGACGAAGTCTTCTGGAGAAGCTCCTTCATCCTCCAACATTTCTCCCAGTTCTGTGTCATAATTATCTCCTAGCCGCAAATCCAAGGACAAGGGTACACGCGCCTTTTCAAGGTATTCCCTTACCTGTTTTGGTGTCAATTCTAATTCTTGAGCTAACTCAGCAGCCGTAGGGGCACGTCCCAGTCTTTGGGATAACTGTCGCTGTGCCTTTTTGATCTTATTTAGTTTTTCAGTGATGTGGATAGGTAGCCGAATAGTACGACCTTTCTCAGCGATCGCACGGGTAATGGCTTGACGAATCCACCAATAAGCATAAGTGGAAAACCTGTAGCCTTTGGTGGGGTCAAACTTTTCTACACCCCTTTGCATACCAATACTACCTTCTTGGATCAAGTCGAGTAGATCGACGTTGCGCTTAATGTACTTTTTAGCCACTGACACGACCAGTCGCAAATTGGCTTCTACCATCTTGCGCTTAGCAATTTCTCCCTCAGCGACCACGCCATTTAACTCTGTTGGTTCTAGCTTTGTCGCTTTTGCCCACTCTTCTATAGTTGGTTGACGACCTAACTGGGTAGTCAGAAACTCTCTCACCTCGTACAAGCTAGTTGCACGCTGCACCTGTTTGCCATAAAAAATCTCTTCCTCGTGAGTTAAGAGTGGTACACGGCCAATCTCACGCAGATAAGTCCGCACGAGGTCTGTGGCTGTCTGAGCGGTCTTCATGGCGCTACTCTTTGGTAATGATGGGTTTTTGTACGTATGACTTTTGACTGTATTGACTGAATAGATGCTGTTTAAGGGTGCTACCCGGTTACATTGGAGAAATATGGTATATTTTGCAACTTTCCTCATTCCGGAAACTTATTGGTTAGCGGCTAATTGTGAGCGAGTGTGATTGTTAATTAATTGAATCTACAGTTTTCTCCCCTTCTTCTCTAGTATCCACAGTTAGATAAAAAGTAGCCACGCAAACATTTTTTCTATATTGAGATCATTACTAATTTTAACATTTATGAAAATTAATGGAATACTAACGGTGTTTTAATTTTATCCCTTTCCTAGTCTATTCCAGATCGCTACCTGCCGAAAACATTTCTCTAAGCCCCTTTTTTGGCGATACCTCTTCAATTATAAGTAATAAACTTTCTCAGGATTGTGAGGATTGGTTAAAAAATTTCAATAATATTTATAACTATGACTATAATATCATGGAGATTGCTTTATCTTTTCCTAAGCCTACTGTATATAGGGGGCAGGCATAGGGCATAGGGAGTGGGCAATGAAAGACTGATAATTCCCCCTTCTCCCCTGCTCCCTGCTCCCTGCTCCCTGCTCCCTGCTCCCTTCTCCCTGCCCTATGCCCGATTATAATCTTGGATAACTTTTACATCCAAGGTCGTATTCTGCAAAGAACGGATAGCGGCAACCGTGGCTTTTGCCCCAGCAATGGTAGTAATGATGGGGATTTTGTAAGTTAAGGCTGTACGGCGGATAAGTCTAGCGTCTGTTTGGGCTTCTTCACCAGAGGGTGTATTGATGATGAGTTGAATTTTATGGTTCTTAATCGCATCTAAGACATGAGGACGACCTTCGTGAAGTTTCAGGACTAATTCAACATCTAACCCATACTGTTGGAGGACGCGACGTGTACCATCAGTCGCCATGACAGTAAAGCCCAAATCAATAAATTCCCTCACCACGGGAACGGCTGCGGCTTTGTCACGATTGTTCATCGACACAAAGACTGTTCCCTTGAGAGGTAAACGCTCACCAGCGCCCATTTCTGCCTTGGCAAAGGCGCGTCCAAAGTCACTGTCAATGCCCATAACCTCTCCTGTGGAGCGCATCTCTGGGCCTAAGATGGTGTCAGTACCTGGGAATTTATTAAAAGGCAAAACCGCTTCTTTGACTGCAATATGAGATGGTATGACTTCTTGGGTAAAGCCCAGTTCTTCCAAGGTCTTACCCGCCATAATTAGGGATGCCAGTTTCGCCAGTGGCACTCCTGTTGCTTTAGAAACAAATGGTACTGTGCGAGAGGCGCGGGGGTTTGCTTCTAAAATATAAACTTGGGTAACGGTGGTAGATGATTGGTCTGTAGGACTCTCTGTGACTTCATCTGTTGTCTTCACAGCAAACTGAATATTCATCAGCCCTACAACATTTAGTGCCTGCGCCAGTTGAACTGTCCAGGTACGAATTTGATTGAGAACCTCTGGTGAAAGGGAAATTGAGGGTAAAGAACAAGCTGAGTCTCCTGAGTGAATTCCCGCTTGCTCGATGTGTTCCATGATACCACCAATCACGACCCGCCCAGTGCGATCAGCGATCGCATCCACATCCACTTCAATGGCATTTTCCAGGAACTTATCAATCAAAATCGGATGTTCCGGTTCCACCAAAACCGCAAAGGTCATGTAGCGTTCTAACTCAGCATCAGAGTAGACAATTTCCATTGCCCGTCCACCCAACACATAGCTAGGACGCACCACCACCGGATAACCAATGCGTTTGGCAACAACCAAGGCATCCTCGTAGGTTCGGGCAATACCATTGTGCGGTTGGGCAATATTCAACTGTTTAAGAATTTTCTCAAACCGTTCCCGGTTTTCAGCCATGTCAATTGAATCTGGCGATGTACCCCATATTTTAGTGAGGAGTGGGGAAGAATCAGAATTATTCTCTACTCCCTGCAAATACTCTTGCAATGGTACTGCCAACTTCAACGGTGTTTGTCCGCCAAACTGAACAATGACGCCAACGGGGTTTTCTGCTTCGATGATGTTCAATACATCTTCTTTCGTCAATGGCTCAAAGTAAAGGCGATCGCTCGTATCATAGTCTGTAGAGACTGTCTCTGGGTTGGAGTTGACCATAATTGTCTCATACCCTGCTTCTTTGAGAGCGTAGGCAGCATGACAACAACAATAGTCAAACTCTATTCCCTGACCAATGCGGTTGGGCCCACCTCCTAAAATCATCACTTTTGGTTTGGTTGTTGCCATGACCTCCGTTTCTTCTTCGTAGGTAGAGTAGTAATAAGGGGTCAATGCCTCAAATTCAGCCGCACAGGTGTCTACTGTTTTATAAACTGGGATTATACCTAGTTGTTTGCGATATCGCCGGACTTCATCTTCAGTCGTTTTCGTGGCAAAGGCAATTTGGCGATCGCTAAATCCTTTGCGCTTCACATCATACATTTGCGCTTTTGTCAACTGTTGCAACGGTGTTCGTTTGAGGAATTTTTCCACCTCCAGCAGTTGCTGCATCTTATCGAGGAACCACGGATCAATACCTGTTAATTCGTAGATTTCCTCAACACTCATCCCAAGCTGCATGGCATGACGCACAGCAAATATCCGCTCAGGGTTTGGTGTGCGTAAATGGGCGCGAATTTGGTCACCACTAGGTAATTTTTCCTTGATATCACAACCCCAGCCAGCACGTCCGGTTTCCAAGGAACGTAACGCCTTTTGGAAAGACTCGTTAAATGTGCGTCCAATTGCCATTGCTTCCCCAACCGACTTCATTTGTGTAGTCAGCACTGGTTCAGAACCAGGAAATTTCTCAAAGGCGAATCGGGGAACCTTTGTCACAACATAATCAATTGTCGGTTCAAAGGAGGCTGGTGTTTTCTTGGTGATGTCATTGCTAATTTCATCCAAAGTGTAGCCCACAGCTAGCTTTGCCGCTATCTTCGCTATTGGGAACCCAGTGGCTTTAGAAGCCAAAGCCGAACTGCGGGAAACGCGGGGGTTCATTTCAATCACAACCACTTCTCCATCGATGGGATTGACAGCAAACTGGATATTAGAACCGCCAGTTTCCACACCGATCTCACGAATGATTTTAATTGCCATGTCCCGCAGCCGCTGATATTCCTTGTCAGTCAGAGTTTGGGCTGGGGCGACGGTAATCGAATCTCCGGTGTGAATACCCATAGGATCGAGATTTTCGATCGAACAGATAATGACAACGTTATCTGCCAAATCTCGCATCACTTCCAGTTCATACTCCTTCCAGCCAAGTAGAGACTGATCAATCAGAATTTGCGATACAGGACTAGCATCTAAACCTGCTTGTGCCATTTCGGAAAATTCTTCTTCGTTGTATGCTATGCCGCCGCCAGTACCACCCATGGTGAAGGCAGGACGAATAATTAACGGATAAGTGCCAATTTGTTTGGCGATCGCCCTCGCTTCTTCTGCTGATGAGGCTGTACCACTGGGACACACATTCACCCCAATACTTTCCATTGCCTCGTTAAACAGTTTCCTGTCTTCAGCTTTCTCAATGGCTGGGAGTTTAGCACCAATTAACTCGACACCATACTTGGACAGCACCCCGTTTTTTGCTAAAGCTACAGCAAGGTTAAGGGCAGTTTGTCCTCCCATTGTTGGTAATAGGGCGTTGGGGCGTTCTTTAGCGATCACTTTTTCGACAATTTCGGGTGTCAGTGGCTCAATATAGGTGCGATCGGCTGTTTCTGGGTCGGTCATAATTGTGGCAGGGTTGGAGTTTACCAGCACCACTTCATAACCTTCCTCTCGTAAGGCTTTACAAGCTTGGGTACCAGAATAGTCAAACTCACATGCTTGTCCAATCACGATTGGACCAGATCCCAGTAGCAGAATCTTCCTGATGTCGTTGCGGCGGGGCATAGTATTTGCCTTGGAGTAAGAGAGTACAAATCCTGATTATTTTAAGGGTCTTTACCCATCAATGATGCTAATTAATTATCAACTTTTCTAGGTCTGATGACATAGAGTCAGGAGTCAGGAGTCAGGAGTCAGGAGTCAGGAGTCAGGAGTCAGGAGTCAGGAGTTAGGAGTCAGGAGTCAGGAGTTAGGAGTCAGGAGTCAGGAGTTAGGAGTCAGGAGTTAGGAGTTAGGAGTCAGGAGTCAGGAGTCAGGAGTTAGGAGTCAGGAGTTAGGAGTTAGGAGTTAGGAGTCAGGAGTTAGGAGTCAGGAGTCATAATTCATAATTCATAATTCATTTGTTATGTTGAAAAATAGATTCATGATACTCAAGGTTGGTCTGGCTTTCATTGCTGGTTTAACTGCAAATTCTATTGTCCAAATTGTCAATGCCAATAGTCGCTCTACGTTTGATTTTCATCAAACTCAACATAGATATGCATGGAATAATTCTGAAGCGCAAGAAGTTGGTGAAACTAAAAGTTCAGGCAAAATATACTATGTCGATAATAGTATAGGAAATGATAGCAATCTCGGTACATCACAAGCTCTTGCATTCAAGACAATACAGCAGGCAAATCAAAAAGTTGGTGCTGGAGATGTTGTCTATGTAAAAAATGGGACTTATGATGAAAATATCACGGTAATAAAATCAGGAAATGCTCATAATTGGATCGTTTTTCAAGCTTTTCCCGGTCACAAGCCATTTGTTAGAGGAACTCAAGACGGGACTTTTAAAATTGAGGGCAATTACATCAAAATAATTGGTTTTAAAATCACTTCTACTCAAATGGGATCGGGGATTCATGTTGGTAAGGGAAACCACCACACGCAAGTTCTAAATAATGAAATTCACGACTCTGGGTGTGGTGGTATTTCTGGGCAAGAGACGGATTATCTGTATATCGAAGGTAATGTCTCTTATCGTAATGCATTCAGATCGCCTTATCAATGCAGTGGTATTTCGATTTATCAGGCTAAAGCTTATGATCATAAATCTGGATTTCACAATATAATTAGAGGCAATATTTCTTACTCTAATGAGAACAAGTTGCCAAGAGATGATGGAACAGTTACTGATGGAAATGGCATCATTATCGACGATTTCAGGCATACCCAAGGTGAGACGCGATCGCCAAAATACACAAATTGGACGTTGGTTGAAAATAACCTTGTTTTTGATAATGGTGGTAGAGGAATCGATATTTTTCAAAGTGACAATGTGATCGTGAGAAATAATACAGCTTTAAAAAACTTAAAATCTCCTAATTTAGAGGGCACCTCCAACGGAGAATTAACTACCTTATTTTCTTCTAACGTGCAGTTTTATCAAAACGTAGCTTATGCGAGCGATCAGTCTAAAAAAACTTTTGTGGATGACTATTCTAGCAATAATTTATGGGACAAAAATATATCCTACAATGGCTCTATTTTGATGAATAGTAGTCATTCTAATGCTATTTTTGGGGGTCACAATTTAATTAGCACTGCTCCGTTGTCCGTCAATTCACTTATCATTCCTTAGTAAGAAAATGTATTTTAGGGACATTATTCTAATTTAAATATATCGATAAATATGGAATCTAGAGAATCAGTTGATTTAGATTTAATTCGCTATTTATTAATGTTTAAAAGGCGGTGGATGTACTTTAGCGGTATCTTCATGACGACAGTTACTCTCAGTTATTTAGCAACAACATTCATGAAGCCATCCTATGAAGCTGAAGGGAAACTATTATTCAGAATACCATCTTTTCAAATCATAGGTTCTAATTTATTGCCTAGTAGTTTAGAAGGACAAGCAACAGGAGATTTAAAACCGCTGGTCGCAACTCAAAATCCTATCAGTACTCAGATAGAAGTTATTTCTTCTCCTCATTTGTTGCAGCAGACAATAGACGAATTGAAACTTAAAAATAACAAAGGTCAATTGCTAGAAGTTGGGGTGCTACAAAAAAGTTTAACACTAAAAATTATTGGTGGCACAGATGTGTTGCGCGTTGCCTATAAAAGCCGTAACCCCAAAGAAGCAGCAGCAGTAGTCAACGAAATTATGAATCTCTATTTAAAAAATGATATTATTACAAGTCGAGCTGAAGCAGAAGAAACTCGTCAATTTATAGGTAAGCAGCTGCTTAAAAATCAAGCTGCTGTTCAGGAAACACAAATAGCACTACGCAGATTTAAGCAGAACAATAACATTATAGATCTATTAGAGGAGTCAAAATCAGCTGTTGCAATCATTGGAAATTTAGACGGCGAGATTAATACTACGCAGGCTCAACTGGATGAGGTAAGCGCCCAAACGAATGAACTGCATCAGAAAGTAAATCTGAATTCCCAGAAGGCGATCGCTCTTGTTGGTCTCAACCAGTCACCGGCGGTGCAGGGAATTCTCACACAAATCCAAGATTTAGATCGACAGTTAGCGATAGAACGCAGCCGTTTCCTAGATACAACCCCCATCATTACTGACCTAGAAGCAAAAAAAGCCAGCTTACAAAGCCTCCTGCAAAAGCAAATTGAACAGAATGGTAATCAAACAATAGTTCCCCAGGAACTATTGCAGATGGGAGAACTCAGACAAAGCCTGATCAAAGATTTCCAGCAATCGGAAGTGCAACGTCTGAGCTTGGCTAAAAAACTCGCCTCTCTGTACAATACTCGTTCTACATACAAAAAGCGGGTGAAAGTCATACCTTTGTTGGCACAAAATCAGCACGAACTCGAACAGAAGGCTGAAGTCGCCCAACTGACTTATCAAACTCTACTGAAAAAGGTTCAAGAATTACAGGTAGCGGAAAATACAAATACAGCCAACGCCCGAATCATTAGTACAGCTTTAGTCCCAGAAAAGGCAACATCAAGTCAGAAACCCATCGTTTTGGCCCTCGGTATGATGTTGGGTTTATTTTTGTCTACTATTACTGTTCTCTTTGTAGAAATGAGAGACAAATCTCTAAAAACACTTAAGGACATCAGAAAAATATTTGGATATCCAATGCTTGGGATTGTTCCCTTATTGACTAAAAAGGTGTCCAATCACCAATATGCAGAATCAACATCTTCAGAAATTGTTGTCAGAGATATACCCAACTCCTTAAATTGCGAAATTTACCGCATGATTCAAGCTCGTCTAAAATTTCTGAGTTCACATCAGGTGTTGAAAACTATTGTGGTAACTAGCGCAGTTTCTCAAGAAGGCAAGTCTACAGTTGCAGCTCATTTAGCGGTGGCGATCGCTCAATTAGGGCGTCAAGTTTTACTCATTGATGCAGATATGCGAGATCCTTCTCAGCATCATCTTTGGCAGATAACTAATACAGTAGGTTTGAGGGAGACACTTATTGATCAGACCGAATTCAATGTTGGTGCGTGTAAAGTCATGGATAATCTGGATGTCTTAACTGCCGGAGCTAAACCTCCAAATCCACTAGCTTTGCTTGATTCTAATCGGATGGCATCACTCATTAAAGATTTTTCAAATCAGTATGACTTTATAATTCTTGATGCCCCTCCCCTACTTCTCGCCGCCGATGCTCTAACTTTAAGCCACATGACTGATGGAATTTTGTTAGTAGCTCGACCAGGAGTCATTGATTCTAACAGTGCTAGTGCTGCTAAAGAGTTGTTAGAAAGTTGCGGTCACAATATCTTAGGTTTATTGGTTAACGGAACAACTGAGAAGAATGAATCTAGCAGCAATTTTGTAGGGATTCAGGTCTAAAATCAATACCCGTGAATGACATTCTTAGACTTGTCCAGCCGCCAATACTTGGGCTGCGGTCAAATTCAGCGTTAAAAAAGTCACTGACCTGATACAATCTGTTCCCTCAAACAGAGCTTCTTCATACAACCCATCAACCAGAGTCAGCAACGTGACTCGGGCTTTATGAGCGTCAACAATCCAGTATTCAGGGATACCCCGTGCAGCATACTCAGAACGCTTGTAGCGGTAGTCTCTATCCTCGTTCACTTTCCCAGGAGAGACAACCTCGACCACCATTGCTGGGGAAGGCATATCTGGAGTGATTGTAGCTCGCCCGCCGGCGATCGCCTTAAATAACTCTTCCGTCAATATCATCAAATCTGGCATTCGCACACGAGTCCGGTTACCTGTCACGACGATTTCTGTATCTTTGTGGCGAATGAGTTGAATTGGGACAAACTTGAGAAATTCTGACAGTAGATAGAGAGAAATTAAGTTATTTCTATCGCTTTCTGGCGGCATTTCAAGCAACTCTCCATCCACAAGTTCGTAGCGAGTGTCTGTGCCATCATCATAGGCAAAGTACTCTTCAAGGGTGAGTCTCTTGACGGTTATGGTCATAAACTCCGCTGTTTATCGTCACTTTAGATATTTTCTAATTATAGCTTTGACCTATGCTGCCAGATCCAAGGGCGACAGTTCTTTCTAGAATGTCAGAAGCCTACACTGACCTAAGTACAGGTACGGTATAGGTAGTTCACTACTAAGGAGGAGTCATGAAAGCAGTCTTAATGACAGCATCTGGTAGTCCCGAAGTTTTGCAACTTCAGGATGTACAAAACCCTAGCATTGTTCATCTAGGAGAGACTGAACTTTTAGTACGCTTACGGGCGGCTGGCGTTAATCCTATTGACACAAAACTTCGCAAACGAGGCACTTTCTACCCCGATCAAATGCCTGCTATCTTAGGATGTGATGGTGCTGGTGTAGTCGAGGCGGTTGGTGCTGGCGTTCAGCGATTTCGCGTAGGTGACGAGGTCTATTTTTGTCTTGGCGGTTTGGGCGCACACCAAGGTAATTATGCTGAATATACCATAGTGGATGAGCGGTTTATCGCTCGTAAACCAGCTTCTGTATCCTTTGTAGAAGCAGCAGCAGCACCTTTGGTATTAATCACCGCTTGGGAAGCATTATACGAACGGGGACGACTAGAACCAGGAGAAAGAGTTTTCATTCATGCTGGTGCTGGTGGTGTTGGTCACGTCGCTATTCAACTAGCGAAACTCAAGGGTGCTTCTGTTTGCACAACGGTAAGTTCTCAAGAAAAAGCTGATTTTGTCAAACAACTGGGTGCAGACCATGTCATTTTTTACCAGCAGACCGACTTCGTACAAGCGGTCTTGGATTGGACTGAAGGCGAAGGTGTGGACTTGGCTTTTGACACTGTAGGTGGAGAAACTTTTCATCAAACTTTTCCAGCTGTGCGAATGTATGGCGACATAGTGACAATCTTGGAACCAGATGCCAATACAGTTTGGAAAGCCGCAAGAATGCGTAATCTCCGCATTAGCTTAGAATTAATGCTGACACCAATGTTGCAAGGAATTGTGCCAGCACAACAGCACCAAGCAGAAATTTTAGAACAGTGTGCAAAATGGATTGATGCAGACAAATTGAAAATCCATGTTGGCAAGACCTTTTTACTAGAAGAAGCTGTTAAAGCTCACCATTTGCAGGAAACTGGGTCTATGACAGGTAAAATTGTTTTACTGATTGGAAATTAATCACCGAAAAGATTGTTAACGGTTGACTGTTGACTGTCAACTGTTAACTTCAACATTTGATCGCTCTTTAGCTCTTTAGGTAGAGGAAATCAATTTAATTGTGAAAGTAAAGTTATTATACAAAAACTCGCTCTATTTAACATAGAGTGTAACTATAAAAGACCCTCAGGGTGTTTATCTACTAAAAGACTCTCGGGGTGCTAATCTACGAAATCAACTTAAAAACAAGTCACTGTTTATTCTAGGTGTTCACTTTCTTTCTTTAAATGTGTGAAGAAGAGAATGTGAACACTTATTTCCTCAACTGAGTGCCGAGACTGAAACACAGTTTTTCTAAATGTGCGGTCGTTAACATCACATCTATCTTTAGTAAGAATATCATAAGTGCTTCCGTGGGGAGTACATACACAAAAATCTTAATGTTATTATTTGGTTAACAAAGGGTTAAGGCACCATAAGGAATCACAACCCTACTCGCTCTACTAATAGTGAGGTGTGTTGTTGCATCTCAATTGCTCCCATGACTTTATGTAACAATTTGACTAACTTTTCCCCTGATAGTTAACTGAGTATGCAATCATAGTTAGTGAGAATTAATTCGGTAACTGTGTTTGTTTTTTTTATTGATGGGCTTTTCCCTTTTGGTATTGAAAGACGTCTCTCCGAAATCTAAATCTCTACACACTTATGATTTTGGAGAAGATTTATGTCAGTTTATGTAGGCAACCTCTCATATGAGGTTACACGGGATGCGCTGAGTTCTGTGTTTGCAGAATATGGTACTGTCAAGGGGGTTCAGGTTCCAACAAACCGTGAAACAGGACAACTGCGCGGTTTTGCTTTTGTGGAAATGGGAACAGAAGCAGAAGAGTCAGCAGCCATTGAAGGTCTTGATGGTGCTGAATGGATGGGTCGCGACCTCAAAGTGAATAAGGCTAAGCCCAAGGAAGACAGATCTGGTTCGTTCGGTAATAACCGAGGCAACAACAGCTTCCATAACCGCTACTAACCTTAATAGATTGAACTTTTTCAGCAAATGCACGGCTGAGGCAAAAAGTAGTCGGAGGATTCTGTTGCTTTTTGTTCGTAGTCCCCACAGTGAATTCAGGGCTTTCTTTGAGAAAGATCGTCCTTTTCCAAAACATTTGCTCAAGGAATAGGTGAATGTTTTGGCTGTATCGGTCAATGAAAAGTTTTTTGATCAGTTCTGATAAATGTACCAATGCCATAGTAACGGTATTAGCGGTTGTTTTGAATTGAACTACCGATTAAGTCGCCCTCTGGCAAAATCAACAATAATCGAAGCAAATAAAAGGAGTAGAGCAATAACCTATGACAAAGCAAAAATCATCGGCAAATGAATCGCAGCATATTCACAACTCCGGCACAGAGGCGGTCGAGACGGCTCAGGCGAAACAAGCCGGAGCGGCATTCGAGTGGCATCTTGGTCGAGTAACTCGCATGGGGAACTTCGAGATTGCTGGAGGCAGAGAAGTGACGATTATTTGGGAAGAGGGAGGCGTCAGTTCACAGCAAGGTGATATCACTGACGAGCAGTGGGAGATTTTTAAGCTGGCATTTTTAACGACTGGTCGGATTGCCGTGCTGAGCGACCGAGAAGGGGACAACTGGATGAGTGACTATCGGTGTCTAGAGGCAGTGCGGTAAAAAGTTGCCAGCATCTTTCCACTATTTTTGTAACGCCTCGAAAACATAATCATTCTGACTTGAGACTTCCACTCCTTCTAGGAGTGGGATTCTAAGAAGATGTCACCATTTGTTAGCATGTATTGGGAATTGCTAACGAAAAAGTATCGGCAATGAGTCTTATGCTAACCATCATTGGTTGTGGTAATCTCAATCGTAGCGATGACGCTGTGGGTGCAATAATTGCCCAACGCCTACAGCAATATCTTGCCGAACATCCTCATCCTTATGTCCAAGTCTATGACTGTGGTACAGCAGGAATGGAAGTGATGTTTCAGGCAAGAGGCTGCAAAAAGTTAATTATTATTGATGCTAGTTCCACGGGTTCTGAACCTGGTGCTATGTTTAAAGTCCCTGGTAAAGAACTGGAAACGCTCCCAGAACCTAGCTATAATCTGCACGACTTTCGTTGGGATAATGCTTTAGCCGCAGGTAGGAAAATCTTTAAAGATGACTTTCCCAAAGAGGTGACAGTTTACCTGATTGAGGCGGAGAATCTTGGTTTGGGACTAGAGTTAAGTCCTGCGATCAAATCTTCTGCTGACCTGCTTTTTGAAGAATTAAGTGCAATTATCAGGCAGAATTCAGGAGTCAGGAGTCAGGAGTCAGCGTAAACTGATAGTTCATCGACTCTCATTTCAAAGGGCATTCCCTGATTGTATGGGGGACAGACGCGGATTTTAGCACTGCTGATGATTGAGTTGAGCAAAGATGCCATTGGCACAATTTGTTGTAAGACACGCCAGTTAGTCACTTGATCTGGACATTCAATGATCAATGTCAAAGCAGTCGCATCGGTATTTACATACCATCTACAACGTGATAATAAATTTTGAATAGAGCGATCGCTACCTTCATAAAAATATTTGCTAATGGAATGCTCTAGTCGTTGACGCAGTACAATATCAGCCGATGTTGGTTGAAGGGGATGTGAATCATCATCATCGGATAAAAAATACTCTTTCATGCTTTTTAAATTTCTCCTATTACGTTCCGATTACCATGGCATAGAGTATATCTTTAGTGGTTTCCAGGAAATCTTTGGTTTCATCATCATAGTAAGCACCAATACCAAGAGGATGCTCTAGTTGCTTCTGACGACTTTTCTGTAAAGCTGTTTCTTGATAACCTTCTTCAATAAATTGATTTGGTTCAAAATAATCAGTTCCACAGACAAAAAGAACTTTCAGCCTTAAGCGTCTGACTTTCTTTACTTGCTGCTCTCCCAAAATCACACAAGCAGTGATAAACTCCTTGTTCTCAAAGCCTAAATCTTCATTGAGAGCAAGCTTGTCAAAATCAAAAATTATTTGTGTTTCTCTGTCATGAACATAAGCTGAAGCGGCAATTGCACTAAGATGATGTCCACTATCTAGAAAGCAGTACCTCACACTTCTGTCTTTATATTTCCAGCTAGACCTATAATAAACACAGCTCACAAAAAAAATGAATCCATTTATACTATTGACAGAGAAAATATGACTTTCCAAGCCATCATCAATTAATTCATAAATGAGTGTTAGACAATTATTTGCAATTTCCACATGATTTGGACTTTGGACAAAAAGAAGTGGGGGTGCATCCCATTTTTGAAAATTCGTAGTGCGAGCCGGAAAGCTCGCTTATAATACACGTGAGCTTTCCGGCTCACACTACTGATCGTCTTTCTGAAAAACTGGGATGCTCCCAAGAAGTGGTGCGCGAATATGACTCACGAACCTAAAAAGTACGCATCAGAAATTACCCGAGTGATTTTTCAAACTGAGTTAAACCCTTAAAGCCTAAGAAAATTTACGCAGCGTCTGTAGCTTTGATACGCAACAGTAAGAAAAAGTTTGATTGTCAAGCTAAAACGCTTTCATGATCAGGGTTTTGCGAGGCTTGACCGCGCAACATTCTTGCCCAGTCGGGGGGTTTTACCTTGCAGTCTTCATTAAGAATTTAGACTTAATTTGTAACTCCCTTATGAGTAAATTCCTCTCACCCTGACAAAATGAGCGAACGTACAGTCATTTTTTTAAGTAAACATAATATGTATTTTCATTTACCACAGAACTCTTGTTATTGATGTGAAAAATATGCTTCTTAATGGAGTCTTTAAAATCTTTAAGCCAATCAGTCGTTGAAATGCTAAAGTCAAAGGCATACTCATTAAAATCTTGACTCTGAAACCAATCAGATGAAGTGATTAAGAAATCGTGTTTTAATTGTGGAGGAACAATAATACAACGAATAAACTCTTTTTCTTTTATGCTATCTAAAGATTTATAAGCTCCTTTAATATCTTCTGGATTAAGAAAAATCCAACCTTTTTCTGCTTGACTCAAGTTATTTGTCATAAAGTCTGAGCGTTGACTACCATATGTAACTAAATATAAGTTGTTTCTTTTTTCTAAGTAATTAAGGTATGTTCCTATTGAATGAGTCCATTCATAATAAACAAAAGGATTGGTAACAATGAGAATCGAGTCACTGATTATAGTATTTTTGTCTACTAAATTTAATAGAGTACTTGTAGTTTTCCCTTCGATTGTAAAATCATGGGCAATGCACCAAGCTTCATAAAACTTGAATGTTAGACAAAAAATTATTAAGAAAGAAAGTATTTTTCCTGAAAACCTAGAGTTGTTATTATTAATATTCCTATAAATTTGAACAAGTAAGATTGAATACCCTAGAATTCCTGGCACTAAATATCTGTTGCAAAAACCAGATTTTGCATAAAGTAAAACCTGAGGTAATACAATCAAAGTAAATAGGATAAAAGTGGGAGAAGATAAAACCTTCGTCAAGAACACTCTGAAATTAAAATTATTACGTCTATTGATTAATATAATTAAAATAAAAGCGACAAGTATTATCCATCCATATCCCTGTATTGTTAAATAATATGCTGCTCTCAAAATACTTGGAAAATTTAACCCAGTAATACCAGCATATCCATTAGTTGTTCCGATAAAATATTTAATATATAGAACCTCTGACAAGAAAATTGATACTATAATCAATAGTGCTAGAGCATTATTCTTTATAGCTTGACGCCACGGACAGGAATTAAAATGGCGAAATTGCCATATTTTGATAAAAGCTATTGCCGGAATCAAAAGAATAAAACTCTCTTTACTTAGTGACATCAGTAAAGTAGAAGCAATGAATAATAATTCGTAGAGAAGTCTGTTTTTAGTGTTTTTTACGCTTAGTACTGTAAATATTAATGTAACTGAGAGCCAAAATATACCGTTCGTTTCATTATCAAGGAGATGAAAGCCTACTTCTAATTGAAAACCCAAAACTGACAACAAAGAAAAGAATAGAGCCTCTTTGAAGGAAAATCGGATTAATTTTGCAAAAACAAACAAAAAAAATGTAGTCATAGCAATTAGAATTCCTGTGTAAAATGACCACAGAAATCTATTAATTCCAAATAGTTTTGATTCTATATAATAATTGAAAACAAAAAATGGTCTAAATCTTCCTTCAATTCCAAGAAATTCATTTACAGTTGCTTTAAACAATTCTTCAATAAAATTCTTTTTTTGCAGACTATGGTTTACGGAAATTATCACATGTTCATCTATAAAATGGTACCCAGCGAATAAAGTTCCACTTGTAATAAAAATTAAAAACAAAACTCCAAAAATAATTAGTAGCGCTCTCAAATAATAGTTTTTCTGGATTGACATAAAACCTCCTAATAATCCAAATTGCGGTCTTTAAGCTCCTGCGCAGCTAGATTGTATAAGACGAAAACGTAAAATTATTGTAGTGCGACCCAAGAAGCCCGCGTCCCATATACAAATTAAGTGCGCGACAGCTTAGTAGATACCCATCATCCCGTTCATATTTTGAATTCTTCGAGTGATAGCTTTGGTTAGATGTTGGTAGATTTGATGTAAATAGTCAACCCTATGTGCGATTTTTCAGATTAGATAATCTGCTATGTAATTATAGTAGTATTTTTTACAAAACACTTACTTCGCTACAGACTTGTGTTTATACTATTGTAATGTAGCTTACTTAGTATATATCTGTTTATTCTTCATAAAAAAAACACACTATCAGGCGATCGGGTGACTGATATCTTGCACCTGGGCTATTAGCCCGGAACTTCAGTTCTGGGCGGGATATCGGGCTGATTCAGAATGGTGCACTCCGATCAGGAGATATACTTTGCACAGCAGTGTATTTTCAAACGAATCAATGCCAATTTACCGAAGCTTGTACTGCCTAGTCTTAGGCATGAATGATATTTTTTGTCAATGCGTAAATCCGTCCTAGTAGTGAAGATAAATCCTGCGTAAATATCATAATTAGGAACTTCCACATAAAAAAATCTCCTCTTCCTAGGATTGACGGTTAACTGTTAATCGTCTAATCTTCCATTAGTCATTTTGCTCTGGAAATTACTTATTCTAGAGTATATAAAGATTCACAAACATCAAAATATAAACTGATCAGAATTATGTATTCTAAGTTTAAAGGGTCAGTAATTACAGGGAATAAGGCCAAAAAATCTACTACAGTGACTTCTTATGTGATTAAAATCACATAAGAAGTCTAATTAGAATCACCAGTGCTTGTTGAGCTACATCAACTATCAAATGAGGAAAATGAATAAAAGTGGAGGGAAGAAACTGCCAACTATGCTCTAATCAAGATGATTCGTACACTCGTTGAATCTGCTTTTCAGACAGGATGTCTTAGTGTTGAATCTGAAGGTCTTCTTCATCAAGTGCTAGCGACAAAAAGTTATCAGTCAGCGGATTTGGCTGATATAGCAGCACTCTATGATGCAGTTCGCACCGGAGCAATAAAACGAGAAGCACCCTCAAATCTAGTGATGAAATTTCCTATGCGTGATAGAAAAAGCTAAAACTCCCAGAAAGTCGTCTGCTAGGGCTGCAAGGAGATTTAGATGGCACCTGTCCAGTCAAGCGAACAGGATAAACTTAAAACTCTTTCAAGTGTTATTTTTGAAAACCATGAAGGTCAGCCAGAGAATAAGCTAAGATCAGGTACATAGGGGTAAAAGTAAAGCCGAGTCATAAGAATTGCCAGTGATGCCAATAACTACAAGTAGGCAAATCAAGCAACCGCAAATAACATTGTTTTGGAGTGTCTTTTACTACATAATGGATGTAAGGGTCCATCAGCAACTCTGAACCTGCTTAGGAAAACTCCTGAATCATGTTATGACTTCTATGAAGTAGACATTTTCTAAATGAACCAGACACAGACTAAACGTAACTGGTACAATAACCACAGATTCTATGATCCAATGATTTCCACAGAAGCGGAAACAACAAGCAAGTCTTTGGCTTGGGTCATGAAACGCAAGCTAAGCGGTACGTTTTACGAACCGCAACAAGCCTGCAATCTACTGGGAGAAAACCCAGATGTTGACAGAATTAACGACGTTTATAAAGGCAGAAGCAGTAGATGCTACACCGCAAGATTTATCAACTGTGTTGCGATGGGCGGGAGGTATGCGTTTTCTTGCGGGACCAGCAACGCTGGATTGAACGCGCCCGCATCATCGATATAGAGGGAGATCTAGTCACCCTCCGTTATGAAACAGAAGAAGAGGACGAAATATGTTCTTGGGAGGAAATGGTTCGCCTCGAAAGCATTGGCGCTGTAACGCAAAAATTAGCTTCAGTGCCACGCGGTAATGTAGAACCTTTGATGACAGAAGATTGTCCGGAAGCTGAACGCATTCGTAATCATTACACTGACTCAAATCCAGAATAAAAGGAATCAGGAGTTAGAAGTTAGTACCTATTCTGACTTCTGACTCCTGACTCCAGACTCCTGATGATCACCGTTGCGTTCAAAAGCAGGACAGTAACCTTCAAGAGTTACCTTGAAGTTATATAGGGGGGAGGCGGCGTTCCAACACCGCTGACCTCTTTGGTGTCGGCATGTGCCGCAGCAGTCTACATCAGGCAAAACATAGCGATCGCTAGTTTGGTTGAGTACCTCTCGTTGCGACAACCCCCTAAGTACCAGTTCTTCTCCTTGCCAACGAGCTTCGATTAGACCTGTATCGGCAAAATGCCGCCAACGAGGGTCGGCAGCAATGGCATCGGGAAGCGTAATCGTGACTACTGTTCCTAACTCTGTCAGCTCACCTTCATAATTAGTCTCAGGGGCAGCCGGTTGCAAAAATGTTTCACCAATAGGCAGTTCCACTAATGTGCCAGATGCTGGAGAATGAACGTGGTAGCGGTTTTGCAACTCTTCCAAGCTAGTGAGATCTGCTAAGTAGGTAGGAGAACCGTGGACAAAAACAACGTGCTTAGGTCGCAAATTATGAATGAGCTGAGTTGTTCCCGGACCGTCACTATGTTGAGCAAGGAAATAGTTTTCTACGGCAGTTAGTCCTAAGTATTCTTTGTTAACTTTTATATTGGTTTTTTCTGGCAAAAATGTGAGCCAACGACCATTTCCGGGTTGATAGTATGCACCCAGATCAGTTTTAGAGTCAGTGATGACAATACACGGGGATTTGCCAACAGTCGAACGCTGTTCTGGCTGCAAACGACGCACGCGGGGACGTATCCGTTCATCCCAAAAGAGCGGTTGATGGCGAGCAAAGTTCTGGACTGATGGGGGAAAGTGAGGTAGCAGTTCTAGATAGGCATCGCACCCAGTAGCCACAGTGCCATTAACCCAGATATCTAAATTCCGTCCAGTAAAGTGGTGATGACTGCGTAAGAGCATCAGCAGTTCTTGACCTAGCCCTAAAGTAGGTGTGGGCATGAGTACGGAGGTATTTTCGGCGATCGCCCGATTGATTCTTTCGGCTAGTTGATTTTCTTGGTGGCGGCGGTGGGGATGACGAGAAGTCCCATAAGTGCCTTCAATAATCAGCACATCCAACTCTAATCCCCGCAATTCATCTAGACGCAGACCTTCTACTAACCGCGAGTTCGACAAGAAAAAGTCTCCCGTGTACAGAAGCTTGTAACAGCGATGCTTGGTAGTGTAGGTGAGCAAAATCGCCACAGCTCCAGGTAGATGCCCACAGGGAATTATTTCTGCCACCAAACCGTCTTTAAACTCTATAGGCGATCGCAACGGCAAGGCTTGACAAAATTGCGGAATTTCCTTACGGTCTTGTTGATCTAACCAATTTAAGGGCAATAATTTGCTAGTTACCTCACTAGCGTAGACGGGTAGCAGTGGATAAGCCTTGTGCAGTGCTAGCAACCCTCTGGCGTGATCAGAGTGAGCGTGACTAATGAGAACCAAGTCTGCCGGCAAAGGCACTTTACCTTGACGTGCTGATTTTGTCAATCCACTTGCCAGTGGTGAAATATCCCTCAAGCCACAGTCAAGTAAGATCCGGTGTGGTCCCATCCGTACCAATAAACAAACGCCCTCATCATCATGGTCGGCTCCATAGGGCAAACATTCTAATTCACTAGCTGGCTCCCCTGCATCAAAGTTAGGGAACCCCAATAGGCGATCGCTCATGCTCTCTACCCTCCAACCTCCTTCAGAATGGATATTTCCCAAAAGCCACGAATTACCAGCGGGACTCTCAACAGAAGCCTGAATAGCGGAAACCGACCCTCATAACTTCAGAGTTTGACCAAGAACGGGGTGTGGGGTGTAGGGTGTGGGGGAAGATAGAATAACCTCACCCCAAACAGAAGCCCCTACATTTATGTATTAACCAACCCTACCCTTCAGAAGGGTACCAAACTCACTCATGTTCAGAAACAGATGGTTTCGTCTGATACCCCATCCAAACGCCTACTGACTAGGCGACATAAGCAAGGGCTAAGCCGTTATTCGCACCAACTTCCCACGCGCCTGTCTCCTGTTAAGGTGAAGCCACCCCAGTAGGGGCTACCACCGAATCCACGCTGGTTGCTAAAAAACGTGATTAATGAGAATTCCGCAAATTAGAGATTAGGAGCGCTTGCATGATGCCTTGTTTGTATCAATGTGCAGAGCCATTGCCATGATAATTGTCTGAATCATAAAATCCATTTTTCGTACCAAAGAATAGGCACGAAACAGTAAAAATAACTGTTAAGACCGCCAAAATTAGCTTCACATCCATACGTTTGTCGCCCTATACTGAAGACTTTCTGATTCTAATCGAGAGAGGAATCACTCCATTAGAACAACAGCTAAATCTTTACTATGGTCGGGTAGATTCAGCAATAAGTACATTTACTTCAATAACTCTGATTGTAGAACCTTTTGGCAAACCTGTCTATCTATCCCGACTCCTGACACCTGACTCCCGACTCCCGACTCCCGACTCCTAACTCCCGACACCTGACTCCCGACTCCCGACTCCTAACTCCCGACTCCTGACTCCTGACTCCTGACTCCTGACTCCTTCTTTAAGACTTATAACTCAAAACTTCAATGACAGTATTCTCTGGTAACTTACCAGAACTAACAGTAATCGTGGCACTATTACTACGACGTACAGTCACACCCTGCATCAATGTGAGAAATTTATTAAGTGGGGAAAGATCGCATTGAGCAGCATCAGCCGCTTGTGTACGGTACATTGTAGGAATAAGGATCTTGGGATTGAGAATTTGAACTGCCGCCTTGGCTTCCTGAGCATTATAGGATTTTGAACCGCCACCCACCGGAACAAAGGCTATATCAGGACGCCCTATGAGGATTTTTTGCTCAATTGAAATGGGTGTAGCACATCCTCCTAGATGCACGATGTTAATTCCTCCTTGCTTCCAGACCCAAGCAGTATTTGTGCCAAACTGCTTGCCACCTTTGCGATCATGGTCTGAGGCGGTTCCCTCAACCTTGATGCCTTTGAACTGGTAAACCCCTGCTTCATAAATTAACTTGGGATTTCCAGGGAGATCTTGCACCGCACCTTCATCTAGCAATTGACTGCTAATCAGCACCAAATCTGCTGCAACTTTCGGTGAGGGATAACCAGACGTGCAACCCCCTGCCCGAAACGGATTTACCAGAATCTTCGTCCCGCTACCAGTAAATAGAAAGCAACTATGACCCAACCACTGAATTGATAATGAACTGCTAGATTGGGCGGTAGCTTGAAATTCAGATCCTAAGTTAGTAACCAAACTTGTTACTAACCCAGCCCCAGCGTAGCCCATCAACTTTCGTCGTTTCATTAATCGCGCTCTCTTGAGTGTAGATGTTGCAGAAAGTTTCGCAGTAATTGCTTTCCTGAATTTGTCAGTATACTCTCCGGGTGAAACTGGACGCCTTCAATGTGAGGATAGTTCCGGTGTCGCACTCCCATGATTGTGCCATCTTCAACCCAAGCTGTAATTTCTAGTACTTCTGGGCAAGTGTCACGATCTATCACCAAACTATGATACCGGGTTGCGGTCATTGGATTCTCTAATCCTTGGAAAACACCTACTCCAGTGTGATAAACCGAAGAAATTTTACCATGCATCAACTCGCGAGCTGAAACAATTTTACCACCGAACACTTGGCCAATACTTTGATGCCCCAAACAAACCCCTAAAATTGGCAAGTTAGGTCCAAGTTGTTCAATCAATTTGAGGGAGATTCCGGCATCTTCTGGACGACCCGGTCCTGGGGAAATGACAATGCTCTCAGGGTTGAGGGCAAGAATCTCATCTAGGGAAATTTTATCATTGCGAAAAACCTTAATATCAGATGCAACTGGAAACTCTGTCGCCAGTTCTCCCAGATACTGTACTAAGTTATACGTAAAACTATCGTAATTATCTATGACTATAATCACAGCCTATAAATCTTAAATTAATTTAGTCAACAGTCAAAAAATATGACTCAGAAAATGGACACAATTAAAGCGACCATTGGAGGGAGTAAGAGCATAGCAGCTACGAGGACTGCCACTAAAGCAGAAATTAGCACAGCACCTGCGGCACAATCTTTAGCAACTTTTGCTAGATCATGATACTTTTGTTCAACCACCAAGTCAACAACCGACTCTATCGCTGTATTTAATAGCTCCATCACCAGAACTAAACCACTAGTTATGCCAATGACAGCGATCTCCACTGCTTTTAAATGTAAAAAAATACTTAAGCCTATTGCTAGAACGCAAACACTTATGTGTATGCGAAAATTGCGTTGAGTTAGAAAAGCGTAGCTGATTCCATCCCAAGCATACTTAAAACTCACTAACAAATTCGAGGCAACTTGCCAGGAGACCCTTTCCTTGTTAACGACTGTCGTGTCTAACTGGTTGGGTGTTGGTGGCAAAGAAACTCGTTGGGGCATAGGCATAGAAGTCTAACAGCAGAGAAGGTGTAGTAGTTTTCGCTGATTTTAGGCAATTTTCTTGACTAAATTCTTAAAGAATTAAAAAATAACACTAAACATTTATAAGGTGGCTCGTTACTCTATGCCAAAAGCAATACCTACTGACTCCAATAAGAGGACTTGCTGTTTTAGCATTTGGCTCAAGCTTTCTTCGTCTGGATGATCCCAACCTAGCAGATGCAGCAATCCATGAGATGCTAACCAGGCTAATTCAGTTGGCAAAGGGTGATCCTGCTGTTGGGCTTGCCGCTGGGCTGTATCCAGAGAAATCACAATATCACCAAGATATAAAGACTCCGAGGCTAGTATTTCTTCACTTAGAGGATAGTCTCCCTCTAATGCTGCAAAGGATAAAACATCTGTTGGTTTATTTTGGTGACGATATTGAGCATTCAGCGATTGAATTTCTGTATCGTCTGTCAAACGCAGCCCGATTTCACAAATAGGTGATGAGGGATGAAAGCGCAGTATTTCTAGCCAGCGTTCAAACCAATCTTTCCAAATTTCAGCCGGAATTTGGGCATTACCATCACAACCATTTACAGCTTCTGTTTGACAAACTGCGTCACCACGATCCTGCACATATAGTTCAACTTGCACTTTTTTCCACATAGCCTCCTGTAAAATTGTTAGTTGTTGGGTACCCAAAACATACTATTAACCACTAACCAGCTAGCGAGTTAGGTAAGCAAGACCCACAAGAACAGCCAAAAGCCCTACAGTGGACAACACAAAATGCTTCAGGGAAGTGCCACGCTTTTGCACCATGTTTCGCATGGCAAGCTTTACGTAGCTGGGTTGAGGTTCCGTGGAAGGAAAGTTACTCATCTAGACCTCCATATACTTAACTAACATGTTGGCGCAATCCTCATCCTTGCTGTGCAGGGTTGCTGACGATGATTTCTTTCAATACTGTAACAGTTTGTTGAGTATTCAGGTAATTTGCGTGGGGAGTGGGGAATAGGGTGTGGGGTGTGGGAGGTAAGGAAGGGGAAGAATGTGAGAAAAACATGACTCTTTATACTTCCCCACACTCCCCACACCCTAATTCTCCACCAACTGGTTTTCTTGCCGCAGATAGGCTTGGATGAACTTGTTAAGGTCACCATTCATGACATCAGAGATGGCAGTCGTCTCCACATTAGTACGCAAATCCTTTACCATCTGGTAGGGATGAAAAACATAATTACGGATTTGGTTACCCCAAGAAGCTTCTACCATATCACCTCGAATTTCGGCTACTTCTTTGGCATGTTGTTCTTTAGCAACGACCAGTAGCTTAGCCTTGAGGCGGGCAAGCGCTTTCTCTTTATTTTGCAGTTGACTGCGTTCTTCGGTACAACGTACAGCAATACCAGTGGGAATGTGAACAACTCGCACTGCTGTTTCTACTTTGTTAACATTTTGCCCACCCTTACCACCAGCCCTAGATGTAGTAATCTCCAAGTCCTTATCAGGAATTTCCAGACGCACAGTATTATCTATTTGCGGCATCACTTCGACGCCTGCGAAACTAGTTTGTCGCTTACCATTGGCGTTGAAAGGTGAAATCCGCACCAATCGGTGAGTACCTGTTTCGGGTCTCAAGTAGCCATAGGCATAGCGACCCGTCATTTCCAGGGTTGCCGATTTAATTCCTGCTTCATCACCCTCAGAAAGTTCGATTAAATGCACCTTATAGCCTTGGTTTTCTCCCCAACGGGTATACATCCGCATCAACATTTCTGCCCAGTCTTGAGCATCAGTGCCACCAGCACCCGCATTGATCGTCAGCACCGCGCCTTCTTGATCGTAGGGTCCGGAAAGTAACTGTAGCAACTCCCACTGGTCAAGTTCGTGATTGAGCTTGGTAATGGTAGATTCTGCTTCTTGTAGTAGCCCATCATCCGTTTCTAACTCCAAGAGTTCTAGTACTGCCTTGGAATCTTCCAGATTAGCTCGCCATCGGTGATACTGTTGCAGGTGTTCTTTCAGGTTGTTAAGTTCTTGCAGCGTCCCTTGGGCTTGAATTTGGTCATCCCAGAATTCTGGTTGTGTCGAGATTTTTTCCAGGTCTTGAATTTTAGCAGTAAGTGCAGGAATGTCAAAGATAGTCCTGGGTTTTACCCAGGCGACCAGACAACGTTTCGATTTCGCGTTTGAGTTCTAATACTTCCATCATGTTTGCTGTTGTAGGCGATCGCCCTCTATTTTATATATCTATTTAATTTTATCTACTCTTAACTGAAAAGACGTGCCTTTGTACAGTACAATTCATAAAGGTAATAAACTTTACAATATTTTCAAAGTTTCTTTACAACTTTGGCTTGCTTGAGCGGGATTTCGATGACAAACTCGGTTCCCTGCCCTAGTGTGGAGTGGCAGTAGATCTTGCCGCCGTGTTTTTCGGTGACAATCTGATAACTAATAGAGAGTCCCAGTCCTGTACCTTTGCTGATCGGTTTGGTGGAGAAGAAAGGCTCAAAGACTTTGTCACAAAGACTGGCATCAATACCAAAACCATTGTCCGCGATGCTGATGGTGATGATATTATTCAGTGATAGTTGAGTACGAATGGTGATGACACTGGGATCACAGAGAATCTCTTCAGGGTGAAGCTGCTGACCCCGTTCTTCCAGAACATCGATAGCATTTGCCAGAATGTTCATGAACACCTGATTAAGTTGGCTGGGATAACACTCTACGGAGGGGAGTTGCCCGTACTCTCGCACAATGTGAATGCTGGAGTGACCAGGTTTGGCTTTCAGGCGATGTTGCAAAATCAGCAGAGTACTTTCAAGTCCTTCATGGAGATCAACTGCTTTGTATTCTGCTTCATCCAGTCGGGAGAAGTTTCGTAAAGAGAGAACAAGTTGCTGGATGCGATCGCTACCCACTTTCAAAGATTTGAGTAGCTTGGGCAAGTCTTGTACCAGATAATCCACATCGACTTCCTTCATCCAGGCTTGAATTTTGGGATGGGGCTGGGGATAGCATTCCTGATACAGAAGCAGCAAGGTGATCAGATTCTGGATATATTCTTCAGCAGGCACCAGATTGCCGTGGATAAAACACAAGGGATTGTTAATCTCGTGTGCTAAACCCGCCATCATTTGACCAAGGCAGGACATTTTCTCATTCTGGATCAAATGTCTCTGGGTCTGTTTGAGATGGTCTAGGGTCTGAGAAAGCTCAGTGCTGCGGTGTTCCAGTGCCTTTTGGGAATCACGGAGTTGCAGATGTATCCGAATCCGTGCCAGGGCTTCTTCATGCTGGATGGGCTTAGTAATGTAATCGACTGCTCCCATACTTAGCCCCTTGACCTTATCCACCGTGTCAGACAGCGCTGTCATAAAAATCACAGGAATGTCGCGGGTGGCAAGGTTAGCTTTAAGGCGCTGGCAGGTTTCAAACCCATCAATCCCCGGCATCATCACATCCAGCAGAATGATATCAGGATGGTAGGACTGGAGGCGTTGCAGGGCAGCTTCTCCAGTTTTGGCGATCGCCACCCGGTAGCCAATCTCACTTAAGACATCGAACAAGACTTGAATATTGGTGGGATTATCATCTACAACTAGAATGGTTCCAGATGGGGTTTCAACAGACACAGGTAAACTCCTTAAAATGAATAGAAGATCTAGACATGGGGTTCTAGCAACCTGAGAATGCCTTCATCATCAAAGTGCTGGCTCAATTCCAACACTTTGTTGGCAAAGGGCGCGTATTGAGGATTGATTTCCTTGAGATGGTTGGCTTCCTGTTGCAGGTCGCGCATAAAGCCATCTTTGGCTGCTTGGTAAAGGGCTGCGAGTTCCTCGGATGACGGCACTACGCAATCCGCTGGATTGGACATCACCACTGATGGTTCAGCCTCTGATGGAGTTTCGTAAACCCACTGCAACTTCAGATATCGCTGTAGCTCACCCAACAGTGCGGTGAAGTCAACCGGCTTGGGAAAGAAGCTACTACAGCCTGCATCCATCGTCTCCTGCATATTCACTTGAGACAGGCTGGCAGGGGAGGCAATAATGGGTGTATGAACAAAATCGGGCAGTTGACGTAGGCGGCGGGTCATTTCCAACCCCGTCATCTGGGACATTATGATATCCGTAATGATCAAGTCTGGGCGTATTTGAAGGGCTTTGTCCAATCCAGTAGACCCATCGTCTGCCTCTGTTAACTTGAAGCCTAGGGGAGTCAGCATTCCCATCACCACCGCACGATTTTCTCGGCGATCATCAATCACCAAAATTTTGCGTCGTTCACCCTGGTAACCCATCACCTTTTGGTTGCTACTAGCAGGTTGGGAGAACCAATCGGCAGCGGAGGGCAACTCCACGTCAAACCAGAAACTGCTGCCTTTGCCCAAGATACTGTTAACCTGAATCGTACTGCCCATCATCTGAACAATTTGTTGACCAATAGCCAGTCCCAATCCCGTGCCTTCGCTGTTGCGATCGCGCTTCCCCGCTTGCTCAAAGGGTAAAAAGATCGCCGCTAATTTTTCTGATGGAATACCAATACCAGTATCTTCAACGTGGAAGCGAATTTTTTGGGTTTTCGCTGGGGAGTTTTCGAGAACACTGACAGTAAAGGTGACGCTGCCAAAGTCAGTGAATTTGACGGCGTTGCTGAGGAGGTTAAGTAAGACTTGCCGCAGGCGTTTGTCGTCTGCATGGACGGCAGTGGGCAGATCAGCAGCGGGATGGTAGTGGAAGGCAACGCCCTTTTGTTCAGCTTTGATGCGGCAGATTTCCACCGTGGTAGTCAGGAAGTTTGTCAGATGGAAGTCTTGAAGATAGAGATCCATCTTCTGCACTTCTAGTTTGGAGAGATCCAAAATGTCGTTGATGAGCGTTAGCAGGTGAGAACCGCACTGATGAATCACGCCCAAGCCTTTAAGTTGCTTCTCAGTGGTGGCGGGGTCGCGCTCGAGGATCTGGGCGTAGCCAAGAATGCCATTTAGGGGAGTGCGGAGTTCATGGTTCATGTTGGCAAGAAATTCGCTCTTAGTGAGGTTGGCAACTTCTGCTGCTTCCTTTGCCTGTTGCAACTCTCTGGTTCGCTCAACTACCCGGTACTCTAGTCCCTCATTGAGACGTTGGATGGATTCCTCGGTTTGGATTCGTTTGCGGATTTCCTTGTAAATTAGCCAGTAGACCGCACCGAAAATCAGTAAATTCAAGACAATGCCTCCGGAAAAGGCAACGGTTGTTTGTTGGGCACTGGTGACAGAGATTTGCTGCTGTTGCCGCACTGCCCAGACTGTTTTAGCATCGAGTTTTCGGAGCGTCTCCTGGATCTGGCTCATGATCTTTACTCCCTGGTCCAGTTTGATGCGGGCGATCGCGGCTTCTAGCCCCTGTCGCTGCCGCAGGTCGATGGTCTGCTGCAAGTCCTCTAATCGCTGTTGAACCAACAGATGAAGCTCCCGTACGTAGCTTTCCTGTTCGGTATTGCCGACGATAGACTGTTGCAGCAACTCAGTTTCTTGATCAAGGCTGAATAATGCGCTGATGTAGGGTTGCAGATCCTCTGTCTCTCCGGTTAGCAAATAGTTGTATTGACCGTTTTCAGCGTCTTTTAATTTAGACGAAATGTTAGTTAGACGATAGCTAACTTCTAGCGCCGCTTGCGTCCGGCGGGTTGCTTCTACCGTGCGGTTGACACTCCAAAATACAGCCCCACTGACCAGGAACGAAAAAAGTGTCGCGGTGGTTAAACTACCTGCAATTTGAAGAAAAAAGGTTCGATTTTTGTTCATGGTGTCACCTGCCTCTTAAAATTTTGCCACTGAGTTTGGGGTGACAGTAAACCCATATTTCTGAAACACTGCCTCTGCCTCGGCACTCTTCAAGAAATTAATCAAGGCAATTGCCTCTGGCATGTTGTGACTCTTTTTGAGAACTGCCAGACTGGTTTTTACGGGGCGGTGGAGATTTGGTGGTGCGATCTCTACGACTTTAACTTGACTGGAGAGTTTGGCATCGGTGAGGAAGGTGATGCCAGCATCGACTTTCTTGGCTTCGACCGCCTTCAGCACTTCGCGCTGATCGAGCATTGCCCATTTCACCTTCGATTGCAGCGACGTAAATATACCAAGATTCACCAGGATATCTTTGGTGTAGATGCCGAGTGCAACCTGCTCAACGGGCAGAGAGACGGTTTTAACCAGATCGCTGGTCAAATCTTTAAAGCTTGAAATGGGGAGGGTCGAATCTTTGGGAACAATTAACGCAATTTGGTTGCCGACAAAATTCTGGCGAGTCCCTGGCAGAATAGCTCCCTTTTTCTCTAGCTCATCCATGGGGCTTGGATCAGCCGCGACAAAAATATCAAACGGTTCTCCCTGAACAATTTGCTCCTTGATTATTCCAGTTCCAGCAAACTGATAGCTAACCACGACATTTGGAACTTGCTGCTGGTAGAGCTGATCAATTTCCTGCAAAACATCTCGAAATGTCCCCGCTGCTCCAACATATAAAGAAACGGCTTTGAGGTCTGGAGAGGAGGTGCAACTTCCTAGCCACAGACAAAGTAGGAAGCTTGCGAGCCATAACATAGCCCATCGAAAGAGTTTCATACCGAATTTTTTGGGAGGATTGCTTGTTGATAGTGTTCCCAAAAAGCTCTCCTCTACCTCAGGGCAAATGTATTTGATTTTTTTGAATTTTCATAAGGGGTTATGGCAAATCCATTTTACCCTGAACCCTAACCCCTAAACTTTCTACATTTAATTCAAATAACTTAAACCAAAAGCGTGATCAAAATATATCCGTATAAATGCTGATATTCACGGTCAGACTTATTATAAGTTCAGTAGAACGACTATGGTTTCTTCTGCTGCTCTTAAGGAAAATAATTTTAGATTAAATAATGGTTTATGCAACTCAAAGTTTTTAGAAACCGAGTTGTCACAAAGGATTTTTTATGGAATCAAATCAGTCCTCTGTGCGGTCTGATGGTATGGAATTATTGTGCCTATACCACCAGAATCCCTCTATTAAACTGCGTAATCAACTTGTACAGTTACACACTGGCTTAGTTCGGAAGATGGCTCATAAATTTAGCCATCAATGTAATGAACCTTATGAGGATTTGGAGCAAATTGGTTATTTTGGTTTAATTAGGGCAATTGAACGTTTCGATCCAAGCCAGGGATATGCTTTTAGTTCCTTTGCCATACCCTACATTCGAGGCGAAATGCTGCACTTTTTGCGCGATCGCAGTACGCTATTGAAAATCCCCCGTCGTTGGCAAGAACTCTATAATGAGGGACAAAAGGTTCGCAAAGAATTGGCTGTTACTTTGGGTCGCCAACCCAAGGATACAGAAATTGCCAACATTCTTCAAGTCTCTGTGCAAGAATGGCAAGAGACAAAGCTTGCTGCTCAAAACCGTCTGCCTTTGAGTTTAGATGCTACTGTAGTACACTACGTTGATTGCCAAATAACCTTAGGAGAAGCCCTTCCCTGTCCCCGTTCAATTGCTTTCCAGCAACAAGAAGAAGAAAGGCAACAACTCCAAGGCGCAATAAATATGTTAGAAGAAAAGCCTCGGATGGCAGTTGAAATGGTTTTTTTGAAGGAACTTTCTCGCAAAGACGCCGCCAAAAAAATCGGCACCAGTCCAATGACAGTGACACGGTATCTACAAAAGGGAGTTCACGATCTCATGTGTATGTTACAGCCATCAGCAGTGGCAACAGGGTCATGATCTGTCTACCTAGATTTGAGATCAGCGATCGCTCCTTTGGTCATAGCAGCAATAGCTTTGTCAGTCGCTTTCGGCAAATGGTAATATTTGCCTCCAGATGTCTTTGCTAACTCCTTAGCAAACCCAGTAGACACAAATTTACTCTCTGTATCAATCACCAACAGCTGCATCCCTGAAGCACGAATTCTAGCAGCAATTTCCAACAATTCAGCTTTGATATCTGGTTTTTGGTTTGGTTCTAGCGGTTCACCCAAAGAACGTGCCAAGGGAATATTACCCCGTCCATCAGTTATCGCCACAATCACCACTTGCCCAATATCTCCACTTCTGACCGCATTTAATCCGACACGCACAGCTTGAGTTAAACCATGCGCTAGCGGCGAACCCCCGCCACAGGGCAATCGTTCCAAGCGGTTACGCGCTAAAGCAATGGAACGTGTCGGCGGTAATAAGACCTCTGCCTGTTCTCCTCGGAAAGGAATCAAAGCCACTTGGTCACGGTTTTGATATGCTTCTGTCAACAACTGCATCACAGCACCTTTAGCCGATTGCATCCTGTTCAGCGCCATTGAACCAGATGCATCTACCACAAATACGACCAAAGCCCCTGCTTTACGTACCAACCGCTTAGAACGGATATCTACCTGTTCAACGAATACACGCTTTTGAAGTGGCGGAGTAGCGGAGTAGAAGACATTCCCCCCCTCTCCCCCTCTCCCCCTCTCCCGTCGTGCTTTTTGATACGGAGCGGCTGCTCTGAGGGTAGCATCTACAGCAATGCGCTGCACTTTCCCTTTGGGTAACATTGGTTTGATATAGCGTCCCCGGTCTTCGGAAAGGATTAAGCTCCGACTACCAGACTTACCTTGCCGCTGCGCCATTTGGGCAAAATAAAGCACACTGGGATCAAGGATGACTCCCTCAGGATCAAAGATGAATTCTTCTGGAATACTGGGTGGTTCTTGTTCTGATTGTTCTGGGTTTTCTTCTTGTTCTTCTTGTTCTTGATTGGACTCCTCTTCTGGTTCCTCTTGATTTTGCTGTGGGGGTGGTGGTGGGGGTGGTGCTTCTTGTTGGGGCGGTGTCTGTATAACAGTTGCCCGTGGTACAATCACCAATTCCACAGCATGCCGTAAGTCTTCAGCATTAACTTGTGTTCGCCCCTCCAAAGCCGCCGCTGCTTTGGCAACCCGCATGGCAAATAATTCAGCGCGATGCCCTTGTACGCCAGCGCGAATTGCTTCATCTACAAGGTAGGCAATTTGTTCGTGGGTCATCTGAACATCTTTAAGCCATTCTCTTGCCAAGAGGATTTGGGTTTTCAGGGCGTCTATATCTTCTGTGTATTGTTGGAGAAATTCTTGGGGAGAACGGGAGTAGGCGATCGCTTGCTCTACTGCTTCTACTCTTTGATCTAAACCAAGTACACCGTTAGCACTCAGAGCGATCGCAATTCTATCTAGCAAATGCTCCCGTAATGCTCCTTCTTCTGGGTTATAGGTAGCAATAAACAGAGGCTTACAGGAATGTCGAAAACTAATACCCTCCCGCTCGATTTGGTTGCGTCCATCAGAGAGTACTGCTAAAAGCTGATTAGATATTTGGTCATCTAATAAATTAATTTCATCTACATAAAGGATGCCTCGGTGTGCTTGTGCTAGCAAACCCGGCTGAAACACAGTTTCTCCTTGTTTTACCGACTTTTCAACATCCACAGAACCAAGGAGTCGGTCTTCTGTCACGCCCAGAGGAATCTGTACAAAGGGTGCTCTGATTATTTCTGTTTCAATTATGGGGTGGGTATCCGGTTCCCCTACCTCTAAAGGCAGGCAAGATCCATCACCCAAAAGGTTTGCCAACAATTGGTCATCCCATTCTTCTGGGTGGTCTGGGTCGCAGTTGCTGATAGAACCCGATACAACTTCAATTGGTGGTACAAGGGCATGAATAGCACGAGCCATCACAGATTTTGCCGTACCGCGACGACCTGCAATCACGACTCCCCCCAACCCCGGATCGACCGCTGCTAGTAGTAAGGATAGTTTAATTGCTTCCTGACCGACTACGGCTGTCAGCGGAAAGGCGGTATTAAGAGGGATGATGGTAGGCGTAGGCGCAGGCATGGTTTTTATCATTGCTAGTCCAGGTTTTCAGCATATCAAATTTGACCATTCCTCGGAACAGAATAAGTTGATTTTGCTCCCACTTATTATCTAAGGTAGAAAAAAATGAATTAACTTGCTCATGCACAAACTTTTGCTCTTTCAGGACGAAGAACTTTTACTCAGTGCGCTTACTCACCGTTCTTATGTCCATGAAAACCCACAAATAGGTGAACATAATGAACGCCTAGAGTTTCTTGGTGATGCTTTGCTTAACTTCTTAAGTGGCGAGTATCTCTATCGTCGTTACCCGCAAAAGGGAGAAGATGAATTAACTCGTCGGCGTTCAGCGTTGGTGGATGAAAAGCAGCTAGCAAAGTTTGCTATTGAGGTAGGCTTACACTTGAGGATGCGATTGGGTAAAGGTGCTACACAAGAGGGAGGCTTCCAAAATCCCAATTTACTCAGCAGCACCTTTGAAGCAATCATCGGTGCTTACTATTTAGACAACAATTTAAATATTGAGATTCTTCGCGCTGTTGTCGAACCGCTGTTTGATTCTGTCCCTGAAAGTATTGTTGAATCTCGCTCGAATGTAGACTCTAAGAATCAACTTCAGGAGTGGGCACAGCGCAACGTTACCTTAATTCCTCCCAAGTATGTCACAATTCAAACTGGCGGTTCTTCCCATGCTCCAGAGTTTATCGCCACAGTGTTTGTAGATGGAAAAGAGTACGGACAAGGCAAAGGACGCAATAAAAAAAATGCTGAAAAAGCTGCCGCCGAAGATGCGCTAGAAAAAGTAAAGCAACAAGGTAAAAATTAAGAGGGAGCAGGGAGCAGGGAGCAGGGAGTAGGGAGTAGGGAGTAGGGAGTAGGGAGCAGGGAGTAGGGAGCAGGGAGCAGGGAGCAGGGAGTAGGGAGTAGGGAGTAGGGAGTAGGGAGTAGGGAGTAGGGAGTAGGGAGTAGGGAGTAGGGAGTAGGAGGAGTTTCTTTCATTCGTAGTGGGTGGTGCGCCGCCCGTGGGCCTGCTCTTAAGCGAGAAACACGGCGTCAAAGTTCCAATCCCACGACTGAACGCCGTGGGATTCCCTGCTCCCTACTCCCTGCTAAGAGATCCCTCTGGATTTTTACTTTTTGTCAGGTATGTAGTAAACTTTTCCTCCTGTATCTGGTACAAAATGACAACTGATCCATGACTGCCATAATGCCACCCAAATCGGTTTTTCACATTTGCGGAAGTAGTCACCCATGATCGGTTTAATCGCCTCAGTTGCCTTCTTTAAGTTGTAATGTGGAATGTTGAGAAAGATGTGGTGAGCAACGTGAGTACCGATATCATGATGGATGTAATTGATCAAACCATAATCGCGGTCAATTGTAGAAACAGCACCTTTGAGGAAATTCCAATCCTCCCCACGATACCATGGAATATCCGACTCAGTATGGTGCAAGAATGTCACTAAGTCTAGCCAAATTATAAAGACAAGGTAGGGTGCAGCGTAGTATTTTAGCAACCAAATCCAACCCCATTGATAGGTAAGGAAAGCAAGTAAACCTACCATCAAAGTACATAGTATTGTACTAGTGATAACATCCCATTTCTCCGATGGTTTAAAAAGTGAGCTACTAGGAAGAAAGTGGGAACCTTCCTTATTGGGAGAGCGCATAAACAAATAGACTGGATAGGCCAATAAAAACACATGATACCGACCTATTTTTTGCATCAAGGGCATCACCTCGTACTGCGATTTTGTCACAGGATACCAACTTTCATCATTGTCGATATGACCAGTATTTAGGTGGTGAGTTCTATGACTAATTCGCCAACCATGATAAGGAACAAGCAACGGGGTGTGAGAAAGATGCCCAATTAAATCATTCAGCCATTTCTTCTTAGAAAAAGATTGGTGTCCGCAGTCATGTCCTACCACAAACAAAGCCCAAAACATCGTCCCTTGCATCACCCAGAAAATAGGCATTACCCACCAGGAATCTAGGTAATGAGCAGATGCATAAAGCAGACCAATAATTAGGATGTCACGAAAAAAGTAAAAGAGTGATTTTCCCAGATTAGGCTGAAAGCATTCAGATGGGATTGCAACTTTCAAATCACCAAGAGTAAAAGGTAGTTTGGTTGCATCCTCAGATAATTCACAAATATGAGGATTGGTTAACTTGATGGAGTTGGATTGCACTTAATTTTTTGCTGGGTAGAAACTGTGTGTTTGCTTGATATTTAGTCATTTGTCGTTTATCCTGACTGAATGTAAAGGATAAAGACAAATGACGGAATAATTACGAATTATGCTGACAGAAGAACTGTTTACAACCCAGCGTCATAGTCATTAAAAGACAAATACCCTCGATCTGGCTCGTACAGATGACACTGGTCTGTAATGTGCTTCATTAAAGACCATGAAAACCGACATTCACGCAAAGAAGTTCCCCAATTTTGTTGCAAGCTACGATGAGCCAACCGCAAGTTATAGGAAGGAATGGCGGTAGAAATGTGATGGGGAATGTGGACGTTAATATCGTGGCAAAGAAATTCTACCCAGTGCGGGTAATCACAGTGAACTGAGCCAGAGAGTTGTGCAGTTACCTCGTTCCACTGAGGTTCTGCTACAAACGGAATTTCTGGAGCAGTATGGTGTACTAGAGTAAAAGTACTCATCCAAAAGTGGAACACCATCCACGGAAGCAACCAAAATTTGATCAATCCCCAGATCCCAGTCGTGGCGATCAAGAGAGGGAAAGCGATCGCTGCGAACAACGCTACCACAGCCACAGAAAACCTTACACTTGATTGGTCTTTTTCTTGGAATTTCCGCCAATCAAAGTGCAGAATTGCCCAATGTCCGATTGAGCCTACCCACCATAAGTGGTTACGCATGAACCCCTTAAAACTCCACTGACCAATTTGTCCCCAACTGTCATAATTCTCTGGACTAATTGGATGCCAAGCGTTGTCCTCTCCCAGCTTATTAGTGTGAAGATGGTGATGATTATGCTTAATCCGCCAACTGTGGAATGGGTAAATCAAAGGCATCAGCAACAAATGCCCTACTAAGTCATTGACCCAACGGCGTTTGGCAAACGAACGATGACCGCAATCATGTGCAAGCACAAAAAAACCAGTCAAAGCAGTGCCTGTAAAAATCCAGGCTAGGGGCAAGAGAAACCAAGGAGCAATTGTTAGACTGAAGTAGCCTAAGCTAACTATCAAAACACTCATTATCACTCCTGCCCAAGCTTTGCGCTGATTCTGCACGAAACATTCTTTTGGCAAAGTTTTGATAATATCTTTTAGCTTCAGATTTGAATTAATTAAGTCCTCAGCTTGCTTTTGACCGTCTATTGATGTAATCATGGACACCTAAAAAACAACACCCTTTACTCCCAAGTCACCAAAATGAAGTGACTTATCGCAAAGCTTCCTAACATTAGCGTTTTGGATTATACAATATAACAGAATTCAGGAGTCAGGAGCCAGGAGTCAGGAGTTTCGAGCAATGTAAAGATTTTCTAGATTTCCAAGGGTTAAAATTGGGGACTTTAAGCCACGATTCATACCCGTCTAAAGAATACTCAAGCTCTATTCTGACTCCAGACTCCTGACTCCTGACTCCTGTCTTCTAACTCCTGTCTTCCTCTGCCAGCTTCACATTCGTCGCTAGACCAAGTACTTGCAGCAATTGAATCGTCATCCAGGTTACATCAATTTCCCACCATCTTAGCCCGTGACGAGCTGAGTATTGATAGGCATGGTGATTGTTGTGCCAGCCTTCGCCAAACACCAGTAGGGCTACCCACCAACAGTTAGTTGATCTGTCACCAGAATCGTAGCTACGATAGCCAAATTTATGAGTCGCACTGTTAACCAACCAAGTGCAGTGCCAAACAAAGACAACGCGGGCAAAAATTCCCCAAACGACAAATGACCAACCACCCAGTAATAAGAGAACTGCACCCAAGGCAATCTGGATAAATATCATATTTTTTTGCAAAAATAGATAAACTGGATCACCAGCAATGTCTTTGGTGAAGCGTGGAATTTCTGATTCGTCTTCTCTGTGATAAATTAGCCAACCCATATGACTCCACCAGAAGCCTTTATTGGAATTATGGGGATCAAAGTTTTGATCTGAGTACAAATGGTGTATACGGTGTGTCCCTACCCACTCAATCACTCCTCCTTGGCAGGAGAGTGTACCACAAAACATCAGGAAATACTCCAGCCACTTAGGAGCCTGAAAACTGCGGTGGGTGACAAGGCGGTGAAATCCGAGGGTAACACCCAAGCCACCACTTACCCAGTAGAGAAAGAAAGCAACACCTACGGCTTTCCAGCTAAAGTTACTAGGGAGCAGGGCAAATAAAGCTCCGATATGTAAAGCGGCAAAAAATAGGGTGTTAACCCAGTTGATGTGACCTTTTGTTGAAGTAGCAATTGTCATGCCGTAACCTAAATAGGATTTGTTCAGACGAATTTGCGCGATTCTGAAATCCGCATATCTAAATTTTTTTTGAATGAGGAAGCAATGAACAGCTTAGAACATCTGCGGGAAGCAGAACAAGCACTCTTACAGATTTTTTCTGGAATTGACGCTCAGGTCAAGCAAAATCTCAAACGAGTGCTGGACGCCTTTCGCCATCATCGAGTTGGCGCACACCATTTTGCTGGTGTAAGTGGATACGGTCATGATGATTTGGGGCGAGAAACTTTAGACAAAGTGTTTGCGTCAGTAATGGGTGCTGAGGCGGCGGTGGTGCGGGTGCAGTTTGTTTCGGGAACCCATGCGATCGCGTGTGCTTTATTTGGTGTCCTCCGTCCTGGTGATGAAATGTTGGCAGTTGCAGGTTCACCCTACGACACACTTGAGGAAGTGATCGGCTTGCGGGGTCAAGGTCAAGGCTCACTGATCGAGTTTGGCATCCGCTATAGCCAATTGCATTTAACAAAACAAGGAACCATAGATTGGCAAGCTTTATCCTGTGCTGTAGGGTCTAATACTAGTCTAGTCTTAATTCAGCGTTCCTGTGGTTATTCTTGGCGCCCCAGCCTATCAATTGCCGAAATACAAAAAATTATCCACGTAGTCAAACAGCAGAATCCTAATACTATTTGCTTTGTTGACAACTGCTACGGCGAATTCATCGAAACCCAAGAACCCACTACCGTTGGTGCTGATTTAATGGCAGGTTCGTTAATTAAAAACCCTGGTGGTACCATTGTTAATGCCGGTGGTTATATTGCTGGTCGCGCTGACCTAGTGGAAGCAGCGGCTTGTCGCCTCACTGCACCGGGTATCGGTAGTTATGCTGGTGCTACTTTTGACCAAAATCGCCTGCTCTTCCAAGGGCTGTTTCTTGCTCCCCAGATGGTAGGGGAGGCGATTAAGGGAACTTTCCTGACTGGTTATGTCTTCGACAAATTGGGTTATCCAGTCAATCCCGCACCACTGACTCCCCGGCGGGACGTGATTCAGGCAATTAAGTTGGGTTCTGCCTCCAAGCTCATTGCCTTCTGTAAGGCGATTCAACAGCATTCTCCTATTGGTTCCTACCTAGACCCTGTACCAGACAAAATGCCGGGGTATGAGAGTCATGTCATCATGGCTGGAGGAACGTTTATTGAGGGTGGTACCTTGGAATTTTCCGCCGACGGTCCTTTGCGGGAACCATATATCGTCTATTGCCAAGGCGGAACCCATTGGACTCATGTTGCGATCGCCTTGGAAGCAGCGATAGAAGCTGTGGGAGGGGTGTAGGAGAGTGTGGGGGGTGTGGGGGGGAGAGAAGGAAGCTAACAGCTAACAACTAACAACTAACTATTAACTGTTAACAATTGATTCTTTTACAGTTTTGTAGGTTTCGATAAAAGTTCGGAATGATGCTTGAGATATCTTTTGTGCGCTTAGATCTGCGGCTACTTGTTGGAGAATTTTATCTAACTCTTTTTGTAGGAATTCTTTACGTTGTCCATGAGCTTGCATGAGTTCAAGGACTGCGTTAACATAGCGAGAAGAAAGAGCTTTCTGCTCTTGTTCTATTTTTTTGTGAGCGATATGTCCTTCCTGTTCTAGGGCTTCTCGAGTTGTTTTGTAAGCTTCGTTAAAGGTTCGGAATGACTCTTGGGAAATCCTTTCTGTAAAGAGGGAATCAGCAGCTTTTCTAAAGATATCATCAAGTTCTTGTTGCCGAATGTCTAGCTTACCAAGACTGGTGTTCATTAGCTTGATCGCTGATTCAATGTATTCGTCTGCTTCGCTTTTTCTTCTTCGTTCTATCCATAACTTTAGTTGCCGAATCCAGGAAAATATTAGCAAGGCAACTGTGAGGAAAAAAGCTAGAATATCTGCATTTGCTTTGACGAAAGAGGGTTTGTCTCGCTCATAGAAGGCGATCGCTCCTGAGTGAATGGGCGGAATATCTGTACCATTTGTATTGCTGGGTTGACTAATGGTTGCAACTAATGGTTTCACTTCAGGATGCTGTTGAGAGATTGTATTAGCTATTTCTTGACGGTACTCAAATATAATGCGCGTGATCTCCTGGATCACGCTTTCGTCTACTTTATCGCTTGCAACTAACAGCCTTGACACGGCTACTGTAGTTAGGTTTTCTTCCGGTACAGCAGGATTACCTCTATATGCACCTTGAGGAAGAATAACGCTTTCAAAGGCAGGATACTCGATTTTCATTGCCTGCGCTTGTTCAATACCTACCAACCTGCCACCGTATGTTTTTACACATGCAGAAATCCCTTGATTACCTACAGCACGAACACGGAACAGAGCATCTGCCCTTTGGAACTGGAAATCTTCTTCTGCTTGCTTGTCATCATAGTGTTTATTTTTTAAGCCTGTGATTGTAAGTTCTGTTGGTTTTACGTTTGCTTTCAATAAACCGTAATGCTCTGCTACTTTTAAAAAAGATTGATATTGTCCACCATGAGCAGGCAGAGCAACTACCTTACCTTTAAGTTGACCGAATTGTTTAATATTGAGATCTCTAACAACTAACTGAAACAAATCCTTATATAATATGGCTACTGTTTGTGGTGTAATTTTTGCTGAAGAATTAGATGAGTTAGTATTGTTATTTGCCAACACATCCATTTCCTCACTAATAACATCTGCCTGAGCTGTTGCCAACTGTGCCTTACCCTGTTCCAACATTTCTAGGTTTTCTGCTGTACCACCAGTAGGTAAGACTGTTATTTTAATATTGGATTTACGTTCAGCGACCTTTCCAATCGCTTCGCTGATAATATAGCTTTCCCCTGTTGGGTCTCCAGCGGCAAGAATGAGTTGAGGCTTTGCGAAACGATTCACTAATGTCAAAGTAGCTAGTGTAAATAAGCTAACACTGGCAATTCCAAGGCTGAAAAAAACGAACTTAGATGTAGAGTCGAGATTGCGGAACAAGCTTGAGGAATTGGGTTTAGGAGAAGTTGTCAACACTGCCATTCTACTAACTCGTTACTAAACCAGACTACCCTGAGTAGGTGCGTAAAGATCAGGAAACCTTTTACAAAAGTAGGGAGTAGGGAGTAGGGAGTAGGGAGTAGGGAGTAGGGACAATACTGCACATCACGAGCATCTGCGGCGTCATTGCTACAAGGCTGTGGGTTCCCCTACTCCCTCTGAATATGACTCAGGATTGTAGTACGTTATGCAGCGCTTTAAATATAAAACTTATCAGTATATTTATTTACATGTTAGTTTATTTGTGTAATAAACGTTATACATAAATAATCAGGGTTACTAAAATGGGAACTTGGATTCTAGAAACGGATAAGTCCATTTATTGGATGGAAGACCAATACTACATCGATAAAATTGACAAATCTCCATTATCGAATGGTGAATATCATGTCGTGATCGCTGCCATGAAAGACTGGTTTAATAGTCAAAATCCTCCTGGTCTCATGAAGATTGTGCTTGGTGATACTAAAGAACCTGCACATAAACTAGTGAATCATGGTCACGGATCTGGTCACACACAAATACCGACGATCAAGTTTATTGCGGCAGATGATTCTAACTATAACAGTCGCAATGGAACAAAGATTGACATGATTATTATGCACAACACAGATGCAGGTTTGCAGGCTTCGATCAACACCTTCAAAAACCCTGCATCTCAAGTATCTGCTCACTACATAGTAGCACGTAGCGGTGAGATTATTCAGATGGTTCGAGACACCTATCGTGCTTGGCATGCTGGCGATCGCGATGTCAACGGTCGTTCAATTGGCATTGAACATGAAGCAACTAGTGCCAATCGAGGCATGACTTCTGCCCAAGAGCAATCTAGCATTACTCTGGTAAAGTATCTGATGGAAGCCTACGATATCAAGCTTGCCAACATCAAACCACACAGACTGGTTAGCACTATGCCAGGAGGAACCGACTGTCCACGTTGGATATGGTCAACTGATAGCGATTTTGAAACATGGAAACACACTCATTTAGAATAAGACAGGAGTTAGGAGTCAGGAGTTAGGAGTCAGGAGTCAGGAGTCAGGTAATTTATACTGCTTGACAATTTGCTTGGCAAACTCTGGCACGTGCGCCTCTAATTTTTCTGGGTGATTTCGCTTCACATACAAATAATTACGGGTGAAGTGGGAATCAATGGAGAAACGGGCGTATTCTAAACCTTTAGGACCGATTTTTTCAATCACCACTCCCATAAGTTTTGCTGCCCACATGGGGAGGGTAACGCCTTGATCGTAGGCAGGGATGCTTTGTTGTACGGCGGCTTTGCGATCGCCACTCGTCATTACTTGCTGTGTTTCTAGTTGGTCTTTGACTAATTCCAGCATTTCTCTGCCTTGATCATTTCTGACCATAATCCATTGCCAACCAAAGGGTGCGCCCATATAGCCGACGACTAAATCTGCTAGGGAATTCACATAGTCAAAGCAACTCATACAAGAGGGGGCGAACACATCTTTCAGCTTGTTTGTCTTCAATCCAAAGAAAGGCACAGTTTCTGTTGAACCATCTTCATGCTTGAAGTGAACCCGGAAGTCTTGCATGAACTCGTAATGCACAACTGTATCAGGCGATCGGCTGGTGGTTTCTAGGAATTTTTGCAGCCCTGCACGAGTAACATTATCTACACAGGGAGTCCCCAACACATAGAGCTTTTCTAGACCAAGTTGTTTTTCAACTGCCCGTAGTGCCTGGATTTGGCAACCCACACCAATCACCAACAGCCGCTTCATTCCTGATTTTTCGACTTGTTCCAACACCGAAAGGTTTGGCGACAGTGTTGGTTTATTGACTCGTGCCGCCAGTATTTCCTCTGGGGTGCGAGCAATGATGGGCATCGGTTGAAAGCGGTCTTCTTGAGTGTTTTGCACACAAACAACACCTTCAACCATCCCACGATTCAGCATTTCAATGGCGATCGTACTGACAATTCCTGTCCATTGAGCCCCAGGAATAGGCTCAATCTTCCGTGCCGCCATCATATCTTGATGAACACCAAAGTAAAGCTCATCAGGGTCGTCGAGATTACGGGGGCGTGCGTGGGTCTGTTCTTCCAGTTGATCTATCTGCTGATTAATAAAAGCGCAGGCTTCCTTGACATAATGAATATAGTATGTATCACACAACCCGCACTCGCTACAGAGTTCTTTCGCGGGACGGCGACTACTGGGTTTAAGGGCTTTGGCTTTTTTGTGCGGAGAAACTGAGGTCATATTAAGAGCAGTTTGTTAACTAAAAAAATAAGATTGCCCAAGGCTTTACTTTACACAAAATTTAACAGCAGTGAGAAATATTTCATTGATTGTAACGAGGCTGTAACTAGTTTACATAGCTTACGTTGTAAGTAATCTCAAATCGAGTTTACATTGATACACAGGAAAGTTCTATGCAACGTATATTTCAAAATGCCAAAAGACTAATTTCGATGTGTTTAGTTACACTGTTGATTGTGACTAGTGCCATAACAATGTCACCCGCACCAGCTAGGGCAGATAATGATTTCGTGATTGTTAAGTGTGAGTCAGACTGTGGAGCGGCATTTACTGCGGGCGTATTTGCAGGCACCGCAGTAACACTTGTTGCTACGGGAAGCAGCGGAGGTGCGACTGCGGCTGGAACGATTGCAGAAATAGTTGCGATTGGACAAGCAGTCATGACAGTAGCGGCTCCATTAGTGGCTGCACCAGCAGTAGCAGCAGCAGTTCCAGTAGTAGCTGCAGTAGCCGCAACAGGAGCAGTTGGTTATGTCGGATACCGCACGTGGCAAGATCATCAGTACAGTCAAGCAAAATCTTTAAATTAATTTAACTAAAAAAGTTGGTGCGGGACTTAATCTGAACTAGATACAACAAAGCCGCGCTAAATATCATTTTTAGCCCTCCCCTAAGTTCACGGGGGGCTTTCGCTGGCTCATCTTGGCAGTTCGTTTATTTAACATAGAACTTACGCACGCTCTTAAATTGAACATGATGTGTATTAACGGACCTAACTTTGAAACAATGACCACAAAACAGTTGCGAACTTACGTTTTAGAACATCGGGACGACCAAGAAGCAATCAACGCACTTGCAAATCGTGTTGAGGCTACTGGTATAAAGCTAGAATCCCCTGACCAGTTGCCCGAAATTATTGAACTCAAACGCCAACAAAACCAGCAATAATCAAATAAGAGTCCTATAGCTTTGAACACAATACTATTACATGTTATGAACTTTACAATAGAGATTGAAGAAGAAGATGATGGACGCTTTTTGGCTGAAGTGATTGGTTTACCAGGCGTGCTGGTTTATGGTCTGACACAGAAAGAAGCAGTTGCCAAAGTTCAAGTATTGGCGTTACATGTATTGGCGGATAAGCTTGAACATGGGGAAGTAATGCCAGAGATGGTGAGTGTTTCATTTGCAGCAGCATGAGTCAATGTTCTAGCACAAAAGCAAAGCGTGTCCTAGCTGCTTTGCAGAGTATCGGCTGGGAGATTAAATTGTCACACTCGTCCGATTGAAAAGCAAGTTGGTGTAACCTATTTCTCTGCTTCCTCTGCGCCTCCGTGGTTCGTTCCTCTGAAACCTCCATTGGTAACAACTAGGGAAACGTGCAATAAATCTACATAACTGAATCAAAAACCTGTTGCGCGGTCAAGTTTAACTGTGGGAAAGTAGGCGATACGATACGGTCAGCACCCCTAAACGGGTTCATTTGATATTCTCCGTCCACTAACTCACACACGAAAATAGTAGGTTGTTTGGGGTTGCCGATAAATTTGCGCCCACCCAACGCGGCATAGTCTACAATCCAGTATTCTGGGATGCCCATCTCTTCATAGTCCCCAAACTTATTGTGGTAATCATCGCGCCAGTTGGTTGAAACGACTTCGACTACTAACGGTACAGTTTCGGGGTAAATAACGGTCGATTGTTTTTTCCACAGCGGTTCATTTTTGAGATTGTCACGGTTTATTAACAAGACGTCAGATATATACGCAGATTCGGCACTAGATGTTCTGACTAAAGCTGATTTTGGGATACGGTAGGGTAGGTTCTGCCGCTCAAACTCTGCTGCTATTTTTTGGGTTAAAAAACCTACAACATCTTCATGGTCACCAGTTGGAGATGGCATTTCTACAATGACTCCATTATGTAGCTCGTAACGTAGTGTTGAATTTTCCGGATACCATTCGATGAATTGATCAAAGGTAATTAGCTTTTGCTTTTGTATGGGTAGTGTTTGGGTCATGAAGTACAATGCATCTCTTTCCTGAAATGTATCTTATCTTGAACCACTCCCCGCGCTAAAGAGACGGGGATTCTGGTAAAACATTACCCCTCAGCTTTTCGCCCTATTGACGTATCTGGCTGAGTAGTTTTAACACCTGAATATTTGTGATCCTAGTTTGAATTCTTGATAGAAAATATAAAAACTCTATCATTACATATGGTGATGGGGATTCATATCTGATTCCTGTTGCTGGTAATGTATCCCTGTCTGATCCAGTTTTATCAGGCTCATATTCATTCGACCCAGACTAACCAATCCCATCGTAATCATTCCAACACTTAGGAGTCCCATTGAGACAAACCCAACGGAAATGACACCCATTGGTACTAGCCCAATAGATATTAACCCGTGGGGAATGGCACCAATTGAAATTAATCCATGCGGCGAAATCCCAATCGATAATAAACCATCATGGGGTGCAATACCGATCGCCAGCAATTTCAGCTTTTTCCGGCGGGATGTTTGATGGTCAATCATAACGGGGTTATTGACAAGTTACCAAACATAAAACTTAAGTCAATACGATAGTGGTTGTCAAAAGACAGCTTGTCAAATTTGCGGTCAAGATGAAGTCTTTCTCAGTACTTTGCGAGAAATCCGGGGAGTGCAACTTGTAGGCGCGACAGCTTACCCTTAGCGCTGGCAGCACTGGGAAAGCAGTGAAGCGCAGGAACAGATTGCCTTTGCTGATGTAATTTTACTCAATAAAACTGACTTGGTGACACCAGAACAACTGGACGAGTTGGAAAGGCGGATTCGCTTAATAAATGTTATGGCAAAAATCTACCGTACCCGCAATTCTGAGTTACAAATGGATGTACTTTTAGGTGTGGGAGCATTTGACCTCAACCACGCCTTGGAAATTGACCCCAAATTCTTGAGCGAAGATGCACATGAGCATGACGGAATCACTTAACAGCAACGAAATCTTGATATTTGTCTTGATGCATCCTAATATAAAGAGATTCTTGAAAAGAGGTAGCAATAAGCTATGAGCTTTTCCGGTATTGCTGTTGAGCAGCGTTCCAAAGAAGCTAAGGCGCTCAAGTTTGTTTTGGCTTACAGTCTGATTGGTTCCCTAGGGCTGCATATCGCTGTACTCGCCGTACTGTCCCTATGGACAGATAATGCTTTGACAAGAGTGCCGAATCGGGAACTTCAACCGATAGATATAGTGATAGTTGATTCGACGACACCGTTAGAGTCAAAACCGCCTCTAGAGAAAAAAGAATCAGAACTAGGTTCTGTTAGTAGTGGCAATATTCACACTGGTTCAGCAAGAGGTTCAGGAACGATCGCTCTCAGTGGAGGTAGGAATAGGAAAACTGATGTTTTCCGCCCAGATCAACCACAGAATGTCAGCGCTCAAGCTCCATCCCCCTTAAGAGTTATTGCGCAAAAACAGGCTCAATTGGCTACTGTGCCAGTACAAAAACTTTCTGATCACTTAAAGACTCCCTCAGAACGAGTTCGACCGACTCGAACTACCGAAGCAACTGAAAAGCCACAGCCTGCTAGACAACCGAAACCAGTTGAACCGGAGTCGAAGGCGCAAATATCTGAATCTTCAAAACCTTTGAAAACGTCGCCCCATGTAGTTGCTACCCAACTAGAGTCAACCCCGATTCAGCCTGTAAGTCGTTCAAAACCAGCGCCAAACCCTCAGTTTAACTTGGGATCTGCCAGTGACTCCTCACCTCAAGCGCAAGGTAGTAAAAAATTAACACAGCAGTTGAGGAGGTTAGGAGATTCCAGAGCCAGCAAGGGAAATGCTGGAAATAGTGCAGACTCAGGTAGAATTGATGGCAGCAAGCGCTCCACCTTTGCAGTAAGTTCAGGTAGGGGCGTATTGCAATACGCCCCTACGGGCATTGGTACTGGCTCTAAAAGTGGCTCAAATGAACGAGGAAACGGTGAGAGATCTGCTATGGAGTCAGGAAATAGTAATGGCAGGGGAAATTCTTCAGGTGATGGTAATGGTCGTGCAGCTTGTCGGGAGTGTAGGATCAAGTATCCAGAATCCGCAAGACGGCGAGGAATTGAAGGTAAAGTGGACGTGGCTGTCGATACTGACGAAAAAGGTCATGTTACCAATCTACGTTTAGCTCACTCCAGTGGAGACCGAGACTTGGATGAAGAAACCCTTAGACAAGCGCGAGATTGGAAATTAAAACCCGCAAGTGGTGGTAGGCGTGGAGTGGCGATCACAACTGAATATGCGATAGAAGGTTCACGGCGTCACCGGGAACTTCAAGAACGTAAAAGACATCGACAGCAAACTCAATCGCCGTCCACTGCACCGCCTGCTACTGGTGACCGTTAGACTAGACCTCATCGGAAAACAACTGCTCTCTGGTTACTTAATCAATCGTTCGCATTGCTCAATACAGTTCGTGTTAATCAATCCTGCGTACAGATGGATTTGCCGTCAACAAGAGACTCATTATGAGCATGATACCACCTGCAACACTGAAAAGAATCGTCAGATTTAAAGCAGCTAAAGTTCCAGCTAAAGCGTAGGAAAAAGGAGCAACCCCAAAGGAAGAAAGCATTCCCAAGCTCATAACTCTTCCTAACATTTCAGGTAAAGTTTGCTTTTGAATCCAGGTAATTCCTAAAACAGTAAAAAAGCCACTACAAAACCCCAGTATAGCTATTGTCACGCCAGCCCAAACTATATTTGGTATATACCCCAGCAGGAACATACCAAAACCTTGGATACTAGCAAGACTCAGCATTAGAACTCCAAGCTTTGGAAAACGGCGGAGGACTCCAGGCATTAGTGTCCCTAACAAACCACCACCACCCCATGCTGAATTCATGATCCCTAAAGCGATGACACCACCAGGAAAGCGACTTTGAGCCAATGAGACGATACCAACTTGTAATGGACCGACGAAAATTAAGTTTAATATGGTGATAACTAGCAAAATCACTCTCAGCGGGCGATTATTCCACACATAGTTTAATCCCTCATAAATACCAGCAATTAAACTAAAAATTTTCCTCCTGAAAGTGGGCTTTCTCATAGACGAGTCAAAAGCAGCACTTGTTTGATGGCTGTTTTTCATCAGCAGAAGTGTTGACGTTGTGACTAGGAAGCTGGCAGTATCGATGGCAAATGCGGTCTGAATGCCGGTTGTAGCAATTAGCAAACCACCGAGAGCAGGTCCAATCAGTACTAGGAGTTGGGTAGTTCCCATACTCAAGGCGTTACTGGCGGCCAACAATTCTCTGGTGACAAGACTGGGGATAATGGACTTAGTGGCGGGGATGAAAAAGCCATCTATAATGCCAAAGCTGATGGCAAATAGGTAAAGATGCCATAGTTGCGGTTTCTGGAACATAACCAGCGCTGTTAGTAATGCCGTCAGCACCGCACGCAAGGCATTGGAAAGCAGCATGATTGATCGGGGCGGTAGGCGATCACTCACTACACCACCAATCAGCAGAAACATAGCACGGGGAATGGCAGCTGCCATGAGGACTGTACCCAAACTCAGAGGAGAATTAGTCAATTGGATAGTCAGCCAAGGCAAAGCCACTAAGTAAAATTGATCACCAAGGAGGGAAATGCTTTCACCAATATACAGCAGCAGAAAATCCCGCACCCAGAGGGGTTGCCAAAGGGGTAGCCGTTGTGTATCATCGACTTTTAGTTTTCCCATAGGGGGTTAATTAGGGGTAAAGGCTGAGTCCTGGTCTTTTCTAGTGTCATCAAAGGCTATGGCAATTATTGCCACACCCAGGATAGCGATCGCCACACTAATGGCAAATACTCCCCGATAGCCAAAGGCTTCAGCAATTACACCACTGATCGCCGCCGCCGCAATACCGCTAAAGGAACCCACCGAGCCTTGAATGGAGTAATCTGTGCCGGCTGTCGCTAGTTCGCTTTTGTCCATCATAATAGTTGATATAGTTGTACTGGCCATGCTGCTAGAGAACTGTACGGCGATGGCCGCTAAATAGAGTATGGGTAAACTTTTCATCCCAAATGCTGGTAGCAGGTAGATGGCGATCGCTACAGCTTGCAGCAAACCAAAGAGAATTAGCGATCGCTTTCGCCCCAGGGGATTAATCAGTAAACCCGCAGTCAATGCTGCAAATACACCAGTACTATAACTGACTACTCCTAGTAAAAAGCCAATTTCTCCTAAAGACAATCCAATATCCACCAAAAAAGGACGATACATGGTGCCGGCGATGGCGCTACCTTTCATATAAAGTACTAAAATTAGCAACCAACTCCAGATCCCCGGACGACGAAAAAATTTGACTAGATTTTTCCAAGTCAGAGTTGAGCCTAGAGACTCAGCCCCCGATTGATTATTTCTCCTGGGTTCTTTATGCCATAAAATTGGGAGCAGCGCCATTACCACTAGCAGCGCCAAGGTAAACATAGTGCCTTTCCATCCCCAGTAATTGAGCAAGCTCAACATCAAACCACCGCCAATCACAGCCCCTAAATAACTACCACCTATTTGCACCCCATTACCCAAACCGCGCTCATTGACATTCAGCAACCCCACAGCCAAAGCATCGGTAGCAATGTTTTGCAGACAACAAAAGAAACACATGACAAACAAACAAATCAACAGAGCAGTAAAATTATGTTGAATGTCAAGTAAACCACCGGCAACAGTAGTGCAGGCAATGAGGAGTTGAAAGCAGATCACCCAGAACCGATAATGTCCAACAGTGGTGAAGCTATAGCGATCTAGTAGAGGGGCCCAGAGAAAGTTGAGCATGGAAGGTAGGAGCAATAATGACAGCAAACCAATTGCTTGTCGAGAAACTCCCTGCTGACGCATGAATACGGGTAGGGCTTGAAACAGAAACATCGTGGGGATGAACTGTGACATATACAAACTACCCAATAACCCTAGTTTCTGCAAACCTTTGGTACTAATCATCAAGATCAAGTTTCCTACGTTAATCAGAACTCGAAAGACACTGAACCCCGCACATTAAAAGGTGGCGCTGGAGACAAAGCACCAATCTGAGCATAATAATACTGAGTATTAAATATATTATTAAAATTCAGACCAATGCGGATTTTATCGCGGCGATAAAAGAAAGCAGCATCTGCTCTGAGGTAGGAGGGCGCAGTGAAAGTATTCGGCAATGCTACTTCATAGTCTCCTGAATACACCAGTCCCAAACCAAACCCCAACCCCTTCAAATTGCTACTTTGCAACTCGTAAGTTGTCCACAAACTGGCGCTGTTATAGGGTACACCAATTAACCGACTACCTACAGGAATAGTATTATCTTGGCTAACAAAGGCATCTGTGTAAGTGTAGGTAGCAATGACTTTCCATCCCGGCAATATTTGTCCCACCACATCTAGTTCAATCCCCCGGCTTTTTTGTTCTCCCGTTTGAATGCTATAAAGTGGATTAGTTGGGTCTGGTGTGAGTAGATTTTTCCGAGCAATTTGGTATAACGCTAGTGTAGCTGAAAGACGATTTTCCAGAAATTCCTGCTTAATTCCTACCTCAAATTGTTCGTCTGTTTCCGGTTTGAATAATGCTCCTGTTTGACTCGTACCAGAGTATATAGGATTAAAATAGTTAGACCAATTGAAATAAAGGGAAGTGGTCTTACTCGGCTGATAGACAATACCAGCTCGCGGCGAGAATTTATTGTCTACCTGATCGTTAATTAAATTGCCACCAGGTGCATCTTTGGCAGATGAGTTACTTGAATCAAAACGACCGCCTACCAGTAGTTTCAGCTTAGGTACAATCTCGACCAAATCTTGGACATAAATTCCCAGATCGTCTGCACCATGTTGTCCAGTTAGTCCCAGTTGATAACTGAAAGAACCTGGTTGCGCTCCATACACTGGATTAAAAATATTAATCGGTGCAATCAATGCACCGAGAAAATTATTACTTAATTCCCGTCGGTATAGCTCTACTCCCACTAAAACATTGTGGTTGATTGAACCAGTGCTAAACTTACCAAATAATTCATTTGTTAATGTATAGTTTTCACTTTGCTCAGGCCCTTTTAATATCAGCCGATTGACCGTACCATTTGCATTCAGGGTTGGTGAATAGTAATCTGTGTAAGAGCCTAAGTCTAGGTTAGCCAGAAGCGCGTTAAATCCTTGCTTAAAGCTCCAGTTATCACTAAACTTTCGTTCTAGGGTATAAGTAACCGAAGTTGAATCTAGATAGCTAGTATTTGCACCTGGTTCTGCCAGAGATCTGCTGATCGGAATTTGCAATGATTGTGGTACAAGGGGGAGTCCACTATCAACGACGAAATCCGAGTGTTGATATTCGACTTGGGTAACAAGAGTTGTTTTTTTGTCAATTTGCCAGGTTAAAGCCGGTGCTAAATCGAAGTTCTGATTGTTAATAAAATCACGATAGCTACCTGCATTTTCATAGGAAGCATTCAGCCGATAGAGCAGCGCCTTATTGGTGGTGAGTGGACCTGTAAAATCTAAGGATGAACGGTAGTAGTCGTAACTACCTGCAATGAAACTAGTATTATATAAAGGTGTATCCAGGGGTTTTTTTGTCAATACATTGAGTAGACCGCCTTCAGTATAACCACTACCATAAAGCACCGATGCTGGCCCCTTTAACACCTCGATTGACTCGATGTTGGTGGTATCACCAGGAGTCAGACCTACCGGGCCACGAAACCCATCGCGGAAATAGCCAAAATCGGCAAAACCCCGAATTATATAGGCTGATGCAGTTCCATAACCTATGATTTTTTGAACTCCGCTCACATTATCGGTGATGTCGTCTTGACGCACAATCTGCCGATCTTCAATTACCTGAGACGGAATCACCTGCACTGATAAAGGAATATCCCGTAGTGGTACCGAGAATTTAGTTCCTGTACTAGCAGTGGGTACTTTGTAACTGTCTGGCTCCCCCGTTACTAGTAGTTCAATGGGTTTTTCACCTTGACTTGGTGTTTGTGGTGGTGGGGATGAGCTATTTGAGACTAGGGGAGAAATTAAACCTTGGTTGTTCCCCAATAGCTGGACTTTCGGTATACTCGTAGCACCCTTCACTGTCACTAAAATGCTATTAGCATCCTGATTAACTAATACTACTTCTGTGATGCCATCACGAGGATTTTCAGCCCGAAAGGAATTCCCTGACGGTAGATTCAGTTGAGCATTAGGGATGACAGCACTGAAGGTGTTTCTCTCGCTTTTGATTGTGCTTTGCAGCTGATTTGTCGGAGTTTCTAAGATGATTTCCAGACCACTAGCTGTGGAGTTCAGACGCACACCTGTGACTTGGGTAACTTGATTCTTTTGTGCTTCTTGCGCCAGCCAGTCTTTGACACTGGTTGGGGCACGGGGAATGTCACTCAGTTGGGGAATGTTTATAATAGGTACTGGTGAATTTGTTGTCTCTTGTTTCCCTTGTATAGTGTTGACTTTCTCCACATCACCATAAGCGGGAAAAGTCACTAAAACTGACACAGATGCTGTCAACAACATCCAAATAGATAATTTCTGTTTTTCCACCCTACTTCCTTACATATTCAATAGCAAACTACACCCGCAAAACGCTTAAAAAAGCTAAGCAGATACGACAATCGGCACGACTAAAATCATGTCGTCCAAGTTTAAAAACATCTTGATCATCACAGGTCTCGCGTGGATCAGTTGAGCCACACTAGATGCAATTTTCAAGCTAAATTAATTTCGAGTTGCACAAAAGCTACGAACATTATGAGGAGAGTATGTCTCATAAGTCAAATGACAATCTGTAAAACTTAGCTTGGTGCTGAAAAACCATAGGATATCAACTTAAGGCGGGACAGAATTTTGCTCATAGCGATGCTCAAACCCTTGCAGGCTGGAAGGTTCTCCCTGTGGGATTTCCCGCCTTAAGTTGATACCCTTATTTATATTTCTTGCCAATAACACAGAATTTATAGTATGCTTATAGACTAGAGTTGCTTACAAAGAATGATCCACACAGTTGGTGAGGGTTTTGATTGCAAAAGATATTTTTAACCCAGGAAAATAGTTAACTACAGCAGCAACGTTACCATGACGGGTATGAACTTAAGGTGGGGAAACTGGCCCTGACAAGGTTCCAGCATGCAAGGGTTTGAGCATTGTGATAGCGAAAATCTGTCCCGCCTTAAGTTGATGCCGACCATGACCATTTTCTCATTTTTGATCAGAAATTTTCGGCGATCGCCTGCTCTTTAATCTAGCTTTTCGTTAAGACGTTGCGCTCTTTTGGCTTGGTCCTGGCGGTTGAGATGTGTTCCCAACATTATGATGAGGTAAGAAGCAAGTCATGAAAATTGATAGACCATCTCCAGAACATATTGGAGCCGAAGTTTTAGATCTAGATATTGCTGTGATTAATCAAGCAGAAGTCGAGATAATTAAGCAACTGGTATATGAGCATAAATTAGTAATTTTTCGAGAACAAGATATTAACGATAATCAATATTTAGAATTGGCTCGTAAAATTGGTACACCACAAATTTATCCCCAAGATAACTATCATCACCCAGATTATCCCGAAATATTTGTCTCTTCTAATGTTCCCAAAGATGGGATTAAGTTTGGTGTTGCTGGTACTGGTAGATATTGGCATACTGATTGTGCATTTCTTGAGGAACCATTGCCCTTGACGATGTTATATCCACAAGTACTGCCCAATTCTATTAGAGAAACCTATTATATCGATATGCAGCAGGTTTATCAAAAATTGCCTGCAAATTTGAGCAGCTATATCGATGGAAATTATCTGATCCACGAGGCGAAATGGCGTTATAAAGTGCAAGCATCAGACATTGATCAGGCCATAATCGATATTTTAGATGATTTGGAGAAGAGATTTCCACCTGTTAAACATCCGGCTGTGATTACGCACCCCGTGACACACAAAAAAATCTTGTATATGAATCAAGGTTTTACTACTGGGATCAAAGGACTTGATTATGAAAAAAATCAAGAAATTTTGCCGAAGTTATTTTCCTTTATTGAGCGTGATGAGCATATTCATACCCATGTCTGGAAAGATGGAGACATTTTATTATGGGACAACAGAACCCTGAATCATATGGCTTCTACAGTCCCTAAAGGGGAAAAAAGTGTCAGCTACCGCATTGGTATTTACGATGAATTACCATTTTATCTTCCCTAATTTATACAGGAGAACTGCTGTGGATATCAACGATGAATTTACCAAAATAGAAGAAGTCAGCCAAGATTTATTACGTATTATTCTTGAACCATACAAAGATGATTGTAAGTATTTAAAAAAGGCTCAATGTCAATATTTGGACTCCAAAGTAGCACCGGAAAAATTTAATCGTGAAAATAAAAATATCCTCTCAATCAAAGGAGAATTCTCCATTCCCGTATCTTGTTATATTGCCGATACAGGACACTTTAATTCCGTAGAGTTTAATATTTGTTATAACCAGTTATCTTATGTGATGATTGCTTATGCGGTGGAACATAAATTGCTGACAGTCATGAAAGACTGGGATCTAGCAATTTATAAACGTTGCCAACTGAGTAATTTTCTGATTGTTAAGTTTTCCAGCACATTTAGAAAACAAATAAATTCTCATCAGTTCCAGGGAACCTTATCAATTAATAAATCCTCAGAGCGAGGAAATTTAATCATTTTAAAAACTTCATGCACCTTTTATGATAGCAATGATGGTTGGTCTGAAGGTGATGTTACTATTGCGATTTTAAAGAGTGAGCCAGACATTAGCCTTGATGATAGTCGCACATCTGTAAGTGTATAGTCAGCAACCTAAAATAAACAGAAAAATTTTGTATCGTTGATACACTCCAAACCTATGGGCGAAACAGAAGTAGATCAAACCTTAGGACAACAACACCATCTTTTACAAAAACTGACACAAGGGACTGCAAGTGAAAATCAAGCACTCCTAACAAATTATATGCAGGAGCTAGTTGCTCAAGCTATAGGGATTAGTGCATCCCAACTAGATATACAACAGCCTCTGAATTACATGGGAATTGATTCCTTGATAGCAATGAAATTGAGGAATCGCTTCAGAACTGACTTAGAAATAGATGTATCTGCTATCAAATTCATGGAAGATGCCAGTATTGCTAGTTTGGCAATAGAATTGAGTCCTTCTTTGATCAATGCTCAAGGTAGTTCCCAAATACCAAGCCAGGATGAACAAATAGCCCCCGTGATGGATGGAAATGATGATGATTGGTTGGAAGGTGAAATATGAATTTAGGGGAATTGCTCCAAGAACTAAATCAGAAAAATATCCAATTGTCAATTGATGGAGAAAAACTGCGTTATCGTGGTGCCAAAGAAGTATTAACTCCCACACTGCTACATCAAATTAGGCAATATAAGGCAGAAATTATCCAGTTACTAGGCGATGGCCCCAACACTTCCTCATCTTATCCCCTGTCCCAGGGTCAACAAGGGTTGTGGTTTTTGTACCAGTTGGCGCCAGAAAGTCCAGCATACAATCTGGCCTTTACAGTCCGCATCCGCTCTCATTTAAATGTCCCCGCCTTACAACGCGCTTGTCAGCAGTTGATCCTGCGCCATCCCACACTCCGCACTACATTTGCTCAAGGAGAGCAAGAACCTTGGCAAAAGGTGCATGAATATCAAGAAGTCCACTTTGAAGAAATCAACGCTGCAACGTGGGACTGGGATAAATTGACCACAAGAGCGATCGCCGCATATCGTCAGCCCTTCGATTTAGAACAAGGGTCTGTATTGCGCGTAAATCTGTTTACTCGTTCCCCCCAAGACTATGTATTTTTATTGACCATACACCATATTGCTGTGGATGGTTTCTCATTTGGGATACTTCTAGATGAGTTACGCCTACTTTACCAAGGCGAAAATCTTGGTCAAGAGATTTCCCTACCGCCCATCAAATCGCAATATCAAGACTTTGTGCAATGGCAACACCAAATGCTAACAACTCCTGTGGGAGAAGAACTTTGGCGCTATTGGGAACAGCAATTAGCTGGTGAGTTACCAGTAATAAAACTACCAACTCGGCAACACCGATCGCCCATTACCAACAATCAAGGAGCATCCTATAACTTCAATTTAACCCCAGAACTCACCGCCCATCTCAGAGAAATGGCCAAGGCTCAAGGAGCAACTTTGTACATGACTCTGTTAGCAGCTTTTGTAGTTTTACTGCACCGTTACACAGGTGAAGAAGATATTCTGGTGGGATCTCCAGTGAATAACCGGAGTCGGGGAGAATTTGACTCAATTGTGGGCTTTTTTGTGAATATGCTGGCCTTGCGAGTCAATATTGGGGGGAATCCTAGCTTCTGCGCATTTCTTAGTCAAGTGCGCTCCACAGTATTAGCTGCACTCGCCCATCAAGATTATCCTTCACCTTTACTAGTCGAGAGATTACAACACAAAAGCGATCGCTCCTACCTGGGAATATTTCCAATTTCATTTAATCTATTGCAGTTGCAGCAGGTTACTGAAGTCATCGGTTTATCCCTGTCCACCCAAGCCAAAGCGATCGCCGATTGGGGAGGGTTATCACTGGAGCCATTTGTCATCCCCCAGGAAGAAGGTCAGAATGATTTAGTCTTAAACATGGTAGAGACTACAGAATCACTTCTTGGCACCTTCAGATACAATAGTGACTTATTTGATGCAGCAATCATTAGCCAGATGGCAGACAATTTCCAAACCTTACTGGAGGGGATTGTCGCCCATCCTCAGCAGCAAATTTCAAAGTTGCCTCTACTGAGGGCAACGGAGCAACATCGGTTGTTTGTTGAGTATAATAATACTCGTGTAGAGTATCCTCAAGATCAGTGTATTCATCAGTTATTTGCCGTCCAAGTAGAACAGACTCCTGATGCAGTGGCTGTGGTGTTTGGTTCCCAGCAGATGACCTACCAGGAATTAAACGTCCGAGCCAATCAATTGGCACATCACTTGCAAACATTGGGAGTCAAACCAGAGGTGCTTGTCGGTATCTGTGTTCAGCGCTCCTGTGAGATGGTGGTCGGACTGTTAGGGGTTCTCAAAGCGGGTGGGGCTTATGTACCCTTAGATCCGCAATTACCCCCAGAGCGATTGCAGTACATGGTATTAGATTCGCAAATATCTGTGCTATTGACTCAGGCGCAATTGGTAGCACAGTTGCCTCAAAACAACGCCCATGTGGTTTGTTTGGATGCAGACTGGGAGGGGATTAGTGCGAACAGTCAGGAAAATCCAGTGAGTGAGGCGACACCGGAAAACTTAGCCTATGTTATTTATACATCAGGATCTACTGGCACACCAAAAGGAGTAGCGATCGCTCATCGCAGTCTGGTTAATGCCTATTTTGCTTGGGAACAAGCCTATGAGTTACACACCAGAACCAGTAGTCATCTACAAATGGCTAATTTCTCTTTTGATGTGTTTTCGGGGGATTTGGTGCGATCGCTGTGTTCCGGTGGGAAGTTGGTTCTCTGTCCCCAAGAATCACTGTTGGTTCCCGAACAGCTATATAAATTAATGTGTGAGCAAGGGGTTGATTGTGCCGAGTTTGTGCCGGCGGTGTTGCGGAATTTGAGGGAATATCTGCAAAAAACCCAGCAGCATCTCCACTTTCTGCGGTTGTTAGTGGTTGGTTCCGATAGCTGGTATGTGAAAGAATATCAAGAATTTCAGAATTTATGTGGTTCTGAAACACGCTTAATTAATTCCTATGGAGTTACTGAAGCCACCATTGACAGTTGCTATTATGAAAACCCTGGTGTCAATCTGTCCGTTAATGAGCTAGTACCTATTGGCCATCCCTTAGCTAATACACAAATATATATCCTAGACCGTTATCTCCAACCCGTACCCATTGGCGTAGTGGGGGAATTATATATTGGTGGTGTTGGTTTGGCTCGTGGCTATGTGAATCAACCCGATTTGACGGAAGAGAAATTTATCCCTCATCCCTTTAGCGATGAACCAAAATCTCGCCTTTATAAAACTGGTGATTTAGCCCGTTACCTCAATGATGGTAACATTGAGTTGCTTGGTAGGAGCGATCATCAGGTAAAGATTCGCGGCTTCCGCATCGAACTAGACGAAATTGCTGGAGCGATCGCCCAACATGAGCAAGTGCAAGCAGTAGTAGTTATTGTCCGCGAAGACCAACCAGGTAATAAGCGCTTAGTAGCTTATATTGTCCCTAAACAACAGCAACCTAATATCACGGAACTACGCCGCTTCCTCAAACAGAAATTACCTGATTACATGGTACCTGCGGTGTTTGTTAGCTTAGAGGCATTACCTCTCACTCCCAATGGTAAGATCAACCGCCGCGCACTCACAGCACCGATGGAGTTGAATAGTGAGCATGGCTTTGTTCCACCACGTACTCCTACCGAAGAAGTTATAGCTAGTATCATGGCTACAGTCCTGGGACGAGAAATCATCGGTATCCACGATAACTTCTTTGAATTGGGAGGCCATTCTTTACTAGCCACTCAAGTGATTTCTCGATTACGAGAAACTTTTGCTGTAGAGTTACCCCTGCGCTGCTTATTTGAATCCTCGACGGTAGCAGAACTCAACGAGTTAATTTGGATTCGTCGCCAAACGGCTTCTGGAGTGACGACATCAACCATCAACCAAGCGCCAAGGGATACACCCCCACCCCTGTCATTATCTCAAGCTAGACTCTGGTTCCTGCACCAACTGGAGAGCCAAAGTGCCAGCTACAATATGCCCACAGCCCTACAGATGACTGGGAAACTGAAAATAGCTGCCCTTGAACAAGCAATAGCGGCGATCGTCCAACGTCACGAAATCCTGCGTACCAGCTTTAGGCTGATGAATAACAATCCAGTGCAGGTGATTGACCCCACTGCTACCGTGACTCTAACAGTTGTGGACTTACAAGGGTTAGAGTCACATGAGCAATCAGCCAAAGTGCAACAGTTAATCACCTCAGATGCACAAAAACCCTTTGATGTCAATAACTGCCCTTTACTACGGCTCAGTCTCTTGCAACTAAGTCAAGACTCCCATGTGTTGGTGTTAACCATGCACCACATTATCTCTGATGGTTGGTCAATGGGGGTATTCATCCATGAGTTATCCACTCTCTATCAAGCCTTTACATTGGGAGAGGTTTCCCCCTTACCAGCTTTACCCATCCAGTATGCTGACTTTGCCCTTTGGCAAAGGCAGTGGTTACGTGGGGAAGTCTATGAAGCCAAGCTCAATTACTGGAAGCAACAGTTAGCTGATGCGCCACCCCTGTTAGAATTGCCCACAGACAAACCCCGTCCACCGATTCAGACTTCTCAAGGTAGTAGCTGGAAATTTCAGATCGATCCAGAACTGACTCAGAAACTGAAAACTCTCAGCCAAAGGTCAGGTACAACTCTGTTTATGACCTTACAGGCGGCTTTTGTCAGCTTACTTTCCCGTTATAGTGGTCAAGATGACATTCCCATCGGTGTCCCCATCGCTAATCGCAACCATCAACAGATAGAACCACTTATTGGCTTTTTTGTCAACATTTTAGTGCTACGTACTCACATCCAAGGGAATCCCAGTTTTGCTGAGTTGTTGACTCAAGTGCGACAAGTAGCCCTCGAAGCTTATGCACACCAGGATGTACCCTTTGAACAAGTGGTGGAGGTTTGCAGTCCAAAACGTAACCTCAGCCATAGTCCCCTGTTTCAGGTGATGTTTGCCTGGCAAAATACACCCATGCAAAAATTGCAATTGCCAGGGTTACATCTCACTCCCTTGGATATAGAGAATGTTACAGCCAAATTTGATTTAACCTTGTCACTAGGGGAGAGCGCAGGGGGACTCCGGGGATGGTGGGAATACAACACCGACTTATTTGAGGCGGATACTATGACTCGGATGGCGCTTAATTTCCAGATCATGCTTGCAGCTATTGTCGCCAATCCTCACCAGCCAATTAGGGAATTACCTCTGCTAAGTGATTCTGAACGACATCAATTGTTAGATGAGTGGAATCATCACGAGATAGAGTATTCTACTGATCAATGTATCCATCGGCTATTTGAGGCACAGGTAGAACAAACACCCGATGCAGTGGCGGTGGTATTTGCAGATGCGGTTTTGACCTACCGGGAGTTAAATAGTCGCGCCAATCAATTAGCACAATATTTGCAAACTCTCGGGGTGAAACCAGAGGTGATGGTGGGGATTGGTGTTGAGCGTTCTTTAAATATGGTAGTGGGAGTACTGGGGATTTTGAAAGCAGGTGGTGCTTATGTGCCACTAGATCCAACATATCCCCAAGAACGTTTAGAGTATATCTTGAATGATGCCCAAGTGTCGGTGCTACTTACCCAGTCCCAAGTAGATCTAGGATCACCGTCAATACCTGTAGTTTACTTGGATAGGGACTTTGGCGAATTTAGCGAGGAAAATCTAGTGAGTGGGGCTGAGACTAATAACTTAGCCTATGTAATTTATACTTCTGGATCTACAGGGAAACCCAAGGGAGTTTTAGTCACCCACAAAGGATTATGCAACCTAGCTTTGTCACAGATACAGTTATTTAAGATCTCTGCAAATAGCCGTGTTCTCCAATTTGCTTCCTTGAACTTTGATGCGTCAGTCTCGGAAATTTTTATGACCCTTGGTTCTGGAGCCATGTTAGTTCTGGGAACACCGGAGTCTTTACTTCCTGGTGCAAATTTAATCCAGTTGTTAAATCACCATGCCATTACTCATGTTACCCTCCCCCCCTCAGTCCTAGCAGTACTACCTAGCGATGATTTGCCTAACTTGCAGCATATCATCGTGGCAGGGGAAGCCCTATCAAGCGACTTGGTAGCGCAATGGTCTGGTAATCGCCAGATATTTAACGCATATGGACCAACAGAATCAACCGTTTGCGCCACAGTTGCAGAAATCAGCGACAGTAATCACAAACCCCCCATCGGTCGTCCGATTCCCAACACACAAATCTACATCTTAGACCCCTATCTCCAACCAGTACCCATTGGTGTTAAGGGGGAATTACATATCGGTGGTGTTGGTTTGGCTCGTGGGTACTTGAATCGCCCCGATTTGACTGAAGAGAAATTTATCCCCAACCCCTTCAGTCGCAGCAGAGGAGCAGGGGAGCTCTTGAGCAGGGGAGGGAAAGAAAAGCAATTCTCAGATGCTGCTTGTCTCTACAAAACTGGGGATATAGCCCGTTACCTTAGTGATGGCAATATTGAGTTGCTTGGTAGGATTGACAATCAGGTGAAGATTCGCGGCTTCCGTATTGAACTAGGAGAAATTGAGGTAGTACTCAGTCAACATGACCAAGTACAAGCGGTAGTAGTTATCACCCGCGAAGACCAGCTAGGTAATAAGCGCCTTGTTACTTACATTGTCCCTAAAACAAAGGAACCCAGTGTGGGGGAACTACGGGATTTCCTCAAGCAGAAGCTACCCGACTATATGTTACCTTCTGCCTTTGTGATCCTAGATAGTTTGCCGCTCTTACCTAATGGTAAAGTTAACCCCCAAGCATTGCTCAAAATAGATATTCAGCCAAATGTGGAAGCGGCTTATATAGCACCCCAGAATGAAACTGAGGGAATGATTGCTGCGGTTTGGCTAAAGTTGCTTCAACTAGAAAAAGTTGGTGTTCATGACAATTTTTTTGAACTGGGGGGTCATTCATTACTCCTGGTACAGGTGCATCAAAAATTGCGAGAAATTTTTGCCCAAGAGCTATCAATTATTGATCTTTTTAAATACCCAACTATCAGCTATTTAGCTGAATATTTAAGTCAGGAGGCAAAGAAAAAATCTGCCGTTGTCCTGCGCCAAGATCGATCTGAAACCCGTCTGGTACGGCGCTCTGCCATAAATCAACAAAGTCAACTCAGACAAAAATCTCGATCAATGAAAAAACCGTGAGAATTAGCCAATGGACGACTTACATTCAGATAATTTGATCAATCAATCAGCAATAGCCATTATCGGTATGTCTGGTCGTTTTCCTGGAGCTAAAGACCTCAATACTTTTTGGCAAAATTTGTGTTTTGGCGTGGAGTCTGTTTCCTTTTTTGACGACGAAGAACTGAAGTCTTCAGGTGTTGAGCCTGCCATGTTCAATCACCCCAACTATGTCAAAGCTGGTGCCATTTTAGAAGATGTAGAACTATTTGACGCGGCATTTTTTGGCTTTAGCGCCAGAGAAGCTGAGATTATGGATCCACAACAGCGCTTGTTTTTGGAGTGTGCTTGGGAAGCGCTGGAAACTGCTGGCTACAATACTGAAACCGATGGAGGGGCTATTGGTGTTTACGCTGGTGCTAGCATGAACACTTACTTATTATACAACATTTTACCAAACCAAAAACTTTGGGAATCTGTGAATATTTTCCAAATCGGACTGGCAAATGATAAAGATTTTTTAACTACACGCATATCTTATAAATTAAGCTTAACTGGCCCAAGTGTGAATGTGCAAGCGGCCTGTTCCACTTCATTAGTTGCAGTGCATATCGCCTGTCAAAGTTTGTTAAATGGGGAATGTGACATGGCTTTGGCTGGTGGCGTTTCTGTCAGGGTTCCCCAAAAGATTGGTTATTTGTATCAAGAGGGGGGCATTGCTTCACCAGACGGGCATTGTAGAGCTTTTGATGCCCAAGCTCAGGGCACTATTGGCGGTAATGGTTTGGGAATCGTGGTTTTGAAGCGATTGGAAGATGCTTTAGCTGATAGAGACTGCATTCATGCTGTTATTAGAGCCTCAGCCGTTAACAATGATGGTTCCCTAAAAGTTAGTTACACAGCACCCAGTGTCGATGGTCAAGCCGCAGTAATTTCCGAAGCTATGACCATTGCTGGAGTTGCACCGGAGACCATCACTTATATAGAAGCCCACGGAACGGGGACAGCGCTTGGTGATCCCATAGAAATCGCCGCGCTGACACAGGCTTTTCGTACCGCTACAGATGACAAGGGCTTTTGTGCGATCGCTTCTCTGAAAACCAATATCGGACATTTGGATGCAGCATCCGGTATTGCTGGACTGATCAAGACGGTTTTAGCCCTCAAACACAAGTGTTTACCACCAAGCCTGAATTTTCAAGAACCAAACCCGAAAATTGATTTTGCCAATAGTCCCTTTTACGTTAATAGTTCCCTTTCACAATGGCAAACAAATGACAGTCCTCGTCGCGCTGGTGTTAGTTCCTTTGGTATTGGCGGTACTAATGTCCATGTTGTCCTGGAAGAAGCCCAGAAGCCAGATATGGCCTCTCGGCATTCCCGACCTTGGCAATTGTTGGTGCTATCGGCTAAAACCCCTTCTGCACTCGATACAGCGACGGCAAATTTAGGCAAGCATTTACAGCAACATTCCCATCTTCACCTGGCTGATGTCGCTTATACCTACCAAATTGGTCGCCAGGTATTCAAGCATCGACGAATGTTAGTTTGTCACAACAGGGAAGATGGAGCGATCGCCCTCTTGAATTTAGACCCAAAACGAATTTTCACCAGTGCGTCAGCATCCCCAGCGCCACCTGTAGTATTTATGTTCTCCGGACAGGGGGAGCAATATGTGAATATGGGTCGGGAATTATACCAAACTGAGCCGACATTTCAAGGGGTAGTTGATGACTGTGCCGAAATACTTAAACCCCACTTAGGCTTAGATTTGCGTCATTTACTATATCATAGGGAACAAAGGACACCCTTGGAACTAGAACAAACTGCCATTGCCCAGCCAGCACTATTTGTCACTGAATATGCCTTAGCTAAGTTATGGCAGTCTTGGGGGATACATCCCCAAGCCATGATTGGTTACAGTATTGGTGAATATGTCGCCGCAACTTTAGCAGGTGTTTTCTCTCTGGAAGATGCTTTAATCTTAGTGGCTACACGAGGAAAATTAATGCAGGCATTGCCGACTGGAGCCATGCTGGTCATTCCCTTACCCGAAGACGAGGTGCAACCTCTACTGGGCAAACAGATTTCCTTGGCTGCTATTAATGGAGCATCTCTATGTGTGGTTTCAGGGATTACACGTGCTGTGGAGGCATTACAGAAACAACTAGCCTCTCAAGGCGTACAGTGTCGTCGTTTACACACCTCCCATGCTTTTCATTCAGAGATGATGACACCCGTTTTAGAGCCATTTACTGAATTGGTGAAAAAAGTCAATCGGCAACCCCCACAGATTCCCTACCTTTCCAATCTTACTGGCACTTGGATTACAGCTACACAAGCCACAGATTCCAGCTATTGGGCAAAACATTTGCGCTCGAAGATTCTCTTTGCACAAGGACTAGAACATTTGTGGCAAAAACCAGCACAAATTTTACTGGAAGTTGGGCCAGGAAGAACTTTGAGTACATTAGCTAGACAAAATCCAAAAACAGCACAGCAGGTGATCTTAACTTCCTTACCCCATCCCCAAGACAGGGAATCAGATGTGGAAGTGTTGTTAACTACATTGGGTAAGTTGTGGCTTGCTGGTGTAAAAGTGGATTGGTCTGGATTTTATGCCCACGAACAACGTTATCGTCTACCTTTACCTACATATCCCTTTGAGGGTCAGCCTTACTGGATTAAACCCGAAAAACAGTTAAAGGCCTTACTGCACAAAAAGCCAGATATAGCCGACTGGTTTTATCTGCCCATGTGGAAACAATCTGTACCACCAGTTGGGCAGATAAATTATCCAGCAAAGTCCTGCTGGCTGGTGTTTGTTGATGAGTGCGGCTTAGGTTCCCAAATCATCAAACGGCTGCAACAAGATGGTGTGGATGCGATCGCTATACAAATGGGGTCAGAATTTACTAGGGATGTTATATATACCCTCAATCCTCAACAGCATGACTACGAGACTTTAATTAATGATCTGGTCACACAAGGCAAAATCCCCCAAACCATTGTGCATTTTTGGAGCGTGACAGACAACAACCAAACAGTATCAGGACTGGAATATTTTGATCAAGCTCAAGATTTAGGGCTACACAGTCTCAATTTTCTAGCACAGGCTCTGGGAAAACATTTTACCCATGAACTGCAACTGATAGTTGTCTCTAATCATATACACGCAGTGACTGGAGTTGAGGAGTTATGTCCCACAAAAGCAACTTTGCTCGGCTCTGTTAAGGTAATTGGGCAAGAATACCCTCATATTAGCTGTCGTAGCATTGATGTTGTCCTTACCATTGATACCAAAAATCGGCAGCAGCTCATAGACCAGTTGCTTAGGGAACTGAGAGCAAAATCTACTGATATAATTGTTGCCTACCGTGGTCTTCATCGTTGGGTACAAACTTTTGAGCCAGTCCCATTGCAGCGAGGCGCGGCGCGGTTAAGGGAGAGGGGAGTCTATGTCATTACAGGTGGACTCGGTGGTATCGGTTTTGTATTGGCGACACATTTAGCCAAAACTGTCAGAGCCAAACTGCTGCTATTAGGACGTTCAGCTTTTCCCGATGTCCGTGAGTGGGCACAATGGTTAGCTACTCATGATCCACAGGACAATATCAGTCGCCAGATTCGCAAAATTCAGGAACTCGAACAGCTAGGAGCCGAGGTTTTAGTAGTCAGTGCCGATGTTGCCAATATACAACAAATGGCAGAGGCGATCGCTCTAGCTCAAAAGCGGTTTGGTGAAATCAATGGTGTGATCCATACTGCTGGAGTAGTTGATTATGCAGGTGTGATTCACAGAAGAACCAAAGAAATGACAGACAATGTTCTCTCAGCAAAAGTCAAGGGAACATTAGTCCTGAATCAGCTTTTGCAGCAGACGAAACTCGATTTTTTGGTTCTTTTTTCATCTCTGAGTTCAATCCTCTATAAAACCAAGTTTGGTCAGGTGGGTTATATTGCTGCCAATGAATTTCTGGATGCCTTTTGTTATGACAAAACTTCCCAAGATGCTACCTTTACAGTTACTATTAATTGGGATGATTGGCAGGAAGTTGGTATGTCAGTAGAGGCAGTCAAGCAAGCTGCTAACAAAAAATATGGTATTCTGGCAAATCAGTACTTGCAAAATGGGCTATTACCACAAGAGGGTATAGACGTTCTGATGCGGATTCTGGAAAATACATTCCCCAGAGTTGCCGTGTCTACTGAAGATTTAAGGACTAAGATTGATCTGGATATTTCTTTGTTAGGAATAGCCAATGATGCTTCCATAAAAGCTAACTTATCCCAACCGACACATCCACGTCCGCAACTGAGTAATGCCTATGTTGCTCCCCGCCACGAAATTGAGCGAACCATTGCCCATATCTGGCAAAAATTTCTTGGTATCCAGCCAGTGGGAGTTTACGACAATTTCTTTGAGTTAGGCGGAAATTCTCTGTTGGCAATCCAAATATTATCCAATTTACACGATGTATTACAGGTAAAAATTTCCTTAGACAACCTTTTCGCGGCAGATACTGTAGCTGAGTTGGCACAGATAGTTGCACAACTTCAGGGCCAGTACACTACTGTTTTTTCAGAAACCAATGTTGCAATTATAGACCAAGCAATTGCTTCTCCTTTGGTCAAAATTCAACTCGGTTCTCAACCGCCTTTCTTTTGCGTCCATCCCATTGGAGGAGGTGTTCTCTGTTATGTAAATCTCGCACAATATTTAGATCCCAACCAACCATTCTATGGACTACAAGCAGCCGGTCTAGATGGGAAACAAGAACCTTGCTCTGACATCAAAATCATGGCAACTCACTACATCCAAGCAATGCGAACCGTACAGCCCCAAGGCCCATACTTTTTAGGAGGTTGGTCAATGGGAGGTGTCATTGCCTGGGAAATGGCGACTCAGTTGCAGTCCCAAGGGCAGAAGGTGGCCTTGCTGGCGTTAATTGATGCCACACCACCCATAACCATGACACAGCCTACAGAGATAGATGATGGGACACTTTTGAGCCGATTTTTCCAAGATATCCTTGGTTTATCCTCAGAATATGCAGATTTTTCTGTTGAGCGCTTAGAGGAACTTGAGCTGGAAGAACGTCTAGCCTACGTTATGGAACAAGAGCAAATAACTAATCTACCACTTCGCCATCTCTTCCATGTCTTTAAAACCAACTTTCGGGCTATGCAAAGCTACATACCTTCAGTCTATGCAGACCGAGTGACACTGTTTAAAGCCAGTGAACAAGTTGTGCAAAACGACCAAGACCCAACTATGGGATGGGGTAGCTTGACTAATCAAGCAGTCGAGTTTCATGTAATACCAGGCAACCACTATAGCATAATTGCCAAACCCCATGTGCAAATTTTAGCTGAACAGTTAATGATCAGCCTCCATCAGGCACAAGCAAGCGGGAGCATCCCAGTTTTGCAAAAAGACGATCAGTAGTGTGAGCCGGAAAGCTCACGTGTACTAAAAGCGAGCTTTCCGGCTCGCACTAGGAATTTACGAAAATGGGATACACCCCAAGCAAGCTCAGTCAATCAGGCAGGTTGATAATGATATATAACGATGAAATCACAACATTGGCAGACATACCACGGGTGCAAGGCTGCCATTTTCAAGACGCTAAAGCATTGGTATTTAAGGAGCAAGCACTCACCTATTTAGAGCTAGACAAACAAAGTAATCGCGTTGCTCATGCACTGTTAGCCCAAGGAGTTAAAGCTACATCGCGGGTAGCAATATTAGCAAAAGATTCACTCAAGAGTTATGAAATATTATTTGCTTGTAACAAGATAAATGCTGTGTTAGTGCCGATTAATTGGCGATTGGCGGCGGTAGAAATTAGCTACATCCTCACAGATGCTAATGTGAAAGTTTTGTTTGTAGGCTGGCAATTTCAAAAGCTGGTAGCAACTATTAGAGATCAACTTGATGCTATAAATACCTTTATTGCTTTAGAAAAAGCTGAAGAAAATTGGCTTAATTACGATCGCTGGTATCAGGATCATAGTGATCTCCCTCCGCATATCCCTATTAGTCCCCAGGATGTTGCTGTACAGATGTATACCAGTGGAACCACTGGGCGACCTAAAGGTGTGCAGTTAGCTCATAACAGTTTTTTTGCCATCGCCAAGGAGTTTGTGAAGCAAGGAAAAACTTGGATAGGTTGGAATTCAACAGATAAAAGTTTGCTGGTATTACCCTTTTTTCATATTGGAGCTTTATGGTGGGCTATTCGTGGTTTGGCTTCTGGCGCTGAAAATATTTTGCTGGAAACCTTTGTTGGAACTGAGGTTCTCCAAGCAATTGAAAAGTATCGGGTTACAAAGACCTGTATGGTTCCCTCAATGATTCAAGTTCTATTAACTGAATCTAAATGTAAACAAACAGATTTTTCATCGCTTGGATATATTGTTTACGGGGGTTCTCCTATTGCTGAGTCATTATTGCGAGAAGCAATGGTTACTTTTTCCTGTAACTTTGTCCAAATTTATGGTATGACCGAGACGGGAAATTGTGCTGTAAGTCTACCAGCGGATGCTCATACCTCTGCTAGACTGAAGTCAGCAGGTAAACCGTTCCCTGGTGTATCAGTAGCTATTATGAATAGTTCGGGAAAAACCTTAGCTGTTGGAGAAGTGGGTGAAGTCTGTATCAAATCGCCTGCTCAGATGATTGGTTATTGGAAATTACCCCAGGCTACAGCACAAACTTTGGTGGATGGCTGGATACATACAGGAGATGCAGGCTATTTTGATGAAGAAGGTTATCTTTACATTTTTGATCGCGTTAAAGATATGATCTGCTATGCTGGCGAGAATGTTTATCCAGCTGAGGTTGAAAATGTTTTATATGAACACCCATCTGTTGCTGACGTAGCAGTTATTGGTGTTCCAGATGAAGATTGGGGAGAAACCATTAAAGCTATTGTCGTTCTCAAACCAGGGATAAAAGCAACGGCGTTTGATATTATCAATTTTGTCAGAGGTAAACTTGCTGATTTTAAGTTACCCAGAAGTGTTGAATTTACTGAATCTTTGCCAAGAACACCAAGCGGTAAATTACAAAAGAGTAAACTTCGGGATAAATATTGGCAAGGTTATGAACGAAAAGTGTAATCTTAACAGCGGCAAAACTACTCCTGGTCTCAATACGGTTCGGTTGTTCTGGGTTAAATTGATAGTCGGCAATAACTCAACCCTGAACCGAACCGGATTGCGTAACTCCCTATGTTTTGAAATATGTCTCTCGCCGTTTGCGAAGCAGATTTTTACTCTTATTCGCATTCTTGAGGATAGTCAGATAGTTATCGGCGTAGCGAAAAGCAGATGCAACGTCGTAAGCAGAAATAGCTATAGCTTGCAAGAAAACTTTATAGGGGATTTCAAAGCCAGAAAATTTGTCAGCTAAAGCTATCAAATCCTCATCTGTTGCAGGTAAGGCATTCTTTTCTTCCCGTTCTGGGACATCAAACATATTTTCAATAAATGCTCTATGCATAAACCACCTTCCTAAAAGCATGAGATACTGTAAAACCGATAAATTTAAGCTATTTTTTCAGGGTTTTTCGATTTATAAGATTCTCTATTAAAGAGCATCTTATCTCTCTCAATAGATCTACATATTCATGACTGAGTTCGATAGCATCTACGTCTCTTATCTTCTCTACATCGACTTTAATAGTTGTCATAAATGCACCCAAATAAACTTGATAATCAGAATTTTTTTGAAGAATTCAGAACACATCCGTCAGAATCAACCCACGAATAAATCCGTAGGACTCAGACAAGGACGCCGTATTTAAGAGCGCTTACGCGTCTCGAAATACATTTTTTAACCAAAGTGGGTTTGTATCCCCAAAATAAAGTTTTTGCCCAGTTGTTTATTCTGATCTCTGAGTTCTGACTCCTGAATTCTATTTTTTATCAGAACCACAAAATAACGTATCAGTAGATTTACGGGATTTTTTTCGAGAGAGAATTTAGAGCTTCAGTGAATTTGCAGATTTGAGGAAAAGTAGTGAGCAGAAATGGTAAATGACAAGTTCTTAAATTACAGCAATTTTCACCTTTATTAGACCACAGTCGTAGGGGCGTAAGGCTCTGCGCCCTTAGGGTTTATTTCTGTGAAAACCAGGGCTATTTCAGCCAATACCAAGCATCTTGAACGCGCATTCATGGCTGATCAAGTCTGTTTTAGTCGGCTTCAGCGATTACACTAGGAATTTATTCCCAGTCTTCATATCGATTTTCTATTTACGTCTTTACTCGGAATATGTTTGTCGGTAAAATTACAGTCATTGAATTTATTTTTTGTTGGCTAACGTTGAAGAATCCGCATAAAATCCTTTTAAATAAAGTTTTTTCTGGCTTTCGCCTTGTACTGAGTAGGAAAATTAATCTCAAGACTACAATTTACACAAACTTTAAAAATGGTCAGGAATATTCCACTATTTACACTTAATAAGAAATCACTTTTTCATGTTATAATCCATACGGTTATGACTCGCGCTCTAACGAGACGAGGCTTTTTCCAAGGGGAAACGCAAATCTGCCCATTAAACTCCCGGAGAGACATACCCAAACTTCAAGAAAAAAGGTAAATCGACCAATAGCTTTACCATTAATTCTGATCGAGAAAGAAATACCCCGACTCTACCCGTTGAAACGTTAAATAAATCTAAGATGTCCTAGATGTCAAGGGTTTATAAGGCAGTTTAAATATACAGACATTTCTCCATGACCCTTGTAACTCCTAAACGCTTCACCCTAGCCGAGTATCATCGCCTCATTGAACTAGGATTCCTAACTGAAAATGACCGAGTGGAGTTAATTCAAGGAGAACTGATACAAATGGCAGCAAAAGGCACACAACATTCTGTCTGTAATACAAAGTTATTTCATGAATTAGACAGATTGGTAGGAGATAAAGCAGTTGTTCGCGGGCAAGAACCGATTATACTGCCTACTGATAGTGAGCCAGAGCCGGATATTACGATCGCACAGGGTCAAGCTGATGACTACTTATTGAATCATCCTCAACCAAAAAACATTCTCCTAATTATAGAAGTCTCAGACTCTACTCTTAACTATGACCAGAATACAAAGCTAGCACTTTATGCTGAAGCTGAAATTACCGACTACTGGATTATTAACTTGGTAGCAAATCAACTAGAACGCTACTCTCAGCCTTATCAGGATGCTCAAGGAAAGTTTGGTTATCGCACCAGGCAAATTACACTGCGACATGAATCAGCGACACTCCCCAGGTTTCCCGATTTGTCTCTAGAATTGGATCGAGTTTTTCCAGGCTTAAGATAACTTAAAAAAACCGCTGTATCTGACAGCTAAACTCAGGCAATAGAGGTGAAGTCATCTCATCGCTTGCCAGTAATGTTGCTATCAGTACTAGTTGAGCATTCTGACGACGGTAAACTTCCATTTGTCTTAATCGCCAATCTACAATCCAGTATTCCTGAACTCCCTTAATTGAATACAGTTTTAGCTTTACTTCGCGGTCTCTACGTTCGTTTGCGCTTCCTGGTGATAAAATTTCTACAATTAGCTCTGGAGACCCTATCAAATGTCCTTCTTCGTCTACGAGTTGAGCTAATCGCTCATTGCTGATCCAAATAACATCAGGAATCACATTATCAGCATCTGAGAAAATGATGCCAGGGGTAATAAATGGCTGACCCAAACCTGTTTGTTCCGACCAAATTAACAATTGGGCATGGATACGTCCAGCAACACCTTGATGTTTAATATGAGGAGCGCGGGTCACAAATAGTTCTCCGTCAATTATTTCATAACGCTTCCATTCATCAGTTGCTAGGAGTTCTAAATCGGCAATTGTCCAACGGATTTGATTTGGAGTTTGGGTCATATTGCAGATCTAAGGGCGTTTTGTACCTATGCTAACTCATTTGAGCAGAGGAGCAGAACTCCTGTAAGTTCTCTCCCCAATCCCCAATCCCTATGCCGCTACAGCTTCCTGATAGGGAACAAACAGTTTCTTGCTTGCGCCACAAATGGGGCAGTGCCAATCTTCGGGAATTGCGTCAAATGGTGTACCAGGGGCAATTCCTGAATCCGGGTCGCCTTCTACTGGATCATAAATCATCGAACACTGACGGCAAATCCATTTCTGGTTTGCTACTTTAGGTGCAACGTTCCCCCCTTCCAGTACTTCGAGTGCTTCTGTATACTGACGTGCATGATGGTTTTCGATGTGAGTCAATAAACCAAAGTTGTGGGCTGCTTTGCGGAAAATTTGCGCGTGTTCGCGGGACTCCGCTTGTTGTGCTTCAAACTCTACTACAGCTTTGTTATCTCGATCTGCACGGGCAGCATCTGCAAACTCTGGATACATTGTGGTGTACTCATAAGTCTCTCCCTCGATCGCTAATTTTAGACAGGTGGCGGCGATCGCTTTCTTTTGCTCTTCAGTGATCGCCGCCACATCATCCACTACCAACTCTGGATGCATTAATCGGAAGTGAGCAAAGGCGTGTTCTGTCTCTTGATTTGCCGTTTCCCGAAACAGACTTGATAGTTCACTCATCCCTAACTTGCGAGTCACTTCTGCAAAGAACAAATACTTGCGATTTGCCATTGATTCCCCAGCAAAGGCTTCAGCTAAGTTCTTTTCGGTATTTGAGTTTGACAAATCCATGCTTTTTCCTGGATAGAAGCTAGTTTAAGATGTACTCGTAACGAGTATGAGTTAATTGTACAGAAATTTTTTGTTAGATTTATTAAATTTTATAATGTTTTTATAATTTCAAAGATGCCCATGTTGTAAGGGCGGGGAGAAGAGAGCCCCTATTCCCTATTCCCTATTCCCTGCTCCCTGCTCCCTGCTCCCTGCTCCCTATTCCCTATTCCCTGCTCCCTGCTCCCTGCTCCCTGCTCCCTGCTCCCTATTCCCTATTCCCTGCTCCCTGCTCCCTCTTGTTTCCTAAGAAACAATCCCTGACCACTGAACTTTTTTCTGTTTGTCCCGGCGATAAGAAAAGAAATGTTCTGGGGTTTGATAAGTACAATAAGGAGCGATCGCAATCTGTTCTGGACTGATGCCCAACATTTCCATCTGTAAGGCATTTACCCGCCGCACATCTAACCGTACCCGTCCTGGATTGGGATCTGGGAACAAGGGGGAATTTGGTAACTGATGTAGTGCATTGACAATTTCTTTTTCATCATTATGTGTTATAATGCTTCTGCCAACTTCTGCAGCTACCTGCTCTGAGACTTGGTAAACCTCACCGGCGATCGCAGGGCCCATAGCAATTCGCAAATCCTGAAGTTCGCTACCGAGTGAGAGCATTCTTTTGATAGCCTGGGGCACGATGCTGCTTGAAGTACCACGCCAACCGGCATGTACTGCTGCAACCTGTCCAGTCTTGTGCGAAGCAATCAGCACAGGTGTACAATCAGCCGAAGCCACCCAAATTGCTTGTAGAGGCTGCTCACTCACTAACCCATCGCCCTCCACTTGATCAGCACCTTCAGTCAACTGATTTGCAATTTCTGTTGGAGTGAGAATAATATTGCCATGTACCTGTTTTAAGCGATAAACTGAAGCCTCTGGACGCAATACCTTTGTAAGTTCCGATGGCGTTTGAGGCCAAAACTGCTGGGTAAAAAAGCCATGAGTCCAAGATTCCAGGAGACTACAAGTCAGGTACGGCAGTCCTTCCCAAGTGCGCCAGTGCCAAGTGTGCATCGTCAACAAAACCAAGAAACAAAATAAAAATCAGCCAATTTATCCTAACTTGAACAAGCTTTCTTTGGGTTAATTTCCGTGGGATTGAATCGGCAAAAACTAGAAGCAGCCCTCCACGCAGGGCGTAAGTTTCCCTATCTACCATTTTCTCTACATCTTTTTGAAACCGTATCTTCAACAAACCAAACCCTGTGGGACTTGCTAAATTCCGGCTCTGAACAAGGATGTGTCGTCATTGCTGAGCAACAAACATCTGGGCGGGGTCAATGGGGTCGCCAGTGGATTTCTCCAGAAGGCGGTTTATACCTTTCAGTGGCAATTACACCCAAAGTAGAAGCCACAAACAGCTACCAGCTAACTTTAGCTACTGCTTGGGGAATTGCCAGACAATTGCGAAACAGTGGCATTCCTGTTGGGATTAAATGGCCCAATGATTTAGTGATCTTTTCCATCCCTAAGAGAGATGCATGTATAGAAAACACCGTCATAAGTACAATACCACATTCAGTAACACACGATGTACTCAATTCAAATCAAAACAGCCATAACTACAAGAAACTAGGTGGCATTTTGACTGAAACCAAAGTCAGCAAAGGACAAATTACCCAAGCAGTCATTGGGGTTGGTATTAACTGGGCAAACCCAGTACCAGAAACTGGAATCAATTTAGAAACGTGGCAAGCAAACCACCATCCAAAAACAATCTCAAATCTTGAAATGCTAACCCTGACAGTTTTACTAGGAATAGAATCCGGTATACTATGCCTATTCCAAGAAGGAGTAGACATATTATTATCTCGATATTTAGAATTGCTCACAAATATCGGCGAGCAGGTATGCGTTAATAATCTGACAGGCACCGTAATTGGCGTATCTCACACTGGGGAGCTTCGTGTTCGCATGGAGACATCTGAACAGAAAGCAGTAATAACACCAGAAATTAACCTTCAGCCCGGTACAATCAGTTTGGGATATCGTAACAGGAGTCAGAATACAGGAGTCAGGAGTCAGAATAGTTAAAGAATGGGGAGATAACAGAAGCTATCTCTTGCCACAAAGACAGATACCAAAAGAAAGATAAATTCTGACTCCTGACTCCTGACTCCTGACTCCTTCTTAAGCTACTTACACATAACACCACTAGAACCAATGACGCAGCGCAATAACTCTGCCCATAACCATTCACACTATCAATGGCAACGCTCGCTACCTGCACAGAGTCTCTGTTGGCTCAGCAGCTTCAGCTTGCTCTCCGGCGGTTTGGTGTATGCCCAAACCGAATCAGCAGCAATAGACAATATCGTTCCCACTGCTGAAAATTCTGGTTCAGCAGCAGTTGTCAATAACGCTAAAAAAGATACTATTGAGCGAAATCGTAACGCTTTTTCACCGGAATCGGTTGCAGAGCAAGAATTTTCCCAACGCCGAGTCAAACTTAGACAAAGACTACATAGGGAAGAAATTTCCCAATCCACACAGCCAGTCAAAAATCAACACAAAGACGAGGCATCAGAAGAACCTGTAGTGGTGATTAGAAAGTCGAGATCACAGGTAAACGATTCTGCGACTGAAGCAGGTGTGAGTAATTTGAGAGCCAAATTAGAAGCTTCGCGGCGTGTTCCTCTCATTCATAAAGAAAAACTGCAAGCAGATTCTACCTCGCCAACAGATCAAAGCTCATCCTCTGAAAAAGCTCCCCAAGCAACAAAACCTTTAAACAACTCTAATAGCGCTGCTGAGAAACCCAAGGATTATAATAACGCCCTGATTGACCCCACAAATTACAGTGGTGCTGATGCCACACATAAGTATTATGAAGCACCCAGTTCTGTCGTCATCACAGAACGCTCCAGTAGTTGTCGAACAATATTAGCGTCAGGACAAGGTGTTTCAGGTAGTCCTTGTGGTAACTCTCGAAGTCAGCCTTTAGCTGACTCTGACACGAAGCTACAAGGGAAGCACGTGCCCAGTTGGATCGGAAGAAGTCAAACTGCGCATGTAGTAAATATTGCTTCTGAACAGCGTGTTTATACTAATACAGCTAACACTCTCGTACGTCCTGATCGCATTGCTTCTGGTGGTGTAACGAAGAGCGACTATCACCCTAATCGGTTTATCCCCAACAATTTCATCCCCACAACAACAGTTAGTTCTACACCTCTTGCACCAGAGGGTGGTGCTTTGTCAGCACCAATGACATCTGACAACGTCGCTCCCCGTCCCAGCACTGTAGCTTACAACATCCCACTGGCATCAACATTGCCGCAAATTGCCTATAGTGGTGCCTATGCTGGTAGACTTGCCTCTGGCATTGCCGGATTGATGTTTCCCCTTACCGTCCCAGCTCCGATTACTTCCTTGTTTGGTTGGCGAATTCATCCAATTACAGGCGATCGCCGTTTCCACTCTGGTACAGACTTAGGTGCAGCGATGGGAACACCTGTATTGGCAGCATACCCTGGTAAAGTCGAGATAGCTGACTGGGTAGGTGGTTACGGCAATACTGTTATACTTAACCACAACAACGCCCAACAAACACTCTACGGTCACATGTCACAGATCCTTGTCCAACCCGGTCAGTGGGTACAACAGGGAACTGTCATTGGGCTAGTGGGCAGTACCGGTAATTCCACAGGGCCCCACCTACACTTTGAGATCCGTCAACTCACACCAGAAGGATGGGTTGCGACTGATCCAGGAGATCAACTAGAAACAGCTCTCAGTCAATTGGTTCACACCTTGCAAACAGCTCAAACACCCCAGCAAGCTGAATCAAACAACCCAGCAACTAGAAGGCTAAATTGAGAATTCTGCCAAATTGGCAACACGTGTGATTTAGGAAAGAGTATTGTGTGAACCAATGGGTCTTGCCTCACAAGATCCATAGCAAAAAAGCAGAATCTTCCTCTCTCAGATGGCCACTGGGAGGTCTTAAATACATCCAAAATTTAGTCCCCAGGTAATGAACCTGGGGATTTGCTTTGGATAGCACGTGCAGAATATCAACGAATTGTTTGAGGATGGCAATAAGAACCGAACTATCAAAAACAATCCCCGTCATTTTGTTTCAAAGCCACGATCCATTTTATCGTCTTCAGCGGCAGCTTCTTCCTTACGCCATCTCAAAAAATCATCAATGGTATCATGATGTGTCAAATATTGATTCGCCAGCGCTCGTGCCTGCGCTAACGCTTGATGCTCTTCACGAATGGTCACAATATCCCCCTCCGCTATATTCAGCTTTTTACGGATAACAGAAGGTATTGTGACTCTACCGCCTTTTTGTATTTCTGCACGATAGTCCATTTTTTACTTTTCTACAAATTAAGCAAATTTGGATTAAATCATTTTAATCCAAAAACCTAAAGGGGGACTGGTTATTTTTTTTTCAAGGATAAAAACCAGGTGTTTTTAAGATGAGGCGTTGATTCTCCGTCAAATCAGGATAATCATCGGGGCTGTAGTAGTATCGTGCCCAAGCACTAGCGTAGGGAGAATATTTATAGAACAGAGTGCGGCGTTCGTGTTGCCCTTTCCAAGGCAGAGTACCGTGGGAGAGGGCTTCGGTAAAGAGTATTGCCGTTCCAGCTTTGCCAGGAATTGCCTGTACGCAGGAATGAGGATGTTCTAAATTTTGCAACTCTTTTGGGAATGGTAGGTTGCTTTTGTGGCTGGCGGGAATGCAGCCGAACCCACCAACACCTGTAGGCACGTCTGTAAGATTGTAAGCCACTGCAACCAAGCCATTGTACATCTTTCCGTGTTGATAAAGGTAGTATTGGCCGGGGTCATAGGGAGTACCACCACCGTGTAGGATACTGCCAATTGGGCCAGATCCTTGACGGATGATGTGAACGTAGTCATGATCCAAACGAAATCCAGGTCCAAGTACAGCAGCCAGATAAGGGGTGATTCGGGGATTGTCGATGAGAGAACGAAACTCAGTACCCCAGCCAAGTAAACTATCAAAGCGAATCCACGGTTTGATAGGCTTGTTCACTTCAGCAATATGTTGATCGAGAAGCTGATTGATGGCTGCTATCTGTTCTGGAGTCAAGGCATCCTCCAGCACTAAGAACCCTTGTAAATCAAACAGATAGTGTTCAAGTTCAGTCAAGTTGGTATCCTCGGGGTAGGAGTCAGGAGTTCTTCTTCAAGAATACCCGTGTTCGGATAAAAAAGTAGGTGTTATTTCATCACTGCTGAGGTCAGTAAGTGCTGTTGGATCGGTTTTTTCGGAGTAAAGAAATTTTTCTACGTACTTGCCTAGAATATCTCCTTCTAAATTCACCCAACTGTCTGAATTCAAATAGCGGAGATTGGTTTCCGCATACGTGAGGGGAATTACTGCCACTTTAAATTGCATTGTTTCTGGTTGATATTCTGCGACTGTGAGGCTGATTCCATTTACAGCAATGCTACCTTTAGGGACAATATAACGAGCGATCGCCTTCGTCGCAGTAAATGTCATTTCCCAAGACGTTGCGGTTTGTTCTGCCGAACGCAGTTGCCCTATGCCGTCCACATGTCCCATCACAAAATGACCTCCCACTTTGCTGCCTACACGTAGTGATGCTTCTAAGTTCACATATCTCTGTCCTACTTGCGCTTGTCCAAGAGTCGTGCGGCGCAGGGTTTCTGGAGAAGCGGTGGCAATAAATCCATCTTTTAAAACTTCTTCTACTGTCAGGCACACACCGTCTACTGCAACGCTATCACCTAACGTAAGATCCCGCATAATAATATTAGACGACTCGGTGACACATGTAACTTGCCAATAATCCCCTCCTAGGGGTCTTAAATTTCCTAATGTTTGGATTAATCCTGTAAACACGGCTTTTTCACCCAACTCACTCTATTAATTGCCTAAGCTTGACTAAGATACACTAGTAATTGTTACAGTGATTTATCAAATTCAAGTATAAAAATTGACAGAAAAGAAATAAAAAGTTTCTCACATTTACATCTGTCACAAGGCATACTTGAATATATAGATTATTGTCAACCTTGCCCAATTTAACTTATTCTGGTGTTCACATCGATTTAGGAGTTTAATAGCAGCAATTATATAGAATAGAGACTTATGTTTAACCTTGTCCCAAGATTTTTTAACCAAGGGTACGATTTGTTACATACCCCTCCAAGCTCTCAAAGGATTGTAGAGGCTTAGCCAATGCTTGAAATGAAAGTCGCTGGCATAGCATTAGATGCCATAACTCGCAGCCCAATTGTCCTGTTAAAGGATGCTTCAGACCGCCGTGCTTTGCCAATTTACATCGGTCAGGAACAGGCAAGGGCCATTATGAGTGCACTAGAGAATCAGAAGCCTCCCAGACCCTTAACCCACGACCTGATGGTGAATATTCTGGAAGCATGGAATATGACTCTGGAGCGCGTTATTATTCATTCACTCCAAAAGGACACATTTTATGCAGCCTTAATTGTAAAGCATGGGGATGTCAAAAAAGAAATTGATGCCCGTCCCAGCGATGCGATCGCTGTTGCCCTCCGTACAAATACTCCTATTTGGGTCATGGAAGAAGTCATAGCTGATGCCTCCATCCCCGTAGATCGAGATGCCGATGAAGCTGAACAGCAAGCCTTCCGCGAATTTATCTCTAACCTTAGACCAGAGGATTTAATCAAGCGCTTTGGTGGTAACGATAGCTAAATTAAAATTAAATGACTTACAACTCATGAGTTACTTCTTTCAACTCCTAACTCCTAACTCCTAACTCCTAACTCCTAACTCTTTGGAAGATGCAATACCGACGCTTTGGGAAAACGAATTTGTGCTTATCAGTATTTTCCTTGGGGACAATGCGCTACTTGGCTTCTGTTGAAAATGCATGGCAAACGCTTCAACAAGCCATAGAGTTAGGGATTAATCATCTGGAAACTGCCAGAGGTTATGGCAAAAGTGAGGAGTATCTTGGTGAAGCGATGTCTGTTGGTTTACCTGTACCCCGAACGAGGCTTCACATCACCACCAAAATCCCCCCTACGGTGGATGCTGATACAATGCGTCGGCACATTGATGAATCCCTGGAACGATTGAAGCTCGATTATCTCGATAGTCTAGGGATTCACGGTTTGAATACTTGGGAACATTTAGACTGGGTAAAAGCTCAGGGTGGCTGTATGCAAGCGGTGCAGGAGGCTGTTGCAGATGGTCGGGTGCGACACGTTGGATTTTCCACCCACGGTCCATTGGAAGTGATTCAAGCAGCGATAGATACAGATTTTTTTGCATTTGTCAATCTGCATTATTACTATTTTTTCCAACGCAACGCTGCTGCAATTCAGCAAGCTGCTGAAAAGGACATGGGCATTTTTATCATTTCACCTGCTGATAAGGGAGGACGCTTGTACACCCCACCGCAAACGCTAAAAGACCTGTGTCATCCTTTTTCACCCCTAGAGTTAAACTATCGATTTTTACTGAGCGACCCTCGGATTACCACTCTGAGTGTGGGACCTGCAAACCCAGATGAATTAACAGAACCTTTGAAGGTTGCTGACCGCGACAAAGATCTGACAACAGAGGAAATCACTGTCCTACAGCGGTTAGAAAATCACCAAACATCTGCTCTAGCAGTGGATAAATGCAGCCAGTGTTACGCTTGTTTACCCTGCCCAGAAAATATCAAGATTCCAGAAGTGCTACGGCTGCGTAATCTTGCTATAGCATATGACATGACTGACTTTGGTCAATATCGTTACCGAATGTTTGAAAACGCTGGTCACTGGTTTCCTGGGATGAAAGGCAGCCGCTGCACAGAATGCGGCGACTGTTTGCCTCGGTGTCCAGAAAATTTGAAGATTCCAGCTTTGTTGCAAGATGCCCACGAGCGATTAAATGGCTCAGATGGTAGGAGATTGTGGGTGTAAGAGGGTGTGGGGGGTGTAAGAGAGTGTGGGGGGTGTAAGAGAGTGTGGGGAGTGTGGGGGGTGTGGGGAAGAAAAAACAACTGCACCCTAAATGGGGAAGATACCCCTACATTTATGTATAAAAAAGAAAAGATCTATTTCGAGTTGCGTACAGAATGGGAACTATGGAAGCTTTTTTCGCGCCTTTGTGGTTAAGTAGTTAAAAACTGCCAAATTTATGGATTGGAGCAACTGGGTTTATCTGGGAGCAGGACTAGCGGTGGGGATGGGGTTTCGCGGATTGTTGGCGCGAATCAAGCGATCGCCTGACTCATCAGCTGTAACGCCTACCGCTCAAACAGATGTGTCAGAACTTGTGCAACAGATGAAGCAAATGCATCTAGCATACCAAATGGCACAGGAAATGAGCCAGTTTAAAGCGGGGTTTTTGGCACGGACTACCCACGTCTTGCGATCGCCCCTCAATGGTCTGATTGGTCTGCATCAGTTAATTCTGTCGGATTTATGTGAAAGTCCAGATGAAGAAAGAGAATTTATCGCCCAAGCTCATGAGCGGGCGTTGAAGCTGCTAAAGCTGATCGACGAAATTCTCAAAGTTTCTAGAGCAGAACATGGTAGTCACAAATTAGATATTCAACCTGTCCCGCTAGCCGAAATGCTACAGGAGGTTCATAACCTAACGTATATGCTAGCGGAAAATCGCAATTTTACCTTCCAGGTGCTATCACCAGATCCAGAAATTTATGTTTTGGCAGACTGTCAATGGCTACAACAAGTCTTAGTGAATTTGGTAGACACTGCGATTTCTCAGATGGATGAAGGCAGTATTTACATTTCGGCAAGTCGATCACCCACAAGCGATTTTGTTTACATTTGGTTGGATCTACCAACTCATGCCTTGTCTGGGAGTGAACCCATCGATTTACTTAATTGTGTCTCTCAGGAGACTCAGACTGACAACGAAAACGCTTTTCTTTTGCCGGGAATGAATCTATTACTAAATCAAACTTTACTTGAAGCGATGGGGGGAAAGCTGGAAATCGTTGCTTCTGTCGAAAATTCTGAGCCACCTGACCAACGTTTAAAACTTCCTTCGGTCGCCAAGCAATCAGATGAGCAGATCTCTAGGCTACAAATTTCTATGCCTTTAGTGATTCCTGAAACTGGATGTGAGAATGATTCATGAATTTTTCTAATGACAGACCCACTTCCATAAAGGATGACTCGCCCCTTGCTGGCGGATACGAAAAACCTGTTTTTCTAGGCGTTGCTTTTCCTGCGGTGATAGCCCCAGTAAAATATTACGGCTTTGCCAAACTAAAACAGCAGTGGTCATACCGATACAAAAAGCTAAACCAAAGGTAGCCATTGGATGAGCGAAAAGTCCATATCGTACCGCCACCCAAGTAAAGTATTGTCGCCACAGGGCAATTTCTGCACGTAAATTCCATAGGCAAACAGGTACAACAGTCAACCACAAAAAGCTGACAAAAAACCATCTACCATACACCTGAAGCTGGTATAGTCTCTGTACTTGTTGAGCAAAAGCTGGGTCAGTGTTATCAGTTTGATCCATGGGCTAACCGGGAGTTAGGAGTTAGGAGTTAGGAGTTAGGAGTTAGGAGTTAGGAGTTAGTTGTTGGGTATTTTAGTAACAACTAACCGCTATCTACTAACAACTATCCACTAACCTGTGACTAGATGGTTTCTACTTGCTTGGGTTCGCTTCTGTGCTGTCGCCATAAAGCTAGCATTGGACTAGCGATAAATATGCTGGAATAAGCCCCCATCGTGAAGCCAATAATGAGGGCAAGGGCGAAGTATCTGAGAGTTTCACCGCCAAAGATGAAGAGGGAAAACAACGTCAGCAACACGGTAAAAGTTGTATTGAGCGATCGCGTGAGCGTCTGATTGACTGCGTCATCCACGACTTGGTTAATTGGGTCATTAGGATGTAGGGTGAGAATTTCCCGAATGCGATCATAAATGACCACAGTATCTGTGACTGAAAAACCAGTAATTGTCAAAATAGCAACGACAAACAGGCTATCAACCTCAACACCTTGCACTAGTCCCAAAATCGAAAAAATCCCTATCGTAATCAACAGATCATGGAACAGGGCAATAATAGCAATGACAGCATAGTCTGACTGGAAGCGCACGCTTAGGTAGATCACAATACCGATAAACGAGACAATCAGCGCCCACAATCCCTTGGAAAACAACTCCCGACCCAGAGTTGGGCCAACCGTATCAATCTGAGTTTTTTTAGGATCAAAGGCTCCTAGTTTTTCGCTCAAAGCTGTTTGTAACTTTGTGCGCAGTTCCCCATTCAAAGCCTTGGAGCGAATTGAGACTGCCTGCTGGTTTTGACCTACAATTTGGATGCTGCTAGTGCCTAGCCCCTGAGCATCCACAACTTGACGGACAGTTGCAAGTTGAATCGGTTGAGCGCAGTTTTGTGCCTGTGTACAATCCCGTTCCAACTGTAACCTCGTCCCGCCCACAAAATCTAAACTGGGGCGTAATGGTGCACCCAAGGTTTGCCAAGAAATGACCATGGAAATGATTCCACTCAGAATCAAGACACCAGAAAGCGTCCACCACAGCGATCGCTGTTTAATTACACTGATTTTCATTGTGCTACCTCCGCCTTAGAATTTATAGTTGGCAGATTAGGACAAAAGAGTTCCGGCTTACGCAAACCTGGAAATCCTAATGTCAGTAACAGCAACGTCCGACTACAAGTGATGGCTGTAAACAAATTCACCCCTAACCCTAGTGCCAATGTGAGAGCAAAGCCTTTAACTAAACCTGTTCCTAGCCAAAACAGCGCTGCACAAGAAATCAATGTTGTCACATGACTGTCTAAAATACTAGACCAAGCTCGGTAAAATCCAGCCTCTACTGAACGATACAAAGTTTTACCAGATCGTAATTCCTCCCGAGTGCGTTCAAAAATGAGTACGTTAGCATCAACTGCCATCCCGATACTGAGGATGAAACCGGCTATGCCAGGGAGAGTTAAAGTCACACCTAGTAAGGCAAAGGTAGCATACGTTAGTAGGGCGTAGATAATCAAGGCAATATCGGCAATGATACCTGGTAGTCGATAGTAGACAACCATAAAAATTAATACTAAAGTCAAGCCGCCTATCCCAGCATAAATACTACGCTGGATACTGTCTTTACCTAAAGTTGCTCCGACCGTGCGAATTTCTCCGATTTCGACTGGTACGGGCAGTGCTCCACCGCGTAGCTGTACAGATAAGTCTTTGGCTTCTTGTGGGGTGAAACGACCTGTAATGACTGCTTGTCCGCCAGTGATGCCAGATGTGGCAAATTCTGGTCCAACGGTGGGAGAACTTATCAGTTCGTTATCGAGAAAAATGCCGATGCTGCGTCCAGTTCCAGCAAGGTTTTTGGTTATTTTAGCAAACAGTTCACCACCCTTATCATCAAAGCTTAGGGCAACATTCCAGTTATTGCCTTGAGTTAGTGGTTCACCATAGGCGTCCTTGAGATACTTCCCTGTTAGTGGTGGGTTTGTGCTTTCAAATAACCCTTCAAACGCTTGATTATTTTTGTGAATTTCTGCTTGATTTTTAGCAATTGCTGCTGTATCTTTAGCTTTTTTCAGTTCTTCCTGCTTGGCTTTCAATTGTATTTGAATTGTTCGTAAAGCAAACAATTGCGGTTCCGTATTTGGCTTTTGTTGGCGAAACTCTAGTTGCGCCGTTCCTCCCAAGACTCGTTCTGCTTGTTCTGGATCGTTTACTCCTGGCAGTTGTACTAGTATTTTGTCTGTGCCTACAGTTTGGATGACAGCTTCAGAAACACCGAGACCGTTGATGCGACCTTCAACAACTCTTTTAACGGCTTCTAAATCTCGTTCTGTGATTTGCTTAATTTCCGGTGTTGTTTTCACCTGAATTGTCAGCTGAGATCCTCCCCGTAAGTCCAGTCCCAGGGGTATAGAAATTGTGGCGATCGCTGTAATTGCGGCGATGACCAGAACTAAAATTAACACCAATAGCGATCGCTGTCTTTGCATAGTAGCTATTTTTTCAAAATTTCGACTTTTTGCAATCCTAAACCTTTTTTATGGGGCAATGAGCAATCAGCAATGAGCAATGAGCAATCAGCAATGAGCAATCAGCAATGGGCAATGGGCAATGGGTAATGGGCAATGGGCAATGGGTAATGGGTAATGGGTAATGGGCAATGGGCAATGGGTAATGGGATTTATTCTGAGAATGTATTAATGATTTTTTAATGACGGACGATAAGTAGATTAAGCAAATTCCAATCCCTTCCAGGAGAACCTGAACCAGACATGGTAACGATCCCGAGTAAGACTGTTCGCAACATTTTTGTGCAAATGATTTCTTTTGTCTTTGTCTCTCTTTTTGTTGTGCTGGCGATTCCTGCTCACGCAGCCGGCGACCGTGGCATCGCGGCGCGCGTAGCGCCGGTTTACCCCGAACTGGCGAAGCGCATGAAGATCACGGGCGCCGTCAAGGTTGAGGCCACGGTGGATGCTGCAGGAAAAGTGACCGAAGCCAAGGCCATCAGCGGCAGCAAGATACTGTCCGTGCGCACCCGCCACGTGCAG
>CAIVAU010000117.1 GCA_903903925.1 uncultured cyanobacterium
CATTAATCATTGAAACAAACACATTAAGGAATAATACAATGGCGTATATTGAAAATCCAAATAATATCGGTACTAATGCCAAGGTTGAGTTGTCTGATGCAGCAGGGAAACAGACTGTTTCCTTAGATGCAGCCAAGGCGAACATCTACGCAGGTAACGATGGTCACGTAGGTGATTTAATTCTGCTGGATGATAACGGTAAGAACTCTGCTCATGTTGGCGGTACTGGCGACATTGAGTTAGGTGCTAATGGTCATGACGCCAAGGTTGAGTTGTCTGATGCAGCAGGTCAAATCACGATCAAACTAGATGCAAAGACCGGTGATATTGTGTTTTCTGGTACTTCCCTCAAGAGCTTGCTAGAGCGGATAGTAGCTTTAGAAAATAAAAAATAATCACTGAATAATTCTGCTAGTGCTCTGTGTCATTAATTTTGACGGGTTGGTAGTGTGAGCGAGACGCTCACAAAGCGAGCAAGATGCTCGCACTACCCATCAAAATTAATGACATGAACTACTAGGACTCCTTGTCATTAATTTTGACGGGTTGAGGAGTTCGTAGTTGCATACTCTCTCTCGTCAAGCGAACTTGATATGATAAGGTTTGTAGTTGCGCTTTAGGGCTAAAGCGCAACTACAAACTTTATATAAGTATTGAACCGAATAGACATAGTCGTGAAAATTGATTATGCGTTCGTTGAAATCCTTGGTAGGGGCGTATTGCAATACGCCCCTACATGATTGAGATGTCTAATATGATATTACGCCATCATCAGTTTAAAGCGAAATGCATTTGAGACCACAATTAAGGTAAAGCAGCCTCAGAAGGCTGACTTGTACATTGGTTGGTGCTTGCTCCTCACTGAGTATATCTGCGATAATACACCAGGCTTGGTTCTGCTTACGGTCAATGATGAACCTGAAATCATACTCTGGGTAGTTCTGATTCAACAGCGATCGCAAACAATTAGAAATAAACGGATCTGCACCACGTAGGCAAAGAACGAGAAGAAAATTTGCCCGTAACTTGAAAAATTCACAAATTGCCTGTGAAACCGTCTTTGGAGTGTAAGGAAAAAAAATACTCCACTGGGAAGTTCACACTGAGTGGAACCAGAGCTAATAGTGAGCAAGCTTGGGCTTTGCAGAAGCCAGAAACGATCGTGAAGCGCTGCAATGACTCATAGTAGCTTCTTTGGCTACTGAGTGGAGTTAAATACCCCTGCTTTAGGGAGACTTACATGGTGTTTAATTTCCAGTGTTGTTTTGTTTTTGACTTTTTCTTTAGGAGAATGTAATGAATATTTCACGGATTTTTCAGAAACTAATTGCTTTGGTTGCCGTAGTGGCAATTTCCTTTGGGTTTGCAGCTCCCTCTGCCTCAGCAGCTGAGACTTATTCTGCTCCCACAGGTGCAACAACTAATGCCAATTATTTTGTCGGTACCGAAGTTGGCATCACTGTCTATAATGAAAGCACAGGTCAGACCGTCCTTTGGTGCAATAACAAATACGGTCAAGGTGCAGGTGGAGAGTGGAACAGCACTTGTGAGAGCCGGAGCGTATTACAACCGTCTGAAAGGTACTTACTCCAAGGATTTACCAAAACTTCTACCCCTAATGGTAATGTCTGTTGGAAACTGGTTGACGTGTATAACATCCAAGTACCTTCTCCAATTCCTGGAAGTAACCGTTACCTTACCACTTTGATTAGTGCCCAAGGCAATTACTTGGGCCAAATAACTTTGGACGGAAGGAATTTGCTATACCATGGTCAACAGCCTGCTAATCCCAAGCAATTCCCCAATGGTGGTATCTGCTAGTAGTCAGCACCCACTGCTTTAAGCCGTGGGCTTCAGGCGAGGAGTATAGGCTCCAAACCAAAAAGCCCTAGCTGACCAGACTAAGTACGTTGAGTACTACGTTATAGGTAGTTTGTAGTTGCGCTTTAGCACCAAAGCGCAACTACAAACTTTGATATTCATGTTTTGTTCTTGACTTTTTCTATCCGTTCAAAGCGACACTTGACTATCATCAGGTTGGTCGAACCATCGATAAGGGCGGTATTTGAGTACACTGATGTTCCATGGACCTTTAACTTGATAAGTGACACCACGCCAGTTGACTTGTTTCATCCATAAAGCTGATACCATTGCTAGACCGTAAACCCATAGTGTTAGGAGAGATGCGATGGATATTTTCATGATCGTAGCAGGTGATATTTTCGACAACTGCTGATCGTGGTGGCGTAGTACTTGCTGTACCTCTTTCTCTAAGGCGATCACAAAAAAAAGTAATACCTGCATATAAACGCCTAAGCTGTTAAAGAATATAGCCGCTGCATCCCATTGTCCTGTCAACAATGCAACTACAATGAACAGCAATACTAGATGAGGAAGGACTACGGTTAAAATTGAGTCAGCAACAACAGCCCACCATCGAGGATGGTAAAGTCGAAAAGAAAGCAGTTGTCGCTTTGACCAGTCTACTAAGTCGGAAAAGTCACACTCTTCGCGATTAAGAATAATTAGAGAAGGCACAAATACAACCCGCATCCCATGTTTTGCCAAAACACTGTGAATCATGGTATCCTCGCCATAGGCTCGCGACCACTTATCCAACAGTCCCGTTGTGTAAATCAGTTCTGTTTTCAAAGCCATAGTACCACCCCAAGGAATCCGGTGCAGGTACATTTTGACGACTGCAAATACGTTCCACAAGTACCGTACGGATGACCCCCAATACCTTCCTGTTGGTATATACCAAGGGTTCCCCGTTGTTGCACCGACTTTGGGATCGGCTAGAGGACTGACTAATTCACGTAGCCAATTGGGATGAACTACCGCATCAGCATCTACAAACGCAACCACTTTGTAAGAATCATCTAGTTCGGAAACAGCTTGCACTAAGGAACTGCATTTGAGACTACAATTAGGGTAAGTCATTCTGAGAAGGCTGACTTGCACATTGGCTGGTGCTTGCTCGTCAAGGAGTATATCTGCAACAATGCGCCAGGCTGGGTCTTGCTCACTGTCGAGGATTAACTTTAAATCATACTCTGGGTAGTTCTGATTCAACAGCGATCGCAAACAATTGGACAAAAATGGATCTGCACCACGTAGGCAAAGAACGACCGCAGTTTTGGGTAACTGGTGGTCTGGTAATAATTTTCTGCAAGGTGAACGCAGGTATAACAAAAACAGAAGACACAGAGATACCTGAATAACCAACCAACCCAGCAAAACTATAGACAGCAAGATCGCCAATTCTTTCATTGTTTATGAATCAAGTGAATATTTCATGAAAATTTTGATGATTGTATTTTTTCTCACCGAAAAACTAGAATCGCGAAACTTTGGCGCACCGGTTGTTATAGATACAATTGGATTATTAGAAATACCAAAACCTTCTTGGGGAATACCTAAAAAGTTTCTGTCTAATTTGTGGTTGCCATTTTGATCGTCAATGACAGCAACAGCATAATTTCCTGGTTTCAATCCGTAAAACTGTTTTGTTAGAGAACTTCCTTTTATTTGAGTGCAGCCACTTTGTACTTCACTAGTATCACTGAAGGGAAATCCTTGATCACTGGAGAAAATTCTGAGGCAAATCTGCCCTTTTTGGTGATGAATTCCATTGATGACAACAGTAAGTGTTGAAGTAGGTTCTGCGTTCACTGTTTTTGCTAAGCTGATGCTCATTACAGTAGCCAATGCAAGGGAACTGAATTTAGATATTTTCAGCATAATTTTGTAGTTTTCAGTAGGTGCTTTTTGCTAAGTTAATCGTCATTTACAGCGAATTTGGAGTTGTAGGGTGCATCCGAATGAGCCTAAATTCGTAGTGCGAGCCGGAAAGCTCGCTTGTTGTACACGTGAGCTTTCCGGCTCACACTACTGATCGTCTTTTTGCAAAACTGGGATGCTCCCCAGTTGTAGGGGCTCAGAGGGTACACCCCTACAACTGTGGTTCATTGATAGGACTTACGTTACCTATCAAACGAAGCGTATTTTTCTCTGCGTTCTCTGCGCCTCTGCGGTTGTAAAATCGGTAATCTGGAAAGAGAGATACTTACCTGTTGTGTTATTATTTTCTGCAAGCGTTTACGGTACAACCGATATTCTTTTCGTTGCGGTAATAACGGATGCGTTGGTCTTTAGCAGCGTATGCTCGACAAATTTCCCCAGTTTTGTCTGTTGATGCATTATCTGAGATAATTAACTCGAAATCTTCAAAGGTCTGAGCCAAAATAGAATCTATGGCTTCTTTGATAAATTTCTCGCCATTGTATACAGGTAGTCCAATACTGAATCGAGGTTGATTATTGCTCATGGAAAACAAGTATTTCTAGGATTCGCAGATGATTAAACGAGAGACTATTGATCGAACTTTTGGAGATCAGTTTTTTGCAGCCATTCCTGTGTAAGCCTCATTCCTTCTTCTAAATTAATGCTTGGTTCGTAACTTAATATGTTCTGTGCTTTGGTAATAGAATAAGCATGGGGACGAGTCATGAAATCTACAACTTCTGGTAGAATATCGGCTGGTTTACGAAAGAGTTTCTGTCCCTGATAACGCAGTTGGAGAAACAACTTGAGTTCGTCTTTTGGTAAAGAGAAAGGTGCAGGTAAACCTGCAATTTCAGCTAAGCGCGTAAAATAGTCTTTCCAGGAAGTTTCTTGTCCATCAGTGACATTAAATATTTCCCCGTATGTTTCTTTTTCCATTGCGAGAAACATTGCCTGGATCAGGTTGTCAATATATACATGATTAATGACTCCCCGCCCTTCGTTGGCGTATGCGAACAATCTTTGACGCATTAATAGAAGTGGTCGGACTATCCAGGGTATGCTTCCTGGACCGTAAACGTCTCCTGGTCTAATGATAATGATGCCAAAATCTGGTGGAGAATTTAGTTGTAAAAGTGCCTTTTCGGCTTCTATTTTTGTCTGACAGTAGGGGTTATTCTCTCCAGAAAGGGGTCCTTCTTCCGTGATGCGATCGGGATAGTTGAAGCCATATACCAAAACACTTGAGAGATGAACAAAGGTTTTTACACCAGCATTCTTAGCAGCTTGAGCCATGTTAACAGTTCCGCCGACATTTACCTCACGAAATTTGTCGAGTGAACCACCTTCTTGAGCAACTTCAGCAGCATGAACGACTATGTCTACTCCAAGGCAAGCTTTTTCGGCAGTAGCAGGATCGGTTACACTGCCAACAATCACCTTAGCACCTAAGTTTTGCGCTTTTTTGATTTTATTTGAAGAACTTTGTAGCCCACAAACTTTCATCCCTTGTAAAGAAGCTAGTTCAGCAGTACGCAAGCCGATAAATTCGCCAATACCAGTGATGAGAATGGTTTTATTTTCGAGGTTCATAGAAAGCTTTTTGGTTATTTGTTGTTGATTACTATCCACTAGAAAAATCAGAAATCAGAATACAGGAGTCAGAATTGTTAAACAATACGGAGATAACAGGATGTCGTCAAGCCTAAAGATAAATACCAAACCCGGATATATTCTGACTCCTGACTCCTGACTCCTGAATTCTTACTTAGAAAATATCTACCGGATCTGTGGAACGGAGTTTGTTTATAGCGAGCGCTCCAGATGTCATAGACATTAAAATTGTAGATATTAGGACAATGATTGCATTGCTCAGACTCATCATGATTGGTAGCTTAGTAGCTTTCATTGCAAAATCATATAACCACCAAGAAAAAGCTATTGCTGGTACATAACTTAATACTGCTAAGATAAAAGCCTGTTGAAAGACTACTATCAATAAGTAATTAGTTGTATAACCGATGGCTTTTAAAGTAGCATAGGCAATGATTTGCGTGGAAATATTACTATAAAGAATCTGATAGACAATGACGACACCAACAACAGCAGCCATCGTGAGCATGAGATTCAGTATAAAACCGATGGGCGTCCTGTTAGCCCAATATTGTTTTTCAAACTCAATAAAACCTTGGCGAGTCAAAACTAGGACATCATTAGATAAGTTCTGCCGCAAATTTTTCATCACCTTTTGTGGATCGACACCAGGTTTAAGGGTAATTGCACCTATATCTATCATCTCTGGTGAGCGGCTGTCAGGAAATATCCTGAGGAAAGTTGAGTCACTGACAATTAAATTACCATCGACTCCAAAGGAAGGTCCTAAGCTAAATAAGCCACCAACTCTAACACTGTAGCCAATGATTGCATTAAAGGGAAAAATTTCAATTGTCTGATCAGTTTTTCCTTGCTCAAATTTTTCAGCAACATCTCCAAATTCTGCCCGAGAACTGCGGTCAAAAAGCACGACATCAGGGATTTTGATTTTATCTAAATCAGCTTTTGGTATGTTCATAACAGGCTTTCCAGGTTCAAAGCCAATCACATATATTGAGTATTTTTGACCATTGACAGGATTTTTAAAGGCGGCAAATCCCAAATAAACAGGACTAACTGACTCTACACCATTAAACCCTAAGGATTGGTATAAACGAGTGCGGGAAAAGCTTTGAATTGCTGTCAAAGATTTATATTGTGAACTGATTAAAAATAAATCTCCTACCAAGTGTCGATGTACTTGGGTAGCGCTGGAATAGAGAGCATCTTGAAAACCAAGTTGCATAAACATCAGAATCACAATAAAAGCAATGCCGGCAACTGCTACTAGGGAACGTACTTTGCTTCGGACTAGTTGCAGCCATGCTAAGGGAGTTTTGAGAATCATAGTTTTTAGATGAAGGGAGTCAGGAGTCAGGAGTCAGGAGTCAGCAGTAGGGGCGGGGTTACCCCGCGTCGGGAGTTAGAATCAATCAGGGAAGGATTCAACGTATCCCTGATTTAAGACCACCAAATCTAAGATTTTAGTGGGATACTAAAATCTCTTTATTCATCAGGTCGTCGTACAAAATTCATGCTGACTCCTGACTCCTGAATTCTTTTTATTTAGAGTTGAATAGCGACATCCACTTGTAAGTTGGTTAAGCCTGCGACCTCTTTACTCTGTGCTGGGTTATCGATGCGGATTTTCACCCGAATGACTCTGCGGTCTGTGTCTGCTTCTGGATTGACACTTAAAATATTTTGTCTATCAACTTGCCAACCAACCTCGCTTACAGTTCCCCTGATCTTTTCAGGAAAGGCTGTGCTGGTAATGATAGCTTTTTGACCTAGATGTACTTTGTTAATGTCGGTTTGATAAACTTCTGCAAATACCATCATTTGGGATATTTTGCCTAGATCAATAATTCCTTCACTACTGCTCACTTCTCCAGTTTTTGTATGAACTTTCAGAACTTTTCCGCTTATAGGTGATACAAGGTAAGTTAAATCGTAGTCAGCTTTTGCCTGTTTGACAGCAGTGATAGCACTCTTGACTTCAGCTTCTGCTTCCTGGACATCTACAGGACGCACCTCTCTAATGCTGACCAGTTTGGCGTTTGCCTGATTGATCTGATCTTTGATTGTGTTTACAGTCCGGGCTAAACTAGCTTGGGCTTCTGTTACCTGCTGTTGCACAGTATTCATCTGTAGCCGCTTGGTATCTGCTATTGAGGCGGAACTAGCACCTTGTTGGTAAAGTTGCTGATATCGGTTGTTCTCGGTTTGAGCATTTGCTAACTCAGCTTGTAAGCGTGCGATCGTCGCTTGTTGAGCAGGGATTTCTCCTTTTAATTGAGATTTTAATTGAGCGATCGTTGCTTTTTGAGCATCGATGTCTCCTGTTTTCGCCCCGGCTTTTATCTGCGCTAACTTAGCTTGGGCAATTTGAACTTTATCGGCTGCTTGTTGTAGAGCAGCTTTACTGCGAGCATAACCTTCAAGCCATGCGACTACTTGTCCTGATTCCACTTCATCTCCTTCCGATACCAGCAGTTTTTCCACTCGAACACCGTTTTGTGAACTGGGGGGAGATAACTTAATCACTTCGCCTTGAGGCTGTATCCGCCCCAATGCAGTAATAGCAACTCTGACAGGAGCAGTTTTTATCAGTTTGACTGGCTGAGTTTCAACACGAGATCGAAGTAGTGAAAAACTATAGAGAGATGCTAGTCCAGTAGTTAAAGCGACAGAAATTACTAATATCATTCGCCATCGATATGCAGATTTTCTGTAGAACAGGCTTTTTTTGTCTACTGTCATATTTTTATTCCAATTGTCCTATGCCAGGGATTAGCAGAAAAGGTAAGATTACAGTCTATTGCAACAAACTACCAAGAATGGGGTGTGGGGGAAGATAAAGCAACCGCACCCTGTCAGGGGGAAGGCGTTTCTGCATTTATGTATTGGGTTCTCTACACCCTACACCCTTTTTCTAATGGGTTTTATTTTATGATTATTCGCGATCGCCCCGATCATAGCCGCTACGAATGACACAAATCAGTAGGTTGGCGGCGAAATCAATGGTGGCGCTACACCAAAATCTCCTGAATTCACTGAAAAACGTTGCGATCGCTTGCAATCAAACCTGATTTCCAAGAAGAACCAAAAAAGAAGCGCTAAGAGAAATCATGTGGCAAAAGCTGTCTTCTAGTTTTACAAAAAACTGTCATTTTGTCAACCCATTGATTTTGGCAGTGGCTACGGATAGGGTAAACCATAATTACCCAACCAATCAGTTTTATTTATCTACTGTTAGCATTGTAACTGAAAACATTGCAGAACAGTAGCTATGCCCACTGTATCCATAGACCAAATTAAAATTGGTCTTAACCGCCGTCCGGTCAAGGACGAAAAAGTTGCGGAGTTGATGGAATCAATTAAGGCTAATGGTCTATTGAACCCAATCACAGTAGATCAGAACCTAAACTTGATTGCGGGACTGCATCGTCTTACAGCCTGTAAGCTGCTGCATTTTAAGGAAATTGAGTGCAACATTGTCACATACACCCATGCTGACCAAGCTAGTTTGGCAGAAATTGACGAGAATTTGATCCGCAATGAGCTAGAACCTCTAGACCGCGCACAACTTTGGTTAGAACGAGAGCAAATTCTGGGCAGATTGGGACTCAGGGCAAAGCCAGGGGATAATCAACATACCCTCAAAGGTAGTGAAAATATTTCACCACCTCCTAAAACGACTATGGAATTGGCAAAAGAAGTTGGATACAGTGAGCGAACCTTCCAGATGGGGAAACAGATTGCAAAAGATATTTTCCCAGAAGTCAAAGAAATCATTAAGGATACGCCCCTTGCCAAAAGTACTACAGATCTACTGAGGATAGCTAGGGCAGGTAGTAAAGAGCGCACTTTGGCAGAACAAGCAGAACAGTCTTTAGCGCAAGCCAAGGAAAAAGGGGATCAAGAAGAAGCCAAAAAGCAAGCTGAACTTGCAGCACAGGCAAGGGCTAAGCAAAAAGAGTTACAAATTGAGGCTTATAAACGTGCTATAGCCCAGAAGGATGCTAAGTCACTTAAGAAGCAAGCCCATAGTCAAGTTCAACAGCCGATGAAGAAATCAAATGTTGTGACTCAACAGTTCGGAGTAAAAGTCGGCGAGGAATGGACTCTTGGTCGGCACTTAGTTTACTGTGGCGATACTTCTGGCAAAGAATTCATGAAACTACTGCCTGGTAATGCAGCTTTGGCGATCGCCACCCTTTCGCCAACATGGAATCATAATTACTTAGTAGATGAGGCTCGGATCGTTGCCGTACTGAGATCTGAGGGCAATATTTATGAATTTTGCAGCCGTAATCGGATGCCCTTTCAATACGAATTAGTCCTTGGCAATATATATATAGGTATTTTTTCTCATCACTCAATATCTAAACCAGAAACACCTATAAATATTGAAGGAATAGAAGGAATCGTATCCTATTTGTTAAATTTATATACTAATCCCAACAATTTTGTCATTTCCCCATTCATGGGAAACAGTGAAATCATCATTGCCTGCGAAAGGATGGGACGTAGCTGTTTTAGCGGGGATGAAAATCCTGAGTTGGTGACTCGCGGAATCATCCGGTGGCAGAACTGGACTGGAAAGCAGCCCCTAAGAAATTCTTAAGAGAGAGGGGGGAGTGTGGGGGGTGTGGGAGGTGTGGGGAGAGGGGGGTGCCGTATTTCTTGCACTACGCTTCTCGAAATACATCAAAAAAATTGGCTCGTTTATTTTATATAGGAATTCTATATGAACAACACTTTGTATTACTTTACTCTCCAGAAATAGATTTATTTTTTAACGGACAAAGCTTATTTAAAAACTGTAATTAGCAATATTTTTTGAAAAACAACAATGGTAATCACTTATACTTTTTTTATTTTTGCAAATGTTAGCGATAGCCAAAATCTATGTTTTTCGTAAAAATGCTAAAAACGAACTATTCATTATTTTTTATTCATGCTAATCTTTCTATTAATTCTGATAACACAAACTGGCAAGGAACTTTACCAGTAAGAATTCAGGAGCCAAAATCACTAAAGAATCAGGACATAATAGGAGCTATTTCTCGCCGTAAAAACAGATCCCAAACTCTTATAAATTCTGACTCCTGACTCCTGACTCCTGAATTTTTCCTAAATTACTAAGCAATATAGTAGTCCTAAATGATTTATGAAATCCTTTGTTTTTTTTCTTGGTGTCTTGGTAGTTCGTTGATGTTTCTAACTCAAATAGGATTGCTATATAGCTTAACTTTCAGTGCTGAGTTATTCGTGGAATACAGGTCGAGAGGAGTGCTTTTTCTGTAACGAGTTTGTCAAACTTTGTTTGTCAAATTCAATAAAATATATTATCTTGGACGTTGAAACTGGCCATGGCATTTATCAAGATCCAGAACGTTGTGATTAACACCAGCTACGTTGCCGCAGTGAAGCTAGATAATCAAAATGGCTGTGGAGAAAAAACCGTTTCTGTCCTACTAGCTGCTCCCAAGTTTCCATTGTTCCAATGTGAAACCACTTCTCAAAATCTGTATCATTACGAATGGATGGAATTTACTGGTCAAGCGGCTGACGCACTGCAAGACTATTTTACGAGTTTCAACAATGTTATCGATCTACTGCCACAGTATCAGGAGTCAGGAGTCAGGAGTCAGGAGTCAGAATGACTGACCTTGGGGATTTAAACCCCTTTACTAATCCGTCAGTCGTACAGAATTCCCCAAATCTGAATTCTGGCTTCTGACTCCTCAGTTCTTTGCGTTAAACAGTACTTCATTTACAGTAGTCTTAGGTAAACATGCTGAATACAGTTTCGTTAAAATTTCTTACTCAGCCAGCTGCAGGCACAGCGTTGTTGACTGCTGTCATTGTGGCTTTTCCGCCTGCTAGCTTTGCTCAGATCCAGAGACCGAGTGTTCTGCCGGTAGTGCCAAATACACAAACTGCACCAAATTCACCAACAAATCCACAAACTACGCAAATTCTAAGGACTCCACAGACTCCACAAGCAACAGTTTCTGTATCACAAATAGACAGAAATTACACATTAGGAGGCGGCGATCGCATTAAAATAAACGTATTTGAAGTTCCTGAATATACGAGTGAATATGCAATTCCTCCTGGAGGAGCAGTTAATTTACCTTTGATTGGTAGCGTAGGCATTGAAGGGCTAACAACTGAACAAGCTGCTGACTTAATTAGCCAGAAATACTCTCGCTTCCTTAAACGTCCCCTGATCTCAGTAAATCTTTTATCACCTCGTCCCATCAATATTTTCGTTGCTGGAGAAGTGACACGTCCTGGGGCTTACACTCTGAGCTTATCAGGAGGCGCGGGGAACGATCCTGGAGTCCAATACCCAACTGTATTATCAGCATTGACAACAGCTCAGGGAGTGCTGGCAAGTGCGGATGTGACGAAAGTGGAACTAAGGCGGAGGCTAGGACGTGGTCCAGAACAAGTTGCTCAACTCAATTTAGACGAACTTAGACGAACAGGCAGGTTACCACAAGATATTACCTTACGGGATGGAGACACGATCTTTGTCCCACAAGCAGCCTCTATCGACTTGAAAAATGCACGTAATATAGCTGCATCAAGCTTTGCGGCTGACCCCACAAAACCCCGCACAGTAGCAGTCGTTGGTGAAGTTCAGCGTCCTGGATCGTATCTGGTTGCTGAAGGTACAGCAGATGTGGGAACCGCAAACAATACAACTGGTACACCACCCGCAACTGGTCAGCCAACTCTGATGCGGGCGCTGCAGTTAGCCGGAGGAATTACACCACAAGCTGATGTTCGTCAGATCAAGCTGCGCCGACAAACAAGAACCGGTGGCGAACAACTTATAGCTCTCGATCTCTGGAAGCTCATACAGAGTGGTGATATCAACCAAGACTTGATTGTGCAAGACGGAGATACTATTATTGTTCCTACTGCAACGAGTGTTAGCCCGGCAGAAGCAACTCAATTAGCGACTACAACCTTGTCTCCCGCAAGTATTGAAGTTAACGTAGCAGGCGAGGTGAAAAGACCAGGAACAATCAAGCTTCAACCGAATAGTTCCTTGAATCAAGCTTTGTTAGTAGCTGGTAGTTTTAATGATGGTAGAGCTGACAGGAGAGCAGTTGATTTGATTCGCCTCAACCCCGATGGTTCTGTTACCAAGCGTTTAGTTAAAATAGATTTGAAAGCAGGACTGAATGAGCAAACTAATCCAATACTTCGCAATAATGATGTTGTGCTAGTTAGCCGCAATGGCTTAGCTAAGGCTGGCGATAGTGTAACCACTCTATTAAGCCCTATCGGGATCTTTGGTAGTCTTAGGGCTTTATTCGGTTTCTAGCATCCTGTCCTTTCTCTCTCCCAGTTTCCACCTGGGAGTTATGAGTTATAAGTGACCGAGAAATTGAAGCTCCCCACGCATAAATGCGGGGGATTCTTAAGGCGTCCAAAAATGAACTCGTAAAAAGAAAGAGTCATAAAATTAGTGAGAAGCTACTAAATTTATTTATGGAAAGAAAGATGAAGATTTGTTTCGAGACATTTAGTGTACGAAACAAGGCGTCCTTTTTAAAACCTCTAAATTTATTTATGGGGATTCTCTTTTTACTTTTTAATAATGACCGTTTTTGAATTCAAAATTCAAAATTCAAAATTTAAGAAATAATTTTGAATTGTTTAATTAAGGATGCAAGCCCCTAAATTCATTTATGGAAAATGAAAAAAATATATATTTCGAGACACGTAGTGCCGAAGTTGCTGCCTCCTTGTTACAAGCCCCTAAATTTATTTATGGGGTTGTCATTTTGAATTTTGAATTTTGAATTTTGAATTTTGAATTGGAGCGAAGCGACTTGACTAATATACAACTTAAGGCATCCTGGGTACAAGGATTATTATGCAGTTTGACCCTAGCTTGCGGCTGGGGTGTGGGAATGCCCTCTACTTTGGCAGCACAGACAGTTACCATCCGCTTGGGTCCATTTCAACAGATGATCGCGATCGCGGACTTGGAAAAGTTTGCCAAGACAGGAATTCTCCCAGAAAAATTACAAGTCTTGTCACCCGTGCTAAAACCCGAAGTGCGAGAATTGCTGAGAAAGCGTCTTTCCGTAGATCCTGCTTTTGCCGATAAATTTATTAGTGAACTGATCCGAACGCCACAGGGCAAACAATTAATATCATCCTTAGGAGTTGCCTTACCAGGCAGTACAGAGGAAGGTCTACAAGCAACCCTCAATCTGGCGTTGCGGCAAATCAATGGTTTAAGCGCACTTAGTTTTTTGCGAGCCTATCCACAAGAGAATGTGACCGTAGACGCAACTAAGGCAATCAGTCTAATCATACAGTTTAACGCCAACTTGTTGCAAAGCCAAGTCTTGGGTCTCTTGCTAGAACAGGAGTCGTCTGTTGGAAGTCAAACACCCTTTTATCCTAGATTCAATCCTGCTGATATGGGGAAACAAACAGTTCAGGAGGAGACACTTACCCTGCAAGATCGACGACGGCATCGGATCATTCCTGTAGATATTTATTGGAGTCGGGGTAAAGCGGAAGATCCACTCGTTGTCCTCTCCCACGGTTTTGGAGCAAACCGCAAATTTTTGCGTTATTTAGCGTTACATCTAGCTTCTCATGGAATTACGGTTGCCGCAATTGAACATCCAGGGAGTGACGTTACCGCTGTTAATAAAGCTTCTGATACAGCCAACTTGGCACAACTCTTACCAGCTAGTGAGTTTATTGACAGACCAAAAGATGTCAGCTTTTTGCTAGATGAACTGGCAAAAATAAATACTCAACCCGGACAACTTCACTTAAAGCTAAATACTGAGAAAGTGACTGTTATTGGTCACTCTTTAGGGGGTTATACTGCTTTGGCTTTGGTAGGAGGAGAGGTGAATTTAGAAAATTTGCGGCAATTTTGCCAAAAATCTTTAAGCATTGCCGAATCTCCTGGAGACTGGTTGCAATGTGCAGCCGCTTCTTTACCAGACAAAAAACTACATTTGCAAGATGCACGGGTTAAAAGTGCGATCGCCCTTAACCCCCTTGTTGGTAGTCTCTTTGGCAAAAATGGTCTCACTCAAGTGACCAAGCCAGTCTTAATCTTAAGTGGTACTGAAGACTCTTTGACACCTGCGCTGAGGCATCAAATAGAACCTTTTACTCAACTGCGGGGACTAAAGTATCTGTTAACTGCCATTGGTGGCACTCACTTGAGTGTTGGTGATCCAACATCTAGTGTTAGTACAGCTACCACCATCGTTAAAGAACGGCGAGGTGAAGAAACCAAAGCTCTACGTCAACTAACACAAGGCATCAGTTTAGCATTTATTCAACAACTGACACCAGAAGCCAAAACTTATCAGCCCTTTCTGACATCAGCTTACGCCCAATCTTTCTCAACATCACAACTGCCCTTGCGTCTTGTTTCCGATTTACCAGCAAGTCTCAAGCTGTGGATGGGGTTGGTTGCTAATGGAAAATAGGAGTTTTCCAGCAGTGGGGAGGAATAGTTATTCCCCTTGGTAGTGTACGCAAGATAAACTCCCCTTCCCCATCATCGCCGTATGGATTGCGATTTTGGCTTGCGACAATTCATTGCTGCGTCGGGGGCAGGGAGAATCATCAGTAAATCGGATCAAGAATATAAGAGAGTTGCCAAAGTGGCGAGCGCGTTAGAGAATAGCATAAAAAGATGCAAATCTCTTGACCTAGAGCCTTTACCCTGATCTAACCCCAGGTATTGGACAGCCTTATCGCAAGAATGGCGATGAACCGTGTTCTAGCTTGAACATGGGGAGTGGCATTAAACTGAAGATAGGACAAGGTAATATTGTGTCGTAGTACTAGATAACGGAATGGTGGAGTCAATCAGAGTTTGGAGCCGAAAAAGTGAACAAATACGGTGCTTAACTCCGGTTGACTACGGTATTTGGCTACTCCTTACAGTAAATCGATTTAAAAGCTAAATAGGAGCATACATGGAGCCAATTATTGCTATAGTCTTAGTACTTATAGGCTATGGCTTAGGGTCTGCAAAACTGATTAATCAAGGAAATGAAGCCCTGGTCGAGCGTTTGGGGCGATATCATCGCAAGCTGAGACCAGGACTGAACTTCATTGTTCCCTTACTTGACCAGATTGTGATGGAAGATACCACAAGGGAGCAGGTTTTAGACATTAAGCCGCAGAATGTAATTACTAAAGATAATATCTATCTAGAGGTAGATGGCGTTGTCTACTGGCGGATCAAAGACATGGAGAGGAGCTTTTACCAAATTGACGATCTCCAGCAGGCACTGACCAACTTGACCGCAACAACGCTGCGGGAAATTGTTGCCAGGAACAACTTGGAGGAAGCCAATGCTGCCAGATCTGAGATGAACAAAGCTTTGTTAGAGGAGTTAAATCAGACGACAGGAGAATGGGGAGTTCAAATTATTCGAGTAGATATTCAAAGCATTACACCGCCAGAGAGTGTACGAAGGTCGATGGAAGAGCAACGGGCAGCTGAAATTAAAAGCCGCGCCGCAGTTTTAGAAGCAGAAGGTGAACAGAAAGCTGCAATTAAGAAAGCAGAAGGCACTAAAATCTCAATGGAGATCATTTCTGGCGCTTTACGTAACATTCCTGAAAGTCAAGAAATCTTGCGATACCTTGAAGTTCAAGAGCAAATCAATGCTAGCTACAAACTGAGTGAAAGTAAAAATGCCAAAGTTGTCTTTGTAGACGCAAACCCAAAAAAAGCTCAAGAGATGATTAACCGTATATCTCTGGGAGAGGCACGTCATGAAATTAGTCATTCTCCTGAGGACTCGGAGCAAGATAATGGATAGGTAAGACTGGCGGCGATTGTCGCAGGAGGGCATCAGCGGCCAGCGACACTTCGCGCATTTCCTGAAGATCGTGAACTCGGAGAATATCCGCACCATGAAAAATAGCAGCACAACATGCTGCTGCTGTCCCCCAGATGCGTGCTTTCGGGTCTGGTTGGTTTAAAATGCGCCCAATAAAACTTTTACGGGAGGGTCCGACTAAAATAGGGCAATTGAGTTCACGCAATTCGGGCAAACGGCGAAAAATTTCTAAATTTTGCTCGTAGTTCTTAGCAAAACCGATTCCAGGATCAATAATTATTTTTTCTTGATTAATCCCAGCTGCTGTTGCTGCTGTAATTTGCCTTGCTAAAAAACCAGAAATCTCCCCCATTAAATCCTGATAATCAGTCATTTTTTGCATTGTTTGAGGGTTTCCCCGAATGTGCATCAACACAATTGGTACACCCAGACTCGCTACAGTTGGCAGCATTTCTGGGTCGAACGTGCCACCAGAAATATCATTCACTAGATCCGCGCCAGCATCTATTGCCGCTTGTGCTACAATAGCCCTAGTTGTATCTACTGAGATTGGTACTGAAATTTCCTTTCGCAGCACCTGCAATATTGGCAACACTCGGTCAAGTTCTGCTCTTAAAGTGATTTGTTCTGCCTTTGGTCGAGTTGATTGACCTCCCACGTCAACTATATCCGCACCACTCGCCACCATTTCTAGTGCCTGTGCGATCGCCGCATTCATTGTATTGAACTGACCGCCATCACTAAAACTATCGGGTGTGACATTCAAAATGCCCATCAAATAAGTCCGCTGTCCCCACTCGAAACAGCGATCGCGAATCATCAAATTGCTGACCATAAACAAATAGCGAGTTACTGGGTACTGGGTACTGGGTACTGGGTACTGGGTACTGGGTACTGGGTACTGGGTACTGGGTACTGGGTACTGGGAAAGCCTCCTAAAATTCAAAGCCCCGGACATAATTTTTCCTTTGTAACCCCAGTAACCAATCCCTAATACCCAATACCCTAGCTACTTAAATCTATTTGTAGTTCACAATCCGGGAAAAACTGGCAGGTTCCAAACTTGCCCCTCCCACTAAGACGCCATCAATTTCTGGTTGAGCCATGATTTCATCTATATTATTCGGCTTCACAGACCCACCGTATTGAATCGGCACATTGGGATTGATTAATTGGCTACGAATTAAACCAATGACCCGATTGGCTTCCTTTGCTTCACAAGTATAGCCAGTGCCGATCGCCCAAATCGGTTCGTAAGCAATCACCAAATTTTTCTGATCTACATCCACTAGGTCTTTTTCTAGTTGGTCAGTAATCACTGATTCAGTTTCAAGCGCATCTCGTTGTTGTTTCGTCTCTCCTACGCATAGAATTGGGGTAAGACCATACCGTTGAGCAGCTTTAAGGCGTAAGTTAACAGTTTGGTCAGTTTCCCCGAAGTATTGCCGCCGTTCGCTATGACCGACAATCACATAACGCACCCCTATTTCTGTTAACATTGGTCCAGAAATTTCACCCGTGTAGGCTCCAATTTCTTCCCAGTGGACATTTTGCGCCCCCAGATGTACGCGGCTACCATGCAAATTCTGAGAGGAAACACTTAAGTCAGTGAAGGGGACGCACAATACAACTTCTCTCTCTTGAGGGGTTTCCTCCAAGGTAGGCAGAAATCCTCGGAGAAACTCCTCCGACTCTGCCTGGGTTTTGAACATTTTCCAGTTACCAGCAATAACGATTTTTCGCACAGGTAATTTAGTCAATATTTTAAAGCTACTAGATGCATTTTTCAGTTTATGACGTTTTCAGAGTCATTGACTAACTCACCACTCTGCTTAAAAATCACTAGGATCAAAAGGTGTCAATCTAAAATTTAAAATTGCAACCGCAGATGAACACAGATAGACACAAATAATTTATCCGCGTTCATCTGCGGTTCAAAATTCAAAATCGTTATGACTTCAACCTTGCCTTTCCCCGATCCTCAAGACTCGTCCACCTGGGATCAAGAACTAGATAACGCCATTTTTAGCTTTGACGACATACAGGCGGAACTCCACTACAAACAAGCACAAACAGCACTCGGCAATTTAGTCGCAAATCTCGACCTCACTTCCCAAGAAAAAGATGGGCTTGAGACGGAAATTGCTGATTTGGAAATGATGTTAGGGAAGTTAGATCGCATGGTGGTGCAGATTGCTGCCTTTGGCATGGTTGGAAGGGGGAAATCTTCTCTACTTAATGCAATAGTAGGGCAAACGGTGTTTGAAACAGGGCCATTGCATGGTGTCACCCGTTCTGACCAACGAGTTAACTGGAGTATTACTGAAGAAGCTGTCGGGGAAACAGAACGAGCCCTACGAGTCACCCTCAGCGCAGTCGGTCAATCACAAGTGGAATTGATTGACACTCCTGGGTTAGATGAAGTAAACGGTGAAACTCGCGCTGCTTTAGCTGAACAGGTGGCAAAACAAGCGGATCTGCTCCTGTTTGTAATTGCAGGGGATATGACCAAGGTCGAACACGAAGCCCTATCCCAACTACGCAAAGCGGGTAAACCCATCTTGTTGGTTTTCAACAAAATAGACCAGTATCCAGAAGCAGACCGAATGGCAATCTACGAAAAAATCCGAGATGAAAGAGTGCGGGAACTACTCTCACCAGATGAAATTGTCATGACAGCCGCATCACCACTGGTAAAAACAGCAATTCGTCGCCCTGACGGTACAAGGGATTTGCAGTTGCGTACAGGTAATGCCCAAGTTGAAGAACTGAAACTGAAAATTTTAGAAATTCTGCACCATGAGGGCAAAGCCTTAGTCGCCCTTAACACGATGCTTTACGCTGACAACGTGAATGAGCAATTGGTGCAGCGAAAATTGACAATTCGTTCCCAATGTGCTGATCAGTTGATTTGGAGGGCAGCGATCACCAAGGCAGTAGTAACCGCTCTCAATCCGATCACGGTAGTCGATATTCTCAGTGCTACGGTGATAGATATTGTCCTGATTCTAGGTTTATCAAAACTCTATGGCATTACCATGACAGAGGTGGGAGCCGTAAAATTGTTACAAAAAATCGCCCTGAGTATGGGCGGGATTAGCGCAAGTGAACTACTAGCAAACTTAGGCTTGAGTTCTCTGAAAAGTCTACTCGGCATCTCCGTACCAGCCACTGGGGGTATATCCTTAGGCCCCTATCTATCGGTGGCATTAACTCAAGGGGGAGTTGCAGGCGTTTCTTCTTATGGCATCGGTCAAGTCACCAAAGCCTATCTAGCCAATGGAGCAACGTGGGGTCCCGATGGTCCAAAAGCCGTAATTAGTAAAATTTTGGCAACCCTTGATGAAAGTTCAATTCTCAACCGCATCAAGCAGGAGTTGTTGAAAAAATTATGAATTATAAAGTTTTTTGATTGGATTGCTCCCTTCATGCTATGAGATTTAGGGAGATCAATCTTGGGTGCATCCCATTTTTGAAAATTCTTAGTGCGAGCCAGAAAGCTCGCTTATAATACACGTGAGCTTTCTGGCTCACACTACTGATCGTCTTTCTGCAAAACTGGGATGCTCCCATCAATCTTTTTATCATTCATAATTCATAATTCATAATTCATAATTCATTCGGATGTCACAAGTTTTTGAACACTTCATTCAAATCAATGCCACAGCCACAGTGGTGGAGCGCTGTATTACGGAGCAGGCATTAATGCACCGCTGGCTCAACCCCATTCTACGTTGTGAACCTGTAGGTGATTGGAGTACTGATTTGGGTAGTAAAAGTCGTTTTGTGATTCAAATACCTATAATAAAACCTCAATTAAATAGTACTGTTGTGGAAAGACAACCCGGTTTGATCATATGGGGGTTTGATGGTTTTTTTCAGGGGCGCGATCGCTGGGAGTGTCAACCAGTAAACAAAGGCACCCGTCTACTTAACCGCTTTGAATTTGAAATTCCTAACCCCTTAGTCAGTTGGGGGTTCAAAACTTTTGCCGAAGTTTGGACAAAAGAAGATATGCAAGCGCAACTCCATCGTCTTAAGCGTGTAGCAGAAGAAATACAGATTAGCCAATAGGCATCTCCGGAAATTAATTATGCGTCCGTTGAAATCCCTGGTAGGGGCGTATTGCAATACGCCCCTACATCATTTCTGGAGATGTCTAATAGGCAATGGGCGCGTTTGTCCATCATCTTTAAGTCAGTTCCAATGAAAATGTCTTGCTCCCCCGACCCCCTGCTAAGATCTCCCTCTTGTCAAGTTAGGGAGACTTGCTTTGTCAAGCGAGCTTGCAAGTCTGCTATCAAAGTATCTCCGCTACGTCGAGCTTCCCACACACCAGAGTCTGAGCGTCTGATGTTCCACTGTCCTTGCATGTAATCTTCTTCTTCTGACAAAGTGCCAGTGTAGCTAATTGTATCTTGAGATCTAGAAATATAACGTTTTATGAAACTAACACTACGTCCAATCACCTCACCAGTTAGCTGTGCTTCACCTAAATCGCTATCATCTAAAATGCTACCAGTGAGACTGTTCCCACTCTGGATGAGTGTTGCCTCAAAGCGGGTAGCTATTCCTTGCTGCCAATAGGTTCCTAGCCAAGTACCACTTATATCTGCCATAAAATTTTTCCGCAATTTTATTGCTATTATGCTGAAACTACTGGAATTTTACTGGTGATTGCACATCTTCGACTAGAATAAGTGACAATAAAGATAAGTAATTGTTAGCGGTTAGTTGTTGAGGGCGCTACTATGCTTCGTCTCAATCAAATTGTTCGTAACTTTTTCATCCGTCTAGGAGCTTTGGTCTCCGTTGTCTTCAGAAGTTTATTTGGCTTTCTTTCTCAGTTTTTTGGTTTATTAGGTAAGCTATTTGGGTTTTCCAAGTCGGAATACTTCATAGAATCCAACCAACCACAGGACACAAAATCGGTTAAGACTCAAGAACTAACTACAAACGAGTCTCTCAAAGCTCCTGAAGCCATCTCCACCACTCGTCGTCGTCCTAACGGCAAAACTGATGACTACTTCCTCAACATGGCTAAGCAGGTAAAAAAGAGCTAGTACCGCTTGCGTTCGTCAACAGTCAACAGATCAAAACTTTTGCATATTTCTACTGATAGGGTCAAACCCTCTAGAAAAGCGGGTGCTTTCATCGTAGCAAGCTCCACTGAGATCAGCCCCATAAAGCTTGGTATTGTTGAGCTTAGCTCCTCTAAGATTCCCTTGGTTGAGGTTTACACCGCTGAGGTTGGCTCGCGTCAAGTTTGCTCTGGCTAGGTTAGCGCCACTTAGATTGGCTCCCCAAAGTTTAGCTTTGGCTAAGTTAGCCCCAGTTAAATCTGCTGCCAATAAATTGACCCCCACTAAGTTGGCTCCAACCAGGTTGGCTTTGCTTAAATTCGCTCCTGAAAAATCTCTCTCTCCGGCGGTGTAACGTCGTTTCAGTTCTTCAGCGTCCATTTTTCCGTCTTAAATATCTAGATGAACGACCTTTGAAGGCTTTTACGAGTGTTCCGACTAATCTTCTAGTGATTGGACTTGCACTTCAACTGCTGTTACGTCAATTGTACCTTCTGGTGTGAAGCGCTGAAAATGTCTTTGTTGCACCAACAACTGCTCGCTACAATTAGGACACTGTAACTGGGTGTTATTTAAACCACTAAATTCATATCCACAAACGGGGCAATGGTCGTTAACCAAGTTATGTTGTAGCCACCAGCGAAACCCAAAAAATACGAGAACAGGTGCTAACAACAAAAGCCCAACAATAATCAGCAAGGAATTAACCAACCAACCCAAGCCCAATGAAGCCAGCAACCACGTAACTGCTAACAGGCTGAGCCAAAGGCGGAGATTAGACAGACTAAATTGAAAGGTTTTAAGGCTCATTTTTTAAACATAGTCTTGCGCTTCCTCTAGGATAGCGAGTTTAGTCAAGAGTCAATAGCCATTTTCATGTTTCTTCTCGACGTCCTTTGCCTCATACCCTACACCTTGTTCATACTTCTACAAAGACAAAAGCTGCTCTTGCAACCGCTGCTGGAAGGCAGATATACCGAAGTGAGCGATCGCCTCCTCTCGCAGCCACTGCCCATCACAACGTGGGTCATCTCCTGTGAGAATTTCTATACAAGCCGCCGCCACAGCATCCTGGTTGCGGTGTGGGACTCGCCATCCCAATTTTCCATCTTGCAACGGGTCGGCTGACCCATCAGCATCACCGGATAGCACCGACAAACCACAAGCCATTGCTTCCAAATAGACAATACCAAAGCCCTCTTGAGAAGGCATAACGTAGGCATCTGCAAGGCGATAGTGTGCTACTAATTCTTCTGTAGGAACAAAACCAGCAAATATGACGCGATCAGTAACACCAAGATCCTTCGCGATTTGGGCTAATCGCGGTTGGTCATCGCCGCGACCAATAACCAGATACTTGACTTCAGGAAATACACGAGCTATTTGTGGTAGAGCTCGAATCGTCACATCCACACCTTTGTAAATATCTCCTGACCACAGTCTCGTTACAGTCATCAGTACCTTTGCCCCTCTCAAACCATAACGCTCTAACAACAGGGTCGGCTTTACCCCAGGAGTAAAGTAATCACCATTCACAGCACAAGGCATGATTGAGATCTTAGCAGGGTCAAGGTTATTGGCAGCACAGGCGATCTGACGAGTATAGCGGCTCACTGTCCAAATGTGCGCTGCTTTTTGCAGTGCACGTTTAGACAGCTTTGGTAATGATTGCCAAACCTCTTTGCCATGAGTCATTACCGTATAAGGAATTCCCAACAGTTGGCATAACATACCAACCAAGGGTGCAAGGTTAACATGACCGCAGAAGACGTGATCGGGTCGTTGGCTCACTAGACGGGCCAGTAATGCCATTGTCAGTCTTACTCGTCCTAATGGGGGGAACTGAGTTTTGAAGTAACGAAATTTTAACCGATCTGATTCAAAGAGGTTGGGGCAGCTAGATCCATCTCTAAGCAAAAATACTTCTGCGTATAGGGAGTTGCTCGATGCGAGATAAGCTCGAAAAACATCCTTCACATAGGATTGAATTCCGCCTTCACCTTCAAAAATTTCTATAAACACGAAAATATGGTTGGGTTTGGTGAGCGATCGCTTACCAAAGTGTATGTTTTCTCCAGCTTTTTTACTGATGAACATTTTCCGCTTATAGCCGCTATTGCTGCCAACCTGACCAGAAGAATTAACCCTGTGTTGCATGCGATCGTAATCACGAATGAAAAATAAATATTGATTTTTCGCGTGGCGACCAGACCTCCTTGCCATTATATCTTAGCAAAAGAACGACTACAACTCGAAGGTTATTTTTACGGTACTGATTAGTTTTTTAAGATGGAACGTTCTGTTTGTGCTGGCATCTTTTTCAAATCTTGTTCAGGATTACGTAATAATACTATATTTATAGTGCGTTAAAAGACTTTAAAGTGGTAAGTGTATATAAAAAGCGTGGTCTGGTTAAGTCCCACGCTTTAAGGAACATGGTGTTATTCATGATGCTCTCAAAGCATCGTCTATATGAGTAGGGTGAAATTACTGCATTTTCACTATGCACATCTGGCGAAGTCCAGTGTTTTTACTCTTGTCACTAATAAATCTATAAATCTAATTATTGTTGTCTAATTGCTTTCTTTAAGCTGGACCTCTAGCAAGAGCGATCGCTTGTCGCACAGCAGCATCAGCATTAACCAACCCGTAACCGTAAACTGTGTCATAGCCAGGTGCACCCAAGTCGTAGGCTGTTGCTGAAAGAATTGACTTAACCTGCACTGCCGTTAAATTTGGATCAGCACTCCATACTAGTGAAGCAACCCCTGTCACATTTGGCGCTGCTGCTGAAGTTCCATTAAAAAGGCTACCGTAATCACCACCGTAACCAAAATCAAATGAAGCAGATTGGGTATTGTAGTTAGCACTGGTTGAGACAAACTCAGATGGTGCCATTAAAGTCAGACCATCTCCGTAGTTAGAACCCCACCAATTAGCATAGGAAATGCGTTGTCCTGATGTTGTTGGATTGCCATAGTAATCACTGTTTCCCCAAGAAGCACCCACAGCAATGACATTGCCGTACTTCTGGGCTAGATTTGCAGGGCTGTCAAGACTATTTTTGTCCTCATTACCGGATGCAATCACGAACAACGCTTTGTCTTGGTTGTTTGCAATCAGTTGGTCAAATGCAGATGAGTCACCACCAGTCACGCTGAGGTTGACTACTAGATGCTGACCTTTACTATTTGCCTGATTGAGCAATGCCTGTGTTGCAGTGGCTAAATTGTAATTAACAGAATTGACAACATTGATACTCTCAACATCAGAATTCCAGTTGATACCAGCTATTCCTACACCATCATTGCTCGCGGCAGCAATGACCCCTTGAGTTAAAGTACCGTGGGAGAAATTTAACGACTGATCTAAGTAGTTATTGCCAGCAACAATGGTGGATCTTAGATCAGGGTGAATATTACCACTACTATCAGTTCCCAAACCTGTATCTTCAATTCCAATCAGCACTTTGTTAGAACCTGTAGTGAACCGCCACGCATCGTTGACATCCATAATGTGAAGATTCCATTGCTGATTAAACAAGGGATCATTGGGTATCACTGATAGGTCAACGGTGGTGTTGGCAAATTTAATGGTTTCAATTCCCTGAAACAAAATTTGACTGCCATCACTTAATGTGATGGAATCATATAAGCCCATACCATTGCCTGAATTGTAAAATACACCTCCCGTTGTGGAATACGCACGGTTGAAGCTAACTGTAGTAGAAGAGATTTGCGATAGATCTAGTAAGTCTCGCTTTCCACTACCAAAGTCAACGTTGCCATTGCCAGAGATAACTGTGAGTTTGTAGCCAGGTTGGTAAGTAAATGTATCTGCGCCAAGAGTTCCTTTGAGAATACGTGTACCACTAAGGGTTGAAGATGTGCTAACAGACGCAATAGTAGGTTGACTGTTTGAAGTCGAAGTCGTTTGTGTAGAACCAGGAGTCGCTGGTAGACTCGGATTATCATAAGTTTCGTTATTGTTGATTGGGTCACCCTGCACATAGTCGTTTCCTTGATCCAAAGGATAATGAGGAAATTTATTTGTGGAGAGGACGTTGAAGGAACCAGTAAGGATATCGGTGCTGGCGCGAAGATAGTTGAATGTGAACGAGGAATCGACAGTGGTGCTATTGCTCCCGCTATCATCAGTCAGACCATAATCATTGATATCCTGAATCAGCTGCACATCATCAGCATTGAGGTGAAGTTTATACTTTACTTGATGATTTATGGCAATATCAGCTTTAGCTGTATCGAAAGAGGTACTGGTAACATTCATACTCCAAACATTACATAGACTTGAGGTATAGATTCTGTCAACCTCTATCATGTTTTTTTTGTTGACACAAAGTATTTATGTGCTTATTTTTACTAAAAAAACACATTGTTTTTACTTAAACTTTATGTATATCCAAAGTTGAATAACATATTTTCGGGCAGAATTATTTAAGCTTATATTTTTTGTTGCCAGACAAAAATTTGCTTTAGCCACTTAGTAAATTTAATTTTCATGTCTCAAATATTTAGCAGTTAACCTCCTCCTCCCATATTCCCCACAGATGGTTTCTATAGCTCAAGAATCCTTTAGAATCACTATTGATAGTCGGAACAAAAATACAAGGTTAAGTTGCTAATGCTACCTTCATCTTTAGTCGATTCTCTGAATCCCTGGATCGTTGGAGTGGGATTGAACACAATTTTGCTGAGTATAGTTTGGTTTGTTCCCAAAAAGCTGCTCACTCCATCTGGGGTGTTTCACGCTTGGTTGCTAGGCATCCTAATTTGGGGAACCATAGGTTGGCAGGGATATATAGTGGTAATGTTCTATTTTCTCATTGGTTCTTCTGCTACACGCGTCGGTATGGCACAAAAGGAAGCAGAAGGAATTGCGGAAAAGCGTTCTGGGGCAAGAGGACCAGAAAATGTCTGGGGTTCAGCTTTAACTGGGGCACTATGTGCTTTAGGAGTAGGAATCATAAATTGGGGACTTTTCCCTGTACCCACACCCCACACCCCACACTCCACACCCCACACCCTATTATTATTAGGCTATGTGGCGAGTTTCAGTACCAAGCTTTCTGACACCTGTGCTAGTGAAGTCGGTAAAGCTTACGGTAAACGAACTTTTCTGATTACCACGCTACAACCAGTGTCGCGTGGAACAGAAGGGGCAGTCAGCTTGGAAGGAACTCTTGCTGGTGTGGTTGCGTCAGTTGTGCAAGCACTTATTGGTTGGGGAGTTGGTTTAATTGATCTCATGGGTGTCCTTTGGTGTGTGCTAGCAGCTTTTATTGCGACTAGTTTAGAAAGTGTGATTGGAGCAACCTTACAATCTCGTTTTAGCTGGCTCACTAATGAAGTCGTAAATATTTTGAACACATTGATCGGCGCGATAGTGGCAATATTGTTTGCTTGGTTATGGGCAAGTTTCATTACGATTCCTTCATCTCAACTATAAATATTCACGCCCACCTACTGAATTATTTAATCATTGATAAGTTGCCGCTTTACCCTTTGAGCGCATAGGATTGCTATAGAAACACGAGAGTTAGGAGTTAGGAGTTAGGAGTTAGGAATGGAGAGGAAATTCTGACTCCTGACTCCTGAATTCTGACTCCTGACGCAATTTATACCTATTGACTTCATGGAATCGTTAGCCTTTTTAACCGTCAATGACGAGCAAATTTCTATTGAGCAAGCAATAAAACATCTACAAGTCTCTGGAAAATTAGGACAATTTATTGGGGATATTCTCCGCCAGTACGTAATTGAACAAGAACTACGAACAAGAGAGGATATTTTCATTAGTCCTGCTGTAACAGAACAGACAATTATTGATTTTCGGCTTAAAAATCAACTAACTGACCCAGCAAGTTTTCAAGAATGGCTCAAGAATAGTGGTACAGATTATGCGACTTTTCACTCAACAGTCGCTTTTGGCTTTAACTTGGAAAAATTAAAAGCAGTGATTACAGAACCAAAACTGCAAGAATATTTTATTGAGCGGAAAATTTTTCTAGATCGAGTGGTTCTCTCGCGCATTATTGTTGACAATAGAGAACTAGTTGAGGAACTGCAAGCGCAAATCGAAGAAGGAGCCAGCTTTGAGCAACTAGCTAGAGAATATTCACTAGCAGATGACAAAATTGTTAATGGTATGATGGGACCAGTTAGCCGAGGGACGATGCCGGATATACTGAGGGCATCCGTTGATGTGACTAGTCCAGGAAAGGTGGTAGGACCAATAGAACTTGAAGAACGTTATGGATTGTTTCGTGTAGAACAATTTCTGTCAGCGTCGTTAGAAGATACTCAACTAAAGCAAGCACTACAAAATGAGTTGTTCGATAAATGGCTAGCAGAGAAAATTCAAAAGCTGACGGTAAAACTGCAAGTGAACAAAAATCTCTGAAAGATGACTCTCCACGAACGAGTGTGCTAGCTTCTTTACCTTGGAATCAACCACCGCTGTGTTGGCTAACTCCTGAACAACAAAGCCAATTGCAAAATCAGTCTGAAACTCTACTTTTTCGTCTGGGAGAAAAAATCTGGTCTAGAGAAGCGGTTGGTTATCAGTTCCTGATTATTTCTGGTAAAGTCCGCTTGCGAGAAGAAGGTGTCGGGAAGCCATTAGTAGCCCTAGAGGCTGGAGATTGGTTTGGTGACTTAATAAACTTTCCTGTAGAGTGCAAAGCTGTCGCTTCTAGTAAAGAAGTGGTAGTGATGCGCTGGAATAGAGACTTGTGGGCAGAACTCTCCACGCCCCAAATTGAGGAGTTTTGGCGAGGGAATGAAGAGGAAGGGGAAAGCACAAGGGGAGGTATTCTTGAGTTTTCTTCCCCAGTCTCCCCAGTCTTGCCGGTCTCCCCGGTTTCCTCTACCTATCCTTTTATTTCTAGTGGGAACACAGCCGCTGCATGTTTAACTATGGTGGCACAACAGTTAAACAATCCTGTGCAGATGGAATGGGTGCAGCGTCAACTCCGAGGACAGCGCCCAAAAAATCTTGTGGAAGCTGCTGAAAAAGTAGGATTTGTGCTGCGACAGTTACAAGTGAGTTGGAGTGAGTTACGACAATTATCATTCCCTGCCTTATTGTTATGGAATGAGGCAAATCTAAAATCGAGTTGGGTAGTAGTGTATGGAGTGAAGGGCGATCGCCTGATACTCGCTAATCCCCTAAATCCCAGTCATAGTTGTGAAAGCCTACCGCAATCAGTCGTTGAGCAATGTTGGGATGGCCAGCTATGGCAAGTAGAACTCATCGAGAAGCAAGAAAGATTCAATCTTGGTTGGTTTACTCCAGCAGTTTGGCAGTACCGGAAATTACTCATAGAAGTATTGCTTGCATCTTTTACTCTACAGCTTTTGGGGTTAACAACACCGCTAATCACACAAGTCGTCATTGATAAAGTGATGGTGCAGGAGAGTTTGCCAACTCTGGATGTTATGGCACTCGCACTCTTATTAGTGGCAATCTTTGAGGCAATACTCGGCATCCTGCGGTTATTTATCTTTACTCACACTGCCCGTCGCCTAGATCTAAGTTTATCAGCACAGCTATTTCGCCACCTGATGCGGTTGCCTTTGGCTTATTTTGAGTCGCGGCGGGTAGGAGACACAGTTGCACGAGTTCAAGAACTAGAACAAATTCGGCAGTTTCTCACCGGCACGGCATTGACTGTGATTTTGGATAGCATTTTTGCTGTTGTGTACCTGGCATTAATGTTTTACTATAGTGTCCCACTCACCTTAGTGGCCTTGGCGGTACTGCCTTTGTTTGCAATTTTGACAATAACAGCAACGCCAATTCTCCGTAAATGGCTGAACGAAACATTCAACCGGAGTGCTGATAGTCAATCTTTTCTGGTGGAGACTGTGACTGGAATTCACTCAGTCAAAGCCCATGCAGCAGAACCAGTCGCACGCGATCGCTGGGAAGGTTTGTTTGCCCGCTTTATCCGCACAGGTTTTAAAGCCTCTACAACTTCCAACATCAGCAGTAATATCGGTGACTTCCTCACCAACTTTTCTAGCTTGCTCATTCTCTGGTTTGGAGCTAAGTTAGTCATAGAACATCAACTCACTGTTGGTCAGCTCGTTGCCTTTCAAATGCTCTCTGGTAGAGTGACTGGACCACTTTTACGCCTTGTGCAATTGTGGCAAAATCTGCAACAAGTCCTGCTTTCCGTAGACCGGATTGGTGATATTCTCAACGTTGCTCCAGAAGCTGAAGCAGGAACTGGTTTAGTTTTACCACCACTCAAAGGTCAAGTCACCTTTGAGCAGGTCTTCTTCCGTTACCGACCCAATACTGAACACGTCCTTAAAGGAATCTCCTTTACTGTAAAACCAGGGCAGTTTATTGGTATTGTTGGAAGGTCAGGGTCTGGGAAAAGTACCCTTTCTAAGCTTTTACAACGCCTCTATCAAATTGAATCAGGACGCATCCTCATTGATGGTTTTGATATTAAAAGCGCTGATCTCGCCTCCCTACGGCAACAAACGAGTGTCGTTCTCCAAGAGGACTTCTTATTCAACGGTTCCATCCTGGAAAATATCACTCTTGGTAATCCCGATATTACCGCAGAACAAGTCGTAGAAGCTGCAAGATGTGCTGTTGCTCACGACTTTATCAGTGAATTACCGCACGGTTATGAAACCAATGTCGGAGAACGTGGTACAGCATTATCTGGTGGACAGCGACAACGCATCACCTTAGCGCGGTTATTCCTCTCACAAGCACCGATTTTAATTCTGGATGAAGCTACAAGCGCTTTGGATAGTGAAACAGAACAGCAGGTACTGCAAAACCTGCAACAAATCTCCACTGACCGCACTGTATTTTTCATTGCCCATCGTTTTGCCCCTCTGAAGCGTGCTGACTTAATTTTGGTGCTAGAAAGAGGCGTGATTGCTGAAAGCGGTACTCATACAGAACTGTTGCAACAAAAGGGTTTGTATTGGTCACTGTATCAACGTCAGCAGTTGAATGTATAGTTTGTTAGCTGTTAGTTGTTAGTGTGAGGAGATTGGCGACTTTTGACTTCCCCAAAGGGGCGGAGTGCTGCTGCTACGGCTGCGAGACTTCTTGAATCTGTGAGCATTCCAGCATGAGTCAAAACTGGCACGATCACATTCCGTCCTACAGGCATTTGGGAACTATTTGCTGGGAGGATCATCAGGTCATAAGGTGTCCAAATGGAGGTAAAATGAATTTGTTGTAACATTGAAGCATGCCGATTTAAATCGTGTAACAAAGCACTGTTGGGACGCATCTGAACGCAACCAAGACCCTGACGAAAGTAGGCAAGCCAAGTACCATGGTTTGGTGCGGAAAGAGTGATAAATCGCTGCACCCGGTTTATTCCGCCCAGCCGCTGGACATAGTAACGGCTGACAATACCACCCATGCTGAAGCCTACTAAATCTAAGGGTTGCTCTGGTGAAAAGGTAGCGTTAATATAATCGGCAACTTGCTCTGCCAATTGGTCAAGGGCTGCATTACCATCGTTGGGCACTAGATCTAGGTCATACACCGTTAAACCCCTCTGTTTCAGATAGGGAACCATGCTATGGAAAACTCGACCTGTGTCAAAAATGCCATGCACTAATAACACAGGATTATGTTGCGGAATGACATTGTTCATACACTAAAAAAAGAAAAATTAATCTATTCTCTACAAAACTTAACAAAGTATCATCGCTACTGATAAATAAGCTATGACACTACCGCCACCGGTTCAAGTTGAAATCCCTCAGAGGGAGTATGGAGTCGTTTTTTTATTCCCTGTCGCCTGCTCGCTTATTTGGTTAAGTTTTGTTAAGCAAACTCTGAAAATATTGCTCTAAGTCACAGTAAAATTGAATAATAAGACCTGAGCTATATTCTGACTATGTACAAGCTACAAATGCTTGCAGGAAACAATTTAGAGCATTTGCCTTGTGCTTTTACAACTAATGTTGAGCGAACATAAACTGATGAAAGCTGTCACCTCAGTTAGGGGGCACAACCACAGAGGTAAGTCAAGTATATCTTGATAAGATGTAACAATATCCCGTAATTGTTCTCAGGATTACGGTCATATACCAGATATAAAGGGCAGGAGCAGTTGTCATGATCGGTTTTATCAAAAAGTTAATCTCCGGAATTGTAAATTTCATTGTTGGGCTTTTCGGTGGTAAAAAAGGTAGCGATTACTATCTAGAACTGAAAGAAGACACCAATGAGGATAACCTAGCATCGAACGTGAAGACAGCGGTACAAATAGTCACATCTAGCACTCCAGAAGTGGTGGAAACAGCAAAAACTAATACTGAAAAAGCGGTAGAAACAGTCACATCTAAGATTCAAGAAGTGGCGGAAACAGCAAAAACGAAGAAAAAGAAAGCGGCAAAAAAAGTTGCAGAAACTGCCCCAGTAGTCACGAATGGCAAAAAGGACCCTGCAATTACAACAACTACAATAACTAAGGCAAAAGCCCCAATAGCAGAGAAGCCACAAGAGACTACCTTTGCACCCGACTATCTTGTACCCACCAGTTCCAATGGGCGGCGACGTCCGGGTGCGAACATGAGTTCTTTTCTGGACATGGCACGTCAGGTGAAAACTCCTAACTAATGGATGAAATTTCGGCAAAACTTGCTCGAAGTTCTCACTTCCAAGAGATCATCGGCTGACTTAAAAACACTTCTCTTCTATTGTTCAGATAAGACTTGATCTGCCATAACCCCCTTGAACAGGGGGTTAGGTTGTCGTTATTTTTAATCAAATACTGTCAGCAAATATTTAGCACCGTTAGTATGGTGCTTAACTAGTGAGCTGCAGCTACACCGACAGCCGCAGGTTGCAGGAGGCTGAGTAGGTGTCCATCGGGGGTACGCATTGCTGCAACTTTCCCAAAAGAAGGTTCGCGGACTCTTCCTTCGAGTTTTGCACCCAGGCTTTCTAGGGTAGCGATCGCTCCATAAACATCATCGACATGAAAACTTAAAATTGGTGAGGAACCAGCATCACCATTTGACTCAGCACCGTGAAAAGCGATAGTTGTACCATTGGCATCCACTTCTCCCCAGCCAGGACTCGAAACTTTTACTGGTAGCCCTAACCCTTCACTGTAAAATTTCACTGCTGCTGGAACATCCTTGACCATCATCATCACATGTTTAAATTCTGCTGCCATTGTTTTTCCTCTTAATTAAATTTACCTGAGATTCATTGTTGTGCCGATGTGCAACCCTGAACCTAATCACTTACCAAGACGAATGTATTCTAGAATATATTGGGCTGTCGTGTGGGGCTGCTCAAGTTGAGGCGCATGACCACAATTTTTTAGCTTGATCAGCTGAGAATTAGCAATATTTTGCTGAAACCTCTCTGCATCGCTAACCCCCAGCATATCATCAGCTTCTCCCCATAAAATTAGTGTTGGTTTATCAACTTGGGCAATTTTTTCTGCAAAGTTGCTGTAATCTCCACTTTTAACGAATGAGATCATGGCATCATGCCAACCAGGCATTTCCTGGTGTAACTCTGCACACCGGATAGCCTCAAGAGTCATAGTATTTAAATTAGCCAGACTACCCAAATTTAATGCCAACAGTTTGCGTTGCCGTAAGTATTCCACAGCCAAGAAGTCAAAAGGCGGAAACAAGAATTTGCTAAAAGCAGGACCACTCGTATAGCCTAAGCTATTAATTAGTACCAACGATTTCACAACTTCTGGGTAGGTGAGGGTAAAATCAATTGCCGCTGCTCCTCCCATTGAAGCACCTACCAGGATTACAGGTTGGTTGATTAAAGTTTTCCAGAAGTGGTAAAGGTGAATTTTAATTGCAGTTGGGCTATAGTTTATTCCTTTTAGCCGTTGTGTAAAGCCAAAACCTAACAAATCCACTGCCCATGTTTCATTTTGAGTGGCAAGTAATGGTAAGAGAAGACGGAACTCCAGGATGGAACTGTCGAAACCATGCAGCAGCAGAATTGGTGTCCCTCCCATGCCTCGATGGATGTAGGTTGTGAAAATTGGTTGCTGGCTGAGGGTAGTTGCAATGGCAATTCTTTCCATGGTTTGAACTAGAGCGATCGCCTCCCCATCCTTTAATTGCTCAACTTGTGATGGTAAAAAAGTGGGAAACATGGCTTTGTTAGGTGTTAGTGATTAGTTGTTAGTTGATAATGAGAAAGACAGCAGATCAAAATTTATTGGATAGTTAGATTTTTTTGTGTCAACAAACTGGGCTGAGTTTTCAGAAAAATCAGGCTGCTATATAAATGAAATGCTGGGTCCCAATTGGTCGGTTCTCGACGCAATATATGAACGTGGGACTGAATTTGAGATAGCATTTCTGTTTGCTCAAGCACTGTCTGTGCAAAGATTGTAAAATCTGATCTTGCTTTGACATGAAGCAATTGTTTGTCAAGCCAGCTGACTAAACTATTCCAATGAATTGCGATCGTATTTTGGCTTGCTTGAGCAGCAATTTCTAACCCTTGCTGAAAGTCGTAGCCGTTGTCATGTAATCTAAGAATACAACCTTTACTTGGTATGTGTAAATCACAAAATTGGAAGTAGTCTTGGGTTTGCGTTTTTCGTTCCAACCTACCCCGCACATCGCGGTCTACAACTTGTTCAAAAATAGGCAATAATCCGACAACGCGCCCTTTGACTTCTGACCAGTCAAAACTGAGAGAATCGAGTTGATTTGCTTGATTGTGGCAAACAACAGTCACTTGTGGTGTAGATGCTTGAAAATAGTTGACTTGAAAAACTTGTATCTGCTGAATTTCAGCTAATGTTGCCCAAAAGCAGGGAATGTCAGCGTTCCGTAGCTGCTTACCATAAAATTTTAGTTCCCCGATTTGTCCGCTGCGGTACAAGCGCCAACCACGGCTTGGGAGCAGTAACCGGGCGCTGTAAATGTCTAGCTGCATAATCTGAGCGAATTTTTGGGCTGCTTGGGTTCTCAATTCATTGCTGATCGGTTCTAAGACTAACACGCCCAGTTTGGCACTATGAGCGTCAGCCGTCGTCGCTTCGAGAATAGCTTGTTTTCGTTTTTCTTGCTCAATATCTTGTAGCCGTTGCAAACCCTGGCGTGCTTGACTCAATATCTTTGTATTAATTGTACTTGATAGTAGTTGCCGATAAACGGTTTCCGCCTTTTGGTACTTGCTGGATACTTCATATAGCCGTCCTAGATAAAATTGCACCCAAGGATTTTCTGGTGATTCTTTTAGCAGATGTTTGAGTAATTTGGTAGCAGTTTGATAGTCTTTGCGCTCAAAAGCAGTGGTAAGTTGCTCAAGCATATTTACAAGTTAGGAGTTAGGTGCGTTACGTTACACATCAGTATGTTTTAGCAAAAATTCTGACGGTTATGGCTGTTGGCGATTTTGCGGTGTTCGCACAAAACAATACCCCCAGCGGATGCCTCAAAAACAATCGCTGGGGGCAGTTAATAAGTCTAAGAGCTTGATGATTAGAGATCTGCTCCTAAAAACCACTTAAATTGTTGTTCAGTGGTATAATACCTGCTGGTATTGTAGTTCAACCCCAACCACGTCTCCAAACAGTTGCCCAATGACCACGAACCCAGTATCGCCTTCCATAGTGATAATTCCAATGTCCGGGAATCCATTCTCGAACGTAACGAGCAATTTGATTAGATGCTGGAACATTAGATTGTGCTGTGATGGAAGTCGGTAACACGACCGATGCTGCTTTTACCGAAGTTGGTAAGGAAGTCACAGCAAACGGTAGAGCAAGCAGGGTACAGGCTAAAATACGTTTCATTGTTTCCATCTCCTATCTGATGAGGATGTGAAATTCAAGCTCACCGAATTAGTTAACTACTATTTAGACTTGGTCAGACGAGATATTGGTTCAATTTGCTGAAAAATTCCACCTACAACAGCACCGTAAAGCCCAGAATACTTAGATAGGGTCTGCCAATCCCCAATTCTCGAAGTTTGACTTTGACATCCGACCAAATGTATATGCGCGATTTATTTCAGTTTATCTCGTGTTCCCGGTGCAACCTGTGCATGAAGATTAGTGCGGTCGAGTTTCTTTCTGCCAGCCATAAGTGTTAACCATAATCACGTAAAAATGGTTTACATATATAAGGTAGCCAAAATATTGCATAAGCGATAGCAAAGCCAGTAAAGCGAACGCAAGTGCGTCTCCCCTTGAAAGAAGCATCTAAGATATAAGTCAAATTCTTGAGAAATTGAAAGAAGTGTGTTAGTTGTTGGTAGTGTTGATCCACGCTTTGTACTGTGTTATTTAAGTTTTAGGATCTTAAAGGAGGTTTTGTAACATGGTCATCGACGCATCTCGTCAAATCGCTGAAACCCTATGTTTTTCGTTGAGATGCGTCGATGCTATACGTGGTAAGGCTTTGAGTGCCATACTTTGGTCAGTTTTGTCCGTTCTACAGCATGATTTTTTGAGATGCGTCGATTTGGCGGCTGAAACCCTTACTGGATAAAGGCTCCCAGACGAACTCCCTACCGATTGGGTTAAATCGGATTAGTTGGAAACAAAATTTTACTGACGGGCCCTGCAAAAGCTCCGCCCCTACCGATTGGGTTAAATCGGATTAGTTGGAAACAAGCACCTCGCCGACTCGCTCAGCCGCTTCAACGGCAGCCCCTACCGATTGGGTTAAATCGGATTAGTTGGAAACCTTCGGATCTTCATATACAGACTGCCAATCGCTTATGGCCGTCCCTACCGATTGGGTTAAATCGGATTAGTTGGAAACCATTATCTTCTTCTTGCAACATTACCTTTAAAACAAAGTCCCTACCGATTGGGTTAAATCGGATTAGTTGGAAACTATCCAGGAATACTTCATAGTGATGGCGGCTATGACCCTACCGATTGGGTTAAATCGGATTAGTTGGAAACCATATATAGGATAACCTGCTGTATATGCTTCAAAAAAGGCACCCTACCGATTGGGTTAAATCGGATTAGTTGGAAACAAAAGGCAAGCTTGGCTATGGCGTGGGGATTCTTTCCCCTACCGATTGGGTTAAATCGGATTAGTTGGAAACCTGCTCCATGCACGAAACTTATCCGATAGTCCTCCTGCCCTACCGATTGGGTTAAATCGGATTAGTTGGAAACTTGTCATGGTCACTGCCATTAATGATGCTTCTGGCATCCCTACCGATTGGGTTAAATCGGATTAGTTGGAAACAAAGCTTTCCGCTAGATTGAAGACAAGAGAAGCATTAACCCCTACCGATTGGGTTAAATCGGATTAGTTGGAAACCTTTTGCAGCGTAATCAATTGATGCATCTGCAGTGGCCCCTACCGATTGGGTTAAATCGGATTAGTTGGAAACGTTTGAACATCCCTAACAAATCTATCCCACACTTTTCCCTACCGATTGGGTTAAATCGGATTAGTTGGAAACAACTAAATCTTCCAACTTTGCATCTTTAGAGAAAGCCCTACCGATTGGGTTAAATCGGATTAGTTGGAAACCAGATGCCTAAGATTTCTTGTCTCGCATCAATAATGCGCCCTACCGATTGGGTTAAATCGGATTAGTTGGAAACTGTTTGGTGAAACAGTTATCGGCGAGTTGCAAAGTCCAATTCCCTACCGATTGGGTTAAATCGGATTAGTTGGAAACAGGAACTACCTGTACTCTATTATAACGGTGATAACGGCTCCCCTACCGATTGGGTTAAATCGGATTAGTTGGAAACTTGACGCTCCAAGACGTCAAACTCGTTTTTTTTCAACCCCTACCGATTGGGTTAAATCGGATTAGTTGGAAACCATTTGAAGCAGAGGTGATGGTCAGCTGATTTTTCCCTACCGATTGGGTTAAATCGGATTAGTTGGAAACCGCGAGTTCCCTAATATCTTTATCGATCAACTGACCCCCTACCGATTGGGTTAAATCGGATTAGTTGGAAACGGAAATAGGAACGAAAGTTAAAGTGTACAACACTAAACCCTACCGATTGGGTTAAATCGGATTAGTTGGAAACAAGTATCTGCGCCTGTATTGGGGTGTCCTGTCACTTCAACCATAAAATGGCAGTGGAATAAACCATAAAGTGGCAAGAAAAAAACCTGAAACACTGATGATTTGGTTGTGGCTGATAGCCAGTCAATTAGCAAGTGCAAGCATTA
>CAIVAU010000118.1 GCA_903903925.1 uncultured cyanobacterium
CTGTTGTTAGGCTTGACTGATGAATCAGAAGAAACTCCTATCGAGAATGGTTACAACAAACTGAACAATCAGGAAGATGTACTGCATCAATTACAATCTGGTACAGTTTCTTTAGAGGAAGCAGAGAATCTGTTGTTAGGCTTGACTGATGAATCAGAAGAAACTCCTATCGAGAATGGTTACAACAAACTGAACAATCAGGAAGATCTACTGCATCAATTACAATCTGGTACAGTTTCTTTAGAGGAAGCAGAGAATCTGTTGTTAGGCTTGACTGATGAATTAGAAGAAACTCTTGAGAAAAAGCCAATCGAGGAGATTAATAAAGATAACTCGGCGACAATATTATCTTTACAGAGTGCAGAATCAATATATTCAGAGAGTGCTAAAAACTTTTTATTAGTAGAATCAGAAACAAAAGTAAATACTGTTATTTCCCAGCCTGTTAAAAATACGGATATCGCTATTATTGGTATTTCCTGTCGATATCCGGGAGCAAAAAATTGGCGAGAATTTTGGAAAAATTTGAAGGATGGAGTTGATAGCGTAACAGAAGTTCCCCCTGGAAGATGGCAAGGAAAAGAATGGTATCATCCAGATCCAGAACATCCAGGAACTTCCTATTCAAAGTGTGCTGGTTTCTTAGATGGAATTGACAAATTTGACCCTTTATTCTTTCAAATTTCTCCAGTAGAAGCTCAGTTTATTGAGCCACAGCAAAGAATATTTTTGGAAGAAGCTTACCATGCGATTGAAGATGCTGGATATGCGGCTGATTCTCTCAAGGGTAAACAGTGTGGAGTCTTTGTAGGAGCAGGAACAAACGGTGATTATAAAAAATTATTGTCACTTGCAGGATTAGATACTCATAGACTGGCGCTAACAGGAAATCTGCTGTCGATTATACCAGCAAGGATAGCTTATTTCCTTGACCTGAGAGGAACAGTGGTAGCCATTGATACTGCTTGCTCATCTTCATTAGTCGCTGTTCATCAAGCTTGCGAAAGTATTCAATTAGGAGAAAGCGAACTAGCGATCGCCGGCGGAATTGCCATAATGGCAACAGCAGACTTCCAAGTATTATCGAGCCAGTTTCAAATGTTATCTACTACTGGTCGATGCAAAACTTTTGATGCGTCAGCATCGGGGACAGTTTGGAGCGAAGGTTGTGGTGTTGTCCTCCTCAAAAGCTATGAGCAAGCCATTCGTGATAACGACCATATTTATGCAGTTATCAAGGGTACAGGCGTTAACTATGATGGCAGTACAAATGGAATTAGCGCTCCCAGCGGTCAGTCCCAAATATGCTTAGAAGAAGGGGTTTATCAGAAGTTTGGCATTAATCCAGAAACCATTAGTTATGTAGAAGCTCATGGAACAGCCACACCATTAGGAGATCCTATCGAGGTTGAAGCTTTAACAGAGGCATTTTCTAAGTGGACAACTAAAAAACAGTTTTGTGCGATTGGTTCGGTAAAAACTAACATCGGTCATGCAGCAACCGCTGCCGGAATTTCTGGTTTAATTAAGACAATTTTGTGCCTCAAGAACCAGAAATTAGTTCCTTCGTTATATTTTAATCAACCCAATCCACATATTGACTTTGAAAATAGCCCTTTCTATGTCAATACAGAGTTTAAAGATTGGCAAGTAATAGATCGCAACCTAAGACGAGCCGCAGTCAGTTCCTTTGGTTTTAGTGGCACAAATGCTCATGTAGTCATAGAAGAAGCACCTTTACCAGTCAACAGTCAAAATTTAAGATTTTCAAGTAACGAGTTTAGTGAGCGATCGCATCACATCTTAACCATATCTGCTAAATGTGACAAAGGTCTGCAAGAGCTAGCACAAGATTATCAGCAATTTTTAGAAACTTCCACGGATGCGATCACAGATGTTTGTTTCAGTGCTAATACGGGACGGTCACATTTTGACTATCGCCTAGCCTTAGTAGCTGAATCTACAGAAAAGTTACTTCAACAGTTAAAAGCATTTGCCACTGGGGAAGAAACAACTGGACTGTTAAGAGGTCAAGCCACCAGCAAACAGCGCCCCAAAATCGCGTTTTTATTTACAGGACAGGGTTCGCAGTATGTGGAAATGGGAAGGGAGCTTTACTCTACCCAACCTGTCTTTCGCAAAGCCCTAGAAGAATGCGATCATATTTTACGCCTTTACCTAGATAAACCCCTGTTGGATATTTTATATTTAGAATCAGGGGATACTTCACCAATAGATGAAACTGCTTATACTCAACCAGCCCTATTTGCCATTGAGTATGCCCTAGTTCAATTATGGAAATCCTGGGGGATTCAACCCAATGTAGTCATGGGTCACAGCGTCGGAGAATATGTGGCTGCGTGTGTGGCAGGAGTTTTTACCTTAGAAGATGGGTTAAAGCTGATTGCCCATAGAGGAAAGCTGATGCAAGCATTACCTGCTAATGGCAAAATGGTGTCCGTGATGGCGGATGAAGCAACTGTAACAGCAGCGATTTCCTCTAGTGGATTGGAAGTGGCGATCGCCGCTTCCAATGGTCCTGAAAGTATAGTCATTTCTGCCCAAAAAGATCGGGTAGATATAGTCAAGGCGCTATTAGAGGACAAAGGCATCAAAACCAAGGAATTGAATGTCTCCCACGCCTTCCACTCGCCTTTGATGGAGCCGATGCTGGCAGAATATGAAACCATCGCCACACAGCTCAGCTACAAAACCCCTCAAATTCCCTTAATTTCTAACGTCACGGGTAAGAGGGTAGATGAAAGCATAACCACTGCAAAATACTGGGTGCGTCATGTAAAAGAAACAGTCAGGTTTGCCCAAAGTATGGAGACATTGAGCCAAGAAGGAAACCTCATATTTTTAGAAATTGGGCCGAAACCAATTTTATTAGGCATGGGTCGTCAATGTCTACCGCCAGATGTGGGGTTGTGGCTACCATCTCTCAGACCAGGAGTAAAAGATTGGCAGCAGATATTAAATAGTCTGGGACAATTGTATGTACAGGGCATAGAAGTAGATTGGTCAGAGTTTGAGCGTGGCTATCCTCGTGGCAAAGTTACATTACCTACTTATCCATTCCAACAGGAGCGATATTGGGTAAAAACGGCTGAGGATGGACAACAAAAAGTAGAATCTTTAAAGCAAGAGAATACATCCAGTCCAATTTATCATCTCTTGTGCAAGGGGGAAACAGAACTTGTCGGCAGCGAGTTAGAAAAATTAGGAGTACTTTCCCAAGACGAAATTAAATTATTACCTAAGATACTGAAACTATTAGTTGAACAACATCAACAACAGTTGAAAATAAAATCTACTCCTACTCAAAATGAATCTGCTAAAGTCGATGAAAAAATCCCCCTCCTCAACTCCTTCCCGCCAGCATCAGAATCCAATAATAAAGGTGATGAAATCCTGGCAGCAGATTCAGAAACTCGTAAACAACTATTAAGGACTTATATTGGTCAAATATTAGCTAAGGTGGCAGGAATATCTCCCGCTGCTCTGAACTGGCAAAAGCGCCTTTCCGAACTAGGATTCGACTCCTTGATGGCCACTGAGGTAAGAAAATCCATTGAGGGAAACTTAAAGGTCGTTGTTCCTGTAGAATATTTCATAGAGCTAAATATTGAACAGTTCTTAACCCAGATACTTTTCCTGATTGAACAGAAGTTTCCTCAGGAACATCTGCAAAAAGCCAATTCAACTGTTGAAGACCAGAAAAGTTCCATCTATCCAGTTGAAATGCTTGTAGATCAAACCCAAAAGTTGTTTCAACATCCAAACCACTTTTGGTTTAAACCAGCACCAAAAAATTCAAAAGCTCTGTTTCGTCTTTTCTGCTTTCCTCATGCAGGAGCTAGTGCTTCTATGTTTAATTCATGGACAGATAAAATTACATCAAAGATAGAAATTTGCCCAATCCAATTACCTGGGAGAGAAAATCGACATAAGGAACCTGCTTTTACTAAGCTAAAGCCTCTGATTCAAACTTTAGCACAGATCATAAAGCCATATTTAGACGTTCCTTTTGCATTGTTCGGCCATAGTATGGGAGCACTACTGAGTTTTGAATTAGCTCGCGAACTTCGCAGACAAAATTGTCCTACTCCATCTCACTTATTTGTTAGCAGTTACCGTGCTCCCCATATACCAGATTTAAACTCACCAATTTATAAACTTCCTGAAACTAAGTTTATTCAAGCACTTTCTAGTTACGGGGGAATCCCTGAAAATATGCTGCAAGACCCGCTTTTTATACAAGTATTTCTTCCTACTCTTAGATCTGATTTTGAGGTTTTAGACACATACTTTTACACAAAAGAAGAACCCATCGAATGTCCCATATATGCATTTGGCGGTCTTGAAGATGGTATAGTTAGCAGCAAAGAACTTGCTGGCTGGGAGGAACAAACTAAGGCTAACTTTAACCTGAAAATGTTTAGTGGTGCTCATTTCTTTTTGCGTGGAGTAGAGGATGAAATCATCAACATTATTGAGGAAGCAATTTCCTGTACAATCAATTAATCCGTAAAATATTGTGCTTTCTGCCTTCATGTACTAGTCCTAAAATTAAAGATTTTTCAACTAACATAGGTAAAATTTGTCATGGCTTTTATAGTTTCTACATCAACAGCATTTCCAGAGCAATATTACCCTCAAACAGTTTTAGCTGCTGCGTTACGCAAGTTTTTTATTGTGATGGACTTAGACTTCGATCTAGAACAGATTGATCGCTTTTTCAAGAATGTTCAAATCGAAGGACGTTACTTTGCTTTATCACTAGATTCATTACTTGATCCGCCTACATGGGAAACAAGTCTCAGTAAAGGTTTGAAATCTTCTTTAGATTTAGCTGAAACTGCCATCAATAAACTGCTACAAAAAAATAATCTCCACCCGCAGGATATATCTCTGTTTACGTCTATCTCGATGACTCCGGCAATTCCCTCTTTAGATGCACGGTTAATGAGCAGAATTCCCTTTTCTTCCACCGTAAAGAGATTGCCTATTAATGGAGTAGGTTGTATGGGTGGAGCTATCGGAATTTCTCGCGTTGCTGATTATCTCAAAGGACATCCAAAGGAAGCAGCAATTTTATTTGCAGTGGAAATTTCTTCTGGTCTATGGCAAGGCTCTTTGCAAGCAAGTTTAACTTCATTGGTTCGTCGCCTTCCAGAAAACCCTTCTGTATATAGTGATATTATTATGGATATTATCACTGCTGCTTTGTTTGCAGACGGTTGCGGTGCGGCGTTGATGGTAGGAAGAGATCATCCTTTAGCTAAACCAGGACTACCTCAAGTCATTGATAATCGCTCCTTTTTAATTGCTAATACAGTAGAATTAATGGGATTAGACCCAGTTGATGTTGGTTTTAGAAATATTCTCAGGCCACAAGTATCCGATGCTCTTAAACAAGCTTTGCGACCTTTAATTGACGGTTTACTTACTGACAACAATCTTCAAATTGATAATTTGTATCGCTGGATTGTACATCCAGGAGGTCCTAAAGTAATTGACACAGTTGAAGCAGAATTTGGATTAGATAGTCGAGCTTTGCAGTTGAGTCGTGATACTTTAGCAGAGGTAGGTAACATCTCTTCTGCAACAGTGCTTTATATGCTCGATAAAGTGTTAGCGAGAGAAGAGACCCTTGCTAATTCTTATGGATTAACGCTAGCAATGGGTCCTGGCTTTTCTCAGGAAGCAATTCTCTTGAAATGGTAGGAGGAAATGATATGTTAACTAAATATATCTTCATGGGAATTGTTTTGGTAGTTATCTTGCAAAGAATATATGAGCTACGCATCAGTGGAAACAATGAAGCTTATATTCTGGCTCAAGGAGCAAAAAAACATAGCGATAATTTACTAGGTGCCGTGAAAGTTTTACAAACTAGTTGGTTTCTAGCAGCGCTCGCCGAAGTTTGGTACTTTGATCGTCCTTTTATCCTCCCTTTGTCCATTGTCGCCTTATTAGTAACATTGACAGGACAAGTCTTACGTTACTTATCTATGCAAGCTTTAGGAAGACACTGGACTCTGTCAATTATGACCTCACCAGATATGCTTGTAGTGGATAAAGGAATATATCTTTATCTGCGTCATCCTAATTGGTTGGGAGTCATACTGGAAATTGCCGCACTGCCATTAATTCACGGAGCTTATTTAACCACGATTATTTTTTCTCTTGCTAATGCTTTCTTAATGAGTAAGCGAATTCAAACAGAAGAGGAGGCTTTAGCCAAAAATAGCAATTACACTTTAGTTTTTGCCAATCGGCCTCGTTTTATCCCCAGAATCCCCTTTATTTACCCAGCAACATCTGGAGTTGACTAAGCATCAGTTTATAAATATAATGCTTGTGAGAATTACATCGCTATTCACGGAGAAAACAGTGTTTACACAAGAGTTAAACAAAGACCAAACGCGAAAGTTAAAATTAGCTAGAGACCTTATTAATATATCCTCAGAAGCATCTGAGATCCAACATCTAGTAGAGGATATTCCTCAGATCATGTGTGCAAATGACCAGCTTCGACCACTTTGGGAGCGATGGGAAAAAAAAGGCAACGATGCACAATCTCCACACAAGTTTTTTTGTCGTCAAGAGATTCGCATTTTAAAGGCATTCATTGAGTATCTCAGCTACGCCAGCGATCATTTTATCTCACAGATTCATGAAGGTAAGTAAATCATGAAATTTGAGGCAAAATACTGTGTGATTGGTACTGGAGCCGGTGGCGGCATTGTAGCCTATAAACTGGCTCAGTCTGGAGAAGATGTTTTGGTCTTAAATACCGGGAAGATCCCAGACCAAAACATATTTGAAAATGAACTTACGTCCGAGAAAAAATATAATTTTGGTATAGGAAAGAATACTACATTTCCGATTAAGGATCAAGCAGATTTCAGGGAAGAACTTTATGCGGAGTCCACAGAGAAAAGTACAACGAAGGTTTCTCCAGAAATATTTCAGCACTTTCAAATTCAGCATATAAACGGACTTCAGAACCTATGGAATGGAATTTGCCTTCGCTATTCTGAGGACGATTTCGCTAATCGCCATAGTCAAAATGAAAATTGTCAATGGCAAGTATCGTATGCGGAAATGGCGGACCATTATACTTCGGTTGAAAAGCTTGCTCTTGTTGTCGGTAGTCAAGATAGACTTTCGCAATTTCCAGACGGCGATTTTATGCCCCCAAAGCAACTTCGTGATATTGATGAAATTTTCCTAAGAAGTAATAAATACCTTGAGAAACCAGATCTTGTTTTTTTCAACAACCGCAAAGCCATAGACCTTCGTGAATATTCCATGCAAAAATGTGTATCTTGCGGAAGATGTGTTAGTGGCTGTCGCTCTGGTAGCGTTTATAAATTTTCAACTCACTTATATCCGGAAATCAAGCAACTAAAAAACTTCCGTCTATTTGAGTATACCCGTGTAATTAAAGTGGAATCGGAACTTGGGCAAAAAGCTAAAGTGATAGCGATCGACGAGCGGAACAATGCCGCGCTCGAGGTATATGCCGATGTAGTTGTTATTTCCACTGGAGCTATGGAATCGGCTAGACTTCTTCTAAACTCCTTTTCTCTACAGTATCCAGGTATGGATCAGGTGGGTAAATACCTTCAAGATGTACCATCCGTCGGTCTGGGAACCAGTTTGATGAAAGCTTGGTTTAAACCAGTTACAGGGAACAGAGGATATGGAGATCATGTTCTTGTTGGAGGTAAGCTTAAAGGCAAAGATACAAAATTTCCTTTTGTAGCCCAGTTTTGGTCGGATTTTATGAAAGACCCGATTTACCTAAATGATATTAATTTTCTTCCACGCCCGTTGAAAAAAATAGTTGCCAAACAAATTTATCGCAGCACATCTGCTTTAATTTTATGGGGACCGTCCGTCCCACGAAAGGAAAACCGCCTTGAACTTTCAAATGATCTCGATAGATATGGGCAAAGACAACTTAATGTACTCTACGAAAGAGATCCCTTAGAGCTCGTGTTTAACTATCAACTGGAAAAACTAGGGCGAAAACTTCTTCGTAATGCTTTTGGCTTTGTGGCTACCCGCTTCTTTAGTCCACCAGGTAAAGGTATCCATTACTCAGGTACATGCCGAATGGGGGCTACACCCAATCAAGGTGTTGTGGATAAAAACCTTAAATTTTATGGTGCTGACAATATTTACATTTGTGACGGGGGCGTGATTCCACAACTTAGTGAGAAACATCCGACGTTGACGATCATGGCTCTGGCCCATCGCTTAGGCGAACATTTAATCAGGAAATACTCATGACACAGACACAAACTGCAACAAAGTCATCAAGAATTGTTCTTGGCACAGATTGGATGATTGGTTATCCCAACTCAAGTAAGTGGAATATCATTCCTGCTAGCAAGGCTAATACCGTTTTAGAAAAGGCTGTTGATTTAGGTATTAATGCTTTTGATACAGCCAGAGTTTACTCTAGCGAAGGTATCCTCGGTCGATTTATCAGAGCTAACAAAATTGACCGAGAAAAGGTATTTATTATCTCCAAAGGCGGTCACCCTGGTCTCTTTTTCAAAAAGTCAAAACCCATTAGTAACCAACGCTTAGAAAAGCAACTAGAGACCTCACTCAAAGCCCTCGATACAGAATATATTGATGTATTTTTGCTTCACTATGATGATCCCAGTGTTCCAACTGACGAGATCGTTAGATGGTCATTAAACCTCCTTGAAACTGGCAAAACCCGGCAAGTAGGTTATTCTAACTTTTCTCTGAATCGCCTCACAGCCATCACGAAAACTTTAGAATCTGAAGGTCATACTCCTTGGGTGAGTGCAGAGTTTAATTGCCTTCCCATACAAAATGAAAGATGGAGAGGTGCACAAAATATTTCGCAAAATTTTGAGTATCTTCAGTTTTTAAAAGAGAAGAATATTCCATTCCTCGCCTATTCCGCTCTCGGTAGAGGCTATTTAAAAAAACAAACTGACCGCATAAAAAAAGAATATTTTAAAGATTTTATGCGAAAATCCATTGATTTTTATCTTCAAAAAATCACAGGTGAGAAGAAAAATCAAGACTCCCCTGAGATGATTACACAAATCAGTAAGCTCACAAGCTTAAGCGAAAAATATCAAGTTTCACCCGTCATTATAGCCATTGAATATGTTTTAAGATTTTCAAAAAGCTTTCATCTAGTTTTGGGAACTTCTAACTCCAATCATCTAGAAGAAAGTCTTCAAGCCCTCAAATTAAACTTAAGTGTGGAAGATATCATTTATCTTTCTGTAGTCCCTAAAAACTTATATATATTCTGACAAACCCTGGTTAGTATGTCACAATGACAGTCTAAATTATTGCCTACAATATTCATCCAAGTAGTATTTTTTAGGAAAAAAGAATGACTCATTTTGGTATTATTTGCCCTAGTTCATCCGGTCACATGAATCCAATGTGTACTATAGGTTGCGAGTTAAAGAAACGGGGTCATCGCGTCACCATAATTGGAATGGCAGATGCTGAAAAGAAAACTTTAGCAGTAGGATTAGAATTCAAACCTGTCGCATTAAAAGAATTTCCAGAAGAAAAGATAGCAGAGTATTATGTTGAATCAGGGAAAATGAGCAAATTAGCTGCATTTCGTCATACGATTAAATTTTTTCAAAATACTGCAAGTATTATGCTGAGAGAGCTACCTTTAGTCATAAAAGAAACAGGTGTAGAAATATTATTGGTAGATCAAACTTACCCTTGGATAATAACTACTGCTGAATATTTAGATATTTATTTCATCACAATTTGTTGCTCTTTAATGATGAATAGAGATGTTTTAGTTCCTCCTTTTTATACTTCTTGGCAATACAATCCTAGTTGGTTGTGTTGCTTACGAAATGAAATAGGTTATAAAATACTCGATTATCTCACTCAACCAATTAAAGATATGATTGATGAGTATCGTCAAAAATGGAAATTAGCAAAATTCCCCCTAAGTTATAATTTTCATCCTCAAGAACTTGCACAACTCACCCAACAACCAGCAGAATTTGATTTTCCACGCAGATCTTTACCTGTGTGTTTTCATTTTACTGGCCCGTATCACTCTGAAGAAACTCGAAAACCGGTTACTTTCCCCTGGGAAAAACTAAACGGGAGAACTTTAATTTATGCTTCAATGGGAACATTACAAAATCGTCTTATCGGTGTATTTAAAACAATAGCCGCAGCTTGCGAAAATTTAGACGCTCAATTAGTTATTTCTTTAGGAGGATCTGCCAAACCAGAATCATTACCAAAATTAGCCGGAAACCCAATATTAGTCGAATACGCGCCCCAATTAGAATTAATTAAAAAAGCTACTTTGGTAATCACTCATGCAGGCATGAATACTGCTTTAGAGTCTTTAAGCAATGGTGTACCAATGATCGCGATTCCAGTGACTAATGACCAACCAGCAGTAGCAGCGCGGATAGTTTGGAGTGGGACGGGAGAAGCTATACCAGTAGATAAATTAACCGTAGAAAAGCTTCAGAAATGCTTAAATAAGGTATTGACAGACGATTCTTATAAAAGAAATGCTTTGCGGCTTCAAGATGCGATCGCCAGCGCTGGAGGAGTTAGCAAAGCCGCCGATATTATCGAAGAAGCTGTATTTACCAAAAAGCCAGTTTTAGCTTGGGACAGACCAAGGCTGACTCCTCAGGTTTGAATTAGCGGTTGCCAGATTACACTTAATGTCTGGTAAAACCGTAATTGTTAGATCGGGTTTTAATTCTTAATTAAAACACATTTTCATTTAGCAATGCCCAAGGTTTTATTATAAAATAGGATATATTTTCAATGATCAAATCAGAAACATTTCTTGTTCGAGCCAATAACCATACTCAACAATTAATCACCTGTTCTTTTACGGATATTTTGATTAGAAATCTTTATGTTTCCGTTATTTTTTTTTACAGAAGAAGTGTAGATTATGATTTGCTCATAGATTCTCTCAAGCAAATACTGAATGATTTTCCAATTTTTGCAGGAGTATTAATAAATATCAATAAAAATTTGTGCCTAGACTGTAATAACCAAGGAGTTTTATTCTCGATTAGAAAAGATGATTGTACATTGAACCGAGTTATTAAGGAACTGCCAACAATCAAGAAAAATAGACTTGTCAATATAATCAACCCCAAAAAAGCAATATTAACTCAAAGCCCAATAATGACCATTCAACTCACCTATTTTTCTTGCGGAGGGATGACACTGGGTGTTTGTTGGCATCATTCAATTGGAGATATGCATACATTTATGTCTTTTATGAAAGCCTGGTCAAATACAGTCAACAAGAAAGAATATATTGTGCCTCTAATTGTTAGAGAAAGAGATAAATATATCCAAAAACAACTAAAAGATAATAGCATAACAGTCCCTGGTGTTAGACTTTTGAGTAAAATAGAATTTTTAAAATTAGTATTTTTTATACCATTTATTGCCCTGAATAAATCTAATTTGTATTTTTATTTTTCCGAAAATGAGATTAAGAATATGAAGCAGGATTTCTTAGAGAAAACCAATCAATGGCTATCTACTAACGATGCATTATGTGCACATATGTTTGGGATAATTTCAGAGTTAGATACATACAATAAAAAAAGATATCTTTCTATAGTGATTAATTACAGAACCCGAACAGAACTGCCACAAAACATTTTGGGTAACTTTGTTTCAACTATAGATATATTAATCAATCAGAAGGTCGATCCTTTTCAGTTAGCTCAAGACTTAAGAAAATCAGTTGACAATTTTCAATATTTGTATATGAATTTATTTGCAACAAAAAAATACATTGACCGAAATGGTGGAATTCAAAAAATTGATAAATTTATTCCCATAGGTATCGATCCTCTAAAAAGAAACTTGTTGGTTACTAATTGGACTAATTTTGGTGTTTACGATGTAATATTTGAGGAGTCAAATCCATTCTTCTTCACTTCTTTTGGAGATGACGTTATTCCCTGGTTATCAAAGATTGTCAAAGGATTTTCAAATTATGGTTTAATTTACTCTGTTCCTCTGCCGACCAAATTAGCTAGAAAACTAATTGAGGAAGAGAATCTACGCAAAATACACAAATATCGCGTTCAAAAAGAGATTATGCCAGAATTTGTAGAAAAATTAGAATGGTTATTATAGAAAATATTTCTAAATATTAGCTCCATTAAAATTTAGAACCCATTCCTTATAAGGGTTTTAGGGGTTATCTATTTAACTTGATACAAGGAGAATTATGAGCGATAATATGACTTCAAAACAAACTACTAATACAACCAAGTCAACAAAAGTAAACGAAACAGAAGAGAGATTTCAGTGGACAAAGCAGTGGTATCCTGTTGCTGTAGTAGAGTATTTAAATCCGTCCATACCGCAATCCATAGAGTTGCTGGGGAAGAATTTTGTCTTATGGCGGGATAAGCAAGGCAAATGGAGCTGTTTTGAAGATCTTTGTCCCCACAGACTTGTTCGTCTTTCTGAAGGTCGGGTTGAGTCCGACGGAACTTTATTATGTGCCTATCACGCTTGGCGCTTTAGCTCCGAAGGAAAATGCGTCAGCATGCCTCAATCTAAAGATGAGGAAACTGAGGCACAAAATTGTGCTAATAGTAGGTCGTGCGCTACGGTTTATCCTCTTCAAGAAAGACAAGGACTGCTTTGGGTGTGGCCTGAGTCTGGTTCAACAGCTTTAATCGATAGTAAATTAAGAGAACCGCGGGTTATCCCTGAACTCGAAGTATCACCAGAGCGAGCTACTAAAAGTGCCTGGAACATCCGGGATCTTCCTTATGGTTGGGATTATTTTATAGAAAATGTTGCAGATCCCGCACATGTTCCCGTCTCTCATCACAACATTATGGGCAACCGATACAAAGATGCCACATATTTTGATCTGCTTTGTGTGCGAAAGTTGTCTACTCAAGAAGGATTTGCTTTTGAAACCAAGCCTACTCCTCCTGATATCGAAACATTAATTAATGATTTCCAACCTCCATGCGTAATGCGGGTCTATTCTGTTGATAAGAGAGGATGCAAATATATCTTGACTTTATATGGTGTTCCTATCCGTCCTGGTTGGACTCGTCTGATTGGTAATCAGGTGTTCGTTAAAAATGAAAAAGGGGAGTCTCCAAAAAAAGGTCTAGGTTTTTTTGCTTTACCTATGCCAAGCTGGTTAGGTCACATTCTGACCTCTATGCTGCTGCACCAAGATTCAGTTTTCCTGCATTACCAGGAAAAATTTATGGCGCAGTCCCCACAAGAGAAATGGTTAGCTAGAGTTTATACTCCCAATCCTTCAGATAAAATGGTCATCACTTTCCGTCAATGGTGGGAAAAAAGATCTGGTGGTGAAATACCATGGGACAAAAACTGCAATCAGCAACTTCCTCCTCCTGAACAAAACAAACGAAAGCTATTCGATGTTTGGAATACTCACACCAAAGATTGTCATAGTTGTCAAAAAGCATTGAAGAATATTAATCGCATTTCTCTAGCTGCTTATCTTGTTTCGATTGTTTGCTTATTGTGGGGAATTATGACTGATGCTCGTTATATAGCTATTAAAGCAGTACAATTATCTGTCTCTCCAGAAATGTTCCCATCAATGCTGAGTTGGGTTCCACCTCTGAGTTTTTGGCTAGCTGTAATTGGTGCCGTGTTATTTGCTTTAATTGGCTATTTACTCAAAATTTCCACCCGCCTATTTTATGTTTATGAATTCGAGCATTCTCACAATGATTAGTTTTGTTGTATAATTTTTACTGTGAGTTAGCAGCAAAACTATATCAGTTTTACCTATGCACATTGCTATTATTGCTCTGGGAACTCGAGGGGATGTTCAACCCTATATTGCTTTGGGAAAGGGGTTAGAAAAAGCTGGTAACGTTGTACGATTGGTGACCCATGAAAACTTTGAAGTTCTAGTAAATTCCTATGGATTAGAGTTTTGGCCTCTCAAAGGCAATGTACAGGATATCCTTCAAAGTAAAGAAATGCGTGAGATCTTAGAGCAAGGTAATTTCCTCACCATTACATTGCAGATGGCAAAACTAGGAGGGCAACACGTAGCTATTGATTGGGCGAAGAAAGGTTTAGCAGCTTGTCAGGGAATGGATATGGTGCTCGCAGGAATTGGGGGGCTGTACCTCGGTCTCTCCCTTGCAGAAAAGTTGGGGCTTCCATTTCTTCAGGCCTATGTAGTTCCCTTTACTCCTACAAAGGCCTTTCCCGGTGTTCTTATTCCCAAATCCCTATCTGGACTTGGAAGTTCTTTTAATCGCTTTTCACATCATTTAACCCGACAGATTATGTGGCAGATGTTGCAGTCAGATGATCGTATAGCGCGACAGCAAGTACTTGGCTTGCCCGCAGCCTCGTTTTGGGGACCATACAATGCTGCTCGCTTTCATCAATATCCAATTCTCTATGGTTTTAGTCCGTCAGTGATTCCCAAACCATCTGATTGGGATAAGAATATTCATGTCACTGGTTATTGGTTCTTGGATCCAGCATCTGATTGGAACCCGCCCTCAGCCCTGATGGAGTTCCTGCAGGGCGGTCCACCCCCCGTTTATATTGGGTTTGGGAGTATGAGCAGTCAAAACCCAGCAGAAACCACCGATCTCTGTTTGCAAGCTCTTGCACGAACTCAACAACGTGCCATAATGCTCTCTGGCTGGGGCGGTTTGGATAAGGTGAATTTACCAGATACAGTTTTTATGGCGGACTCAATCCCTCATTCGTGGCTCTTCCCGCGTGTCGGAGCTGTAGTACATCATGGTGGTGCTGGAACAACAGGCGTAGGTCTCAGAGCAGGTATTCCTTCTATCGTTATTCCTTTCTCTGGAGATAAGGTGTTTTGGGGGCAGCGCGTAGCGGAATTAGGAGTTGGACCAGAACCTATTCCACGTAAAAAACTTACGGTTGAGCGACTTGCACAAGCGATTCAAAAGGCTTTAACAGATCAAACGATGCGTCAGCGTGCGGCTAATCTGGGGTCGAAAATCCAAGCTGAGGATGGAATAGCAAGCGCAGTCGCCATTATACAGGATATGGTAGTGATACGGAAGTAGTGGTAAGGTTTAAACATGCTGTTTTGTATTTACCTGAAATTGTGGGCTCAGTGAAATATGAAAATATCTCCTTCAGGTTTACAACGAGCGGTCCATTGCAACTTTGCAATATCAATATCGAGTTTCCCGCAGGCACATTTGTCGCAATTGTAGGACAAAGCGGATCGGGTAAAAGTACGATGATGAAGCTACTCATCAGGCTTTACGAACAAGAGTCCGGCAGAATTCTAATTGACGGTTACGACACTGCCAAAGTAGAACTATATTCTTTGCGGCGACAGATTGGTGTCGTTCCTCAAGATACAATGTTATTTGATGGAACAGTTCATGAAAATATTGCCTTAACTAACCCCGATGCCACAACCGAGGAAATTATTGAAGCTGCTTGCCTTGCAGCCGCCCACGAATTTATAGTTAAGAATGCAGATATTATCGTCGTCATGGACAGTGGCAAGATTATTGAACAAGGAAGTCATGACGAATTGATGACCTTAAGAGGTCATTATTCCTACCTCTACAATCAACAAGATGTGAAATTGTCAGGAGTCAGGAGTCAGGAGTCAGGAGTCAGGAGAAAATTAAACTAACAACCGACAGCTAACAGCTAATGACTAATGACCAATGACCAATGACTAATGACTAATGACCAATGACTAATGACTAATGACCAATGACTAATGACCAATGACTAATGACTAATGACTAATGACTAATGACCAATGACTAATGACTAACAACTAACAATCCAAAATCCTGATGACTCAACTTAATGACAATCAACTTAACGGTAATCATCGTCCTGAAAAGCATGAAAACCGAGGCAAACAAGATTCGCGGGTACTCACAGATGGAGCCAAAATTCCTCAACCATCTTTAAATGAATCACAAGCTCAAATGTTTGAGCAATCTGTTGTGTTACGCCAATCTCCATTTTGGTCACGCACAATCATGATGACATTGATCGGGTTAGCCTGCTTTGGAATTGCTTGGGCATACTTAGCTAAAATTGAGCAAGTCATTCCCGCAACAGGTCAGCTCAAGCCAGAAGGAACAGTGAAAGAAGTTCAGGCTCCAATTAATGGAGTCGTGAAAGCTGTTTACGTTAAAGATGGACAACACGTAAAACCGGGAGACTTATTGCTGGCTTTTGATTCTATCGCTAGTAAAGCTGAATTAGATTCTTTAAACAAAGTTCGCCATTCATTAATGCAAGAAAACGAGATTTATCGCCATTTAATGGAGACAGGTTCCGCTGAAGCAACTGAAATGGCATTTTTGCACGGTAATTTACCAAAAGAAGCTACTTTTCTGCTCAAAAGTCGAGCCGAGTTACTTGCAGAAAATGAGTTATTGAGAACTGAATTAAAAAACTCTACTGCAGGTGTAGCTTCTCTGGGATCTGATGAACAAGAACGTCTACAAATTGCTAAAAAAGAGCAAGTTTCACGTGCTGAGGCAGCGCAGTTGCAAGTCGAACAATCTAAGAAAAAACTGACTCAAAATCAAGTTCAAATTAGTGAAAGTAGAGTAAGTTTAGCCATTGAGCAGAAAATTTTAAATAAACTTAAAATCTTAGCAGAACAAGGTGGAATTTCTCAGATCCAGTATGTTCAGCAGCAAAAACGGGTACAAGACATTATTGCGGACATCAACAAATCAATTGAGGAACAGATACCCTTAAATTATGAAATTCAACAAGGGAAACAGCAATTGAACAATTCAATAGCTGCTTCTGATAAAACTGCATCAGATAAAATAGCTGACAACAAAAAGCGTATTGCTGAAATTGATACTCAACTCACTAAAAATATACTGGAAAATGAAAAGCAATTGGCTGATACCAATAGCAAAATCTCACAAGCACAATTGAATTTGAGATATCAAGCAGTTCGTGCTCCTGTTGCTGGAACAGTTTTTGATTTACAAGCAAAAAACCCTGGCTTTGTGGCAAGCACAACCCAAAAACTCCTAGACATTGTGCCAAATGAAAATTTTGTTGCTGAAGCTTTCATTATGAACAAGGATATTGGCTTTGTAAGGGAAGGTATGAAAGTCGATCTTCGGATTGACTCGTTTCCTTATAGCGAGTTCGGTGAGATCAAAGGAGAATTAGTTTACGTAGGTTCAGACGCCTTACCACCAGACCAAATCCATCAAAATTATCGGTTCCCAGTAAAAGTTCATTTAGATAAACAATCGCTCTTAGTTGGGGGTAAAAACATCTCCTTACGGTCAGGAATGTCGATTACCGCTAACATTAAAGTGCGTGAACAACGAACAGTCATGAGTCTGTTTACTGAGTTGTTTACTAAGCAAGTTGATAGTCTCAAAGAAGTACGTTGAGGAAGAATTCAGGAGACAGAAGTCAAGTCGTTTCGCTCCAATTCAAAGGTGGTAGGGATAGTCTTGCTTTTAGAACTTATATTAAAGAAGTTTTAGTTCCAAATCTCTGGCCAGGCGCGTGTGTAGTTATGGATAATTTTAGCTCTCATTAAGTCAGTGGGATACAAGAGGCTATTGAATCTGTTGGCGCTCACTTAATTTATTTATCTCCTTATTCACCAGAGTTTTCTCCAATAGAAAATTGTTGGTCTAAAATTAAAGAATTTTTACGTTAATTTTATGGAGTCTTTTTGGGGATTTGTCACAGAGTTAATGAGATTAAATCGCAATAAACTGGAGTATTATTTACAAGGTCTAAGGGCTATGGAACTTATCCTCTCTGCATTATAGTTTCTATGTCGCCTCTCAGCTACTATACACAAAATTCACAAAATCTTCATGGTTATTTTATAGAAACCATATATGAGTGCGTAACTCTTATATTTTATTATTAACCGTAAATTTAGCGATACACTCAAATTCGTTTGCTATTATGAAACACTCAAAATCATATAACAAGAACAGTAAGTCAAAACCACATAACAAGAACAGTAAGATTGATTTATCCGAAACTTTAATGAGTGAGTTAGCCTCAGTAGTTAATGACACTTTTCCGGACACATTTTTAACATATACCAGAGCTATCTTACTAGCATCGGATAATCCGAGCGCGGCGCAACTCTTGCCGGAACCTAACGTTGATTTAACCCCATACTATTTCAGCAGCAATCCTGACGATAATCTACCTAACGTAGTTGGACTATATACTAATACCCTCACAGCTTCAAGCGATCCTAATATTTTAGTTTTACAAGATCAATTTGAGTCAAAAATCATTTGGGGTCGTCAAGGAAGCGATACCCTGATTGGTTTTGACCCTAGTGGTCTCTATCCTGTTGCTGATGGTAAGCGGAGAATTGATATTTTTGTCGGTGATGTTTCCGAGGAACAAATTGACTCATTACTCTCTAGCACACCTTTACCAAGCGGTGTTCAAACGCAGTGGCCAAACACATTTATTCTGGGTGATTGGCGAGAACCCTACTATCTTGATAACCAAAAAGATCCCTTAGGTTTAAACCAATATGCTCTAATTGCAGACTTCAACAAAACTAAAGATACCATTCAGCTGCACGGCAATTCCCAAGACTATAAACTGGTAAAAACTAGCCTGGGAACAGCAATATTTTGGCAGAATAACAAAAATGATTATGACCTTATCGGCGTGGTGGCTGGAGTTGATGATTTGAATTTAAACGGTAACTACTTCAGTTACAAGGGCAACACTGCACCAGAACCAGTCCTAAAAGGGGCTAAGCAAATCGGGACTGCCGGGATTGATTACTTATTTACTTCGACCGTAGATGCTGAGGGCAATCTCTATGTCGCAGGAGCAACCACTGGCTCTTTGTTCGGACCCAAGTTAGGATATACTGATGCTTGGATGACCAAATACGGTAGCAATGGCAACAATCTGTGGGGTAAACAATTTGGTACGGCCACACATGACGTATCGTCTATAGCTAGTGACGGAAGCAATATTATTGCACACGTATGGGATATAGCTAGTTACGGAAGCAATATTTATGCTGTGGGAAACACCTCAACTAAGCAAGACGGCAATCCTATTACTATAGGAGGAAACGATGTTTATTTAGCTAAGTACAATAGTAATGACGGCAAGCTGGTGTGGATTAAACAGTATGGGACTGTAACGGGTGATGAATCTTTTAAAGTTAGCACCGATAGCAGTGGCAATATTTACGCTGCTGGACACACTCTTGGTTCCTTGCCGGGACAACAAAACCACAACGTAGGACAAGACCCCACCCAAATACCATCAACTGATTCCTTTGTGACCAAGTTCGACAGCAATGGTAATCAGCTGTGGACTAGTGAGTTTGGCACGAGCGCACTTGATGACGACTGGGGTGTTGCAACTGACAAATATGGCAATGTCTTCGCTGGAGGAAATACATTAGGTAACTTCGGAGGTCCCAATGCTGGAGCGTATGATGCCTGGCTAGTTAAGTTGGATCAAAAAGATGGTCATATAGATTGGGTTAGACAGTTTGGTACGCCCACTTATGACTTTCTGTGGAATGTTAAAACGGATAGTACGGGGAATGTTTATGCGTCCGGATGGACTCGGGGAGACTTGGGTGGGAAAAACGCTGGGGATTCTGATGTCTGGTTAGCGAAGTATGACACTAATGGGAACCAGTTGTGGATTAAACAGTTCGGCACTAGTGGCGATGATGCACCCTATTTAAATGGGATGGACGTGGACTCAAAGGACAACATCTTCCTAGCGGGACATACAAACGGCAACTTGGGGGGAAAAAATGCTGGATCTTATGATGCCTGGGTGGCGAAGTATGACAAGAATGGCAACCAGGTGTGGATTAAACAGTTTGGTACACCCGAGTATGACACCAGTACTGCGGTCAGTGCTGATAGTCATGGTAACCTATACGTATCGGGATTTACTGAGGGAAGTTTGGGAGCTACCAATGCTGGGTCTTTTGACTCTTGGATACTCAAATTAAACGCTGATAACGGACAAATAGAAGATTTTACTGGTAATTGCCCCTATCCTGATCCGAGTTCATGCCTAGGCAATCATCGATAGTCAAAGTGTCAAGAGCGCCGCTTCGGGGTAACCATTCTTGGGTAGTGTGCCGCAGGCACACTACCCAAGAATGCGCGTTGTAACTATTGGACGATAAGAAGTGCGGGCACGCTAAACAAATGTAAAAAAAATGGAATCGGATTTGATATTTTACGAGACAATACGGGAGCGTATAAGTGTAAGAAGAAGATTAGCGAAGAAAGTCAAAGGTTCTAACCATTAATCTTCAAGCTACAAAACATCAAAGATGTTACAGGCTCACCCCTGAAATTCACTACAACTGGACATGACTTTACTTGTTCAAAGATGAACTGTTCCGGGATACAATGGTTGTTATCTGGGGTCATACAACAAAGCTGCTCAAATCCTTTTGCAACATACATTTTGGCAGTTTTTGACCCCTATTTTCTCAAGTCTTGTGAGAAATCCGGGTAATGACTAATGACTTCAGCTTGGTGATAAGGCAGCGTATTGTTCTGGTTTGAGCATAGCGTCTTTTACATCAATTTTTTTAGGTATTAACTTCAAATCATAGAATGTATCAGCCACTTTCTGCTGTTCATTAATCAACCCTTGATTAATTGGTACGACGCCAAAACTCTTCCTAAAAGTGGCTTTTTTGAGGACTTCTAAATCAATTTTCAACACAGGTGCCAATGCCTCTGCGACAGCTTCTCGATTTTTATCAGACCAATTTTCTAGTTTTTTGATCTCCTCTAAAATTGCTTTAACTGTTTGCGGGTTCTCATTAGCAAACTTACGAGTAGCAAGATAATATCCTCCTTGTTTATTAATATTTTTACCATCAACTAAGACACGGGCATTGGTATTTTTTTCAGCATCAGCATAAAATGGGTCCCAAATTGACCAGGCATCTATATTACCTTTAACAAAGGCAGCACGGGCATCGGCTGGTGGTAAAGATATAGGTAGAATATCGCTATATTTCAATCCTGCTTTCTCTAAAACTTGCAACACAAAATAATGAGCGCTAGAACCTTTCTGAAACACTATCTTTTTACCTTTTAAGTCAGCTAATGTTTTGATAGGAGAGTTTTGAGGAACAAGAATAGCTTCACCAGCAGGGCTAGGAGCAATCCCTGCGATATAAGTAAGTGATGCTCCGGCAGCTTGGGCAAATATTGGCGGAGATTCTCCTGTATGACCAAAGTCAATACTCCCCACATTCATTGCTTCTAAAAGTTGTGGTCCGGCTGGAAACTCTATCCACTGTACAGATACCCCTTCTGGTTTCAGACGGGTTTCTAAAACCCCTTTACTCTTAAGGAGAATTGCTGATTTTTGATAGCCAAACCTGACGACAGATGATTTTGTATCAGTTGCATTAGTCGCAGATGTAGCGGTGGGATTAGCAGAATTATTGGGTGTACAAGCAGCGAATAATATGCTGATACATAGACCTGCTATAAAAGCCCCAAATATCTCTTGTCGAAAGACATATAACAACTTTTCTTGTCTTTTAAACCAAAAGCTAGTGTGTGGTATCAAAAATAACCTTCCTAAGGTCATCTTTCGCAAATATTTGATCAGTAGGTTAATCATCAATCTTCAATGACTGGTATTGTACTAATAATAGATACAATTACAGTAATATACAAGAATATGCAACTAAAAAAACTCCTGCTAGTCAGGCTGTTAGGAATTTTCAGCAGATTATTCCAGATTGGGAAATTATCCAGAATTCGCGTATTCGCCCTATTCTTTAGCTTAGGACTAGGCTTGAGTCTGACTCTGTCTGCTTGTTCCAGCAGTACAAATAACTCTACTGCAACCCAAACCACAAACCAAAAAGGTGCTGTCGTTCACATCGGCTATCAGAAAGCAGCAACTATTCTCTATTCGCTGAAGGCAAAAAAAGACTTGGAGAAAGCCTTACCTGGTGCTACCGTAACTTGGACAGAATTTCCAGCCGGTCCGCCAATGTTAGAGGCAATGAATGCTGGAAGTATTGATTTTGGATATACTGGTGAATCACCACCCATATTTGCCCAAGTAGCAGGTATTCCTTTAGTTTACGTTGCTTACGATCCTTGGAGTCCAAAAGCTGAAGCTATCATCGTACCGAAAAATTCACCACTTAAAACTGTAGCAGAACTCAAAGGGAAAAGAGTGGCTTTTGCTAAAGGCTCAAATGCTAACTACTTACTGGTAAAAGCATTAGAAAAAGCAGGATTAAAGTATGATGACATCAAACCAACCACGCTCCCACCTCCTGATGCTCGTGGAGCTTTTGAGGGTAATAATGTAGAAGCGTGGGCTATTTGGGACCCATACTTAGCCGCAGCAGTAGCTGCAACAGGCGCACGTACCTTGACCGATGGAACAGGACTTGTACCGAATCGGGGCTATTATCTTGCAGCCAAATCCTTTGTGGAGAAGCAACCTGATACTTTAAAAACCGTTCTCGATCAAGTGAAAAAAACGAGCAACTGGGCGCAAAAAAATCCGACGGAAGTGGCAAAATTTCTTTCACCAGTATTGGGTATTGATGCTGCTGTTTTGGAGGTAGCAGAAAAGCGGCGCGAGTATGGAGTCCTGCCAATAACAGATGAAGTTATTGCTGGACAACAGGAAGCAGCTAATACCTTTTATAAAATCAAACTTGTGACAAAGTCAATCAACGTCAAGGAAGCAGTTTGGAAAGGTAGGTCAACTACCCCTACCTAATGAGGTAGGAACTTGCGGAAAACCTAGTCTAGGGTGGCTTATGTATAATCCCTTGCTATTTGTGCTATACTCCTCTCTAAGATTTTAAATTACAGTAACATGATAGGTGTATCGTAGATTAAGCGTCATCGAAAAACCAGAGGAAATTTAACATGACAAAAGTTACAATCTATAGTGCCGTTGTTTGCCCCTTTGCCCACAGATCGCGCTTAGCTTTACTAGAAAAGGGTGTTGACTTCGATTTGGTTGAAATTGATTTGCAGAACAAACCACCCGGATTCACAAATATATCTCCCTACGGTAAAGTTCCTGCTATCAAATATGGTGAACAGCGCGTTTGGGAATCAGCAATTATTAACGAATATCTAGAGGAAGTATTCCCCAATCCATCGCTGTTACCAAAAGAGCCAATACTAAGGGCACAAGCCAGGATTTGGATTGATTTTGCCAACACCCGGCTTGTTCCAGCATACTCTAGTTTGCTACGTTCTCCAGATTCCGAACAACAAAAAGCGGCTGCAATTGAATTACAGAATCATTTGCAATTTATCGAAAATGAGGCTTTGGCAAAATTATCTGGAGATGGGCCATACTGGTTTGGTAACTCTATCAGTCTTGTTGATCTCACCTATTATCCTTGGTTTGAGCGCTGGGCTACTATTGAAGAATACCGAAATTTTCAAATACCATCTGAATTAACTCGCTTGCAACGTTGGCGTCAGGCTGTAAGTCAGCGAGAGTCGGTACTGGCGATCGCTAACTCTAAAGAATTTTACTTACAACGCTATGCCAGATTTGCACCTGTTCCTGTTAGCGTAAATTAGCAAAACAAAGCTGAAAAGTAACTCCCCAATTCAGTAGATGTTTGAGAAGCAACCTCAGGAGAAAGTGTAAGTATCCTCGACTGGCTAGTTATGAAATACATCAATCTTGGCAAAACTGGACTAAAAGTATCCCGCCTATCCCTTGGTACGATGACATATGGGTCACGCCAATGGCGAGAATGGGTACTGGAAGAAGAAGAAAGTCGCCCGTTTATTAAACTTGCTTTGGAATTGGGCATTAATTTCTTTGACACCGCCGATGTTTACTCTTTGGGTGTCAGCGAAGAAATAGTAGGAAAGGCACTCAAAGACTTTGCAAAAAGAGAGCAAGTCATCATTGCTACTAAAGTTTATAATAAAGTAGGCGATGGGCCCAATGACAGGGGATTGTCTCGCAAACATATTTTTGATAGCATCGATGCCTCATTACGACGACTACAAACAGATTACGTAGATTTGTACCAAATTCATCGCTGGGATGACGAGACACCTATAGAGGAAACCCTAGAGGCTCTGCACGATGTTATCAAAGCTGGTAAGGTAAGATACATTGGTGCATCAAGTATGTACGCTTGGCAATTTTCCAAAGCCCTCTACACGGCAGATAAATACGGTTGGACTCGCTTCGTTTCCATGCAAAATCACTACAACCTAGTCTATCGAGAAGAAGAAAGAGAAGTACTGCCTTTATCTCGCGCTGAGGGAATTGGAATTATTCCCTGGAGTCCTTTAGCGCGGGGTTTTCTGGCTGGAAATCGACAAAAGCAAGGCTATGGTGAGACTGTGCGGGCAAAAACCGATGAATTTGCTCATAATCTCTACTATCAAGAGTCGGATTTTCAAACTGTCGATCGCGTCCTAGACTTAGCTCAAAAGCGTGGTGTTAAACCAGCCCAAATTGCCCTAGCTTGGTTGTTGCATCAACCGGGTGTGACAGCCCCTATCATCGGTGCTAGCAAAATAGAACATCTTAAAGAAGCGATCGAGGCTCTGGATTTGGTACTTTCTGAGGAAGAACGCAAGTTGCTTGAGGAACCATACCAACCTCATCCAATTTTAGGGCATCACTAGAATATGTTCGCCCAATTGAATATCATGTCCGCTTAATGACTTGTAAATAAAAAATTGGTTCGTAGTTGCTCTGTCTTCGCTCTATAAATGTCTTGGCGAAGACAGAGCAACTACGTCCCTTATCGTAAGTATTCAACCCCAATTTCATTTGGCAATTGTTTACAATCTGCCCTTGCTTTTTTATTAAGAATATGTGACACTTCAAAATACGACAACCCTAGCAATTTATAGTACTATCTGATCCCATGGCTACTATTTGGCTATAGAGCGATAAAAGTAATTGATAAGAGTAGTAGTGTCAATAAACTTAGGTTTCAGAAGTTGAGGACTGATGGGATAACAAGCTGAGGAGTGAAAGCTCGTTAACTTTCCAAGCCAGCCAAACTGCCACAAAGTGTAATACTAGGAGGTTTTTTTATATGGTATCTGAACTTGATGGGATGCATTTAAAACTAGAAGGTTTAAGAAAGTCCTTTGGCACTAAACCTGTGTTGCAAGGCATAGATTTGGATATAAAGCCAGGAGAGTTTGTCGCAATTGTCGGTCGTAGTGGATGTGGTAAGAGTACACTGCTACGCCTCATTGCAGGATTAGACACTCCAAGTTCAGGAAGTATTTTTTTGAATGGCAAACAGTCATATGGTCGGATCAATCCAACGATCCGAATGATGTTCCAAGATCCGCGTCTCCTCCCGTGGCAAAAGGTATTAGCAAATGTTGAGCTTGGCTTGCTTGGGTCGAAAGTATTTGTACGACAAAATGCTTTACAAGTTCTTCGTGCTGTAGGACTCGAAGATCGCGCCAACGATTGGCCTGCTGTACTTTCGGGTGGACAACGCCAGAGGGTAGCTTTAGCACGAGCATTGGTCAATAAACCTTCTTTGTTGCTTCTAGATGAACCTCTGGGCGCTTTAGATGCTCTGACGCGCATTGAGATGCAGGAATTAATCGAGGGTTTATGGCAAAAACAGCAATTCACTTCGCTGTTGATTACTCATGATGTAGAGGAAGCAGTAGTTTTAGCAGACCGAGTTATACTGATTGAAGCTGGTCAAATAACAATGAATATTTCCGTCCCTTTATCGCGTCCGAGAGCAAAGGGAGATCCAATGTTTATTCAAACAGTAGAGCAAATTTTGCAGCGTGTCATGGGCAGGCAGGAAAATTTTAACGAAGCGAGGGAAGCACGATTATTGGTTTGAGTTGACTGGGACTGACAAATCCGGCAATGAACCCTGACGGCGATACCCGCAAACAACTCAAATCTCGGTTAGTGGATAGAGGCGATCGCGCTGTTAACTGCTTGAAATACTTGCTCAACAGCGATCGCCAATTCTGGAAAAGTTCTACCACAACCCATGGGTCTTGGGGATCAAGTTTTTGTCCAAAGTGTTATGAAACACAAAAAAAGCTCTGGCAGTAATGCCTGAGCCTTTATATGTTGTAAAATGTCAAGTCTGTCTGAAGAATTAATGTCCTATCTTCAACCTTCTTTCGCGGGATTCCCCTTCTTCTTAATCCGAGAAGGGATAGCGCGGTTATTTAGTAGCGGTTACGGAAGCCGCCGTTGTTTCCTCGGTTTCCACCGGATGAACTTCTGTCTTCCCGTGGTCTGGCCTTATTGACTTTGAGGTCACGACCCATCCATTCAGCGCCATCAAGAGCTTCAATAGCAGCTGATTCTTCTGCTTCTGTACTCATTTCAACAAAAGCAAAGCCCCGCAACTGACCTGTTTCACGATCAGTTGGTAGCTTGATTTGCCTTACTGTACCATGTTCTGCAAAAACAACCTGAAGATTGTCTTGTGTAACTTCGTAAGAGAGATTGCCAACGTAGAGTGACATAATTTGTCCCCAAAATCATAAGTGTGTAGAGATTTGGATTTCGGAGAGAAGCCTGTAAGTACCAATAGGGAAAAGCCTTTCAATAATAAAAACAAACACTGCAACCGAATTTTATTCTCACCTACCATACTAGCACAGCTTTCAGAAATGCATTCTTCCTAATTACATACTTCTTTGTGTTCTCTGCGTCTGGAGTGGTTCAATAAATGACTTTTTAACCGCAGAGGCACAGAGAACACAGAGAGAAAAGTAGAGGTTTGGCGGCCAGAATTTTGAATTGGTATTATGCTGTTAAGGCAGGACGATGCCCAATCCAAGGGTTAGCGGCTTCCAGTTGTGCAGCTAAGCGGATCAGGGTGGCTTCAGCCGCAGGTCGTCCCACCAACTGGACGCTCATCGGTAAACCATTAGGATCAAAACCGACAGGAAGTGCGATCGCTGGTTGTCCAGTACCATTAGCTGGGGGACAAGGAGCAACCCAATGAACAATCTTTTGGAATGTTTCTTCGGGACTCAAATGTGCCCATTCCCCAACGCGGATAGGAGAATGTAGATAAACTGGCAATACCAAAACATCTACGGTGTTAAAAAATGCCACAATGAGTCGCGATACGATCTGCAATTGGGAAACGGCTTTGAGATACTCACCAGCAGAACCGGTTCGTGCTATCAGCCATTGGTTCATCGGCTGCATGGCCTCAGATGGAATACCCGACGCGGCTACCCCACTTTGCCAAACCAATTGAAACGGTTCAACTAACCCACTGAAGTCTGGACATTTCTCTTCAACTGTATGACCAAGTTCTTGTAATAACTGAACTGTTTGTAGGACGCCTTGCTTGCAATTGGCATCAGCTTCTCCCAGAGGAGAGATATTTGTACTATAAGCAATTCGCAAACGACCAGGTTTTTCTTGAGTAGCAGCAAGAAATGATTGTTCGGGATCGCTTAACCAGTAAGGATCGCCTGTGACATAGCCAGACATAACGTCTAAAAGGGCGGCTGCATCAGCGACAGTTCGCGCCAATGGACCATGGGTCGCCAGACCACTCAGGCGATCGCCTACTGGTGCATGAGACACCCGTCCTCTTGATGGCTTGATGCCCACCAAGCCACAACATGCAGCAGGACCACGAATCGAACCACCACCATCAGAACCTTGAGCGATCGCGCACAACCCTGCTGCTACCGCCGCCGCTGCACCACCACTAGAACCGCCTGCGGTGTATTCCAAATTCCACGGATTTCTAGCTGGAGGCAATCCCGTAGGTTCTGTATAAGGAAATGAACCCAGTTCTGAAGTTGCTGTTTTACCCAGAATAATAAACCCAGCTTGCTTAATCCGCGTTACGACCCCATCATCATACTCAGGAACATTATTCAGTAATGCCGGATTCCCATAAGTACACCTAACACCCGCGACACAGGTCAGGTCTTTGATGGAAATGGGCACCCCGAAAAACGGCGGTAGTTCCGAAGCACCTGTGAGCATTTCTGTTTTGGCTTTGGCATCTGCGATCGCTTGCTCTGCCGTCACCGTAAAATAACTTCCTAACTGAGGATTCACGCTAGAGATGCGTTGTAAGTATGTTTCCACCAACTCTAGGGGCGACACTTCCCGACGACGGATGAACTGTGCCTGTTCTAATGCCGTCGTAAAGACTAAATCTACTTGATTCATACGTTAATTTGGGAGCAATTTTGTTTACTAGTCTGTGATCACCAATACAATATCTTCGCAAATCAATGCTTTTAAATTTAAATTGAGCAAAGAGGAGATGATTTTAAATTATTTTTAAGTTGATGAACATGAAAAACTATAAGATAAGAGCGGGGTGGATCAAAAAAGGAAATCACGTGTATCATCAATTCCTTAGATAACATAGATTGTAGCGATTTATAGTCTCTCGATGATCGCTGCTGTGGCAATCCTAAATGATTCGTGAACAGGGAAACCCAGTGTTTCCGAGAAACTTGGTTTCTCAACGCTTACGCTTTCAAAGACAGAATGGCGGTGGTAAAGCCCATTCTAACCCCTAAAGGAGTGGGATTCACTGAAAAATCAAATAGGATCGTTATAGTTGTTTCTCTCTCTCTAATGTTCCTTGCTGATGGCTAACGGCGAATGATTTCAACGGAGGTGCAGCACAAAAGGAAATCTTTTCAGTATCGTGGGTGCTTTTTTGCAGTGGATGTAGCTTGATATAAAACGCACAGATAGCAATTTTTGACGACAACCTGCCCCTCTTAATCATCTCAAACGAAGGGTAAATACTCGTGTGCCTGTTTTTTGGAAAAATTTACTACATTTTTTTAGTTGTAAGTACGCAATATTCCGGAATAGCAGTAATTTTGGCTGTCAAAGGAAATATGGTTGTTAGTAAAATGAAATACAATGAGTGATATTGCCCTGCTGATGACGGGCGTGTTAGCGACAGGACAACCATCGCCGCCAATTTTACCGGAGCAACCACTGGTACAGTCAAACAATGATGGCGTGGAACAGTCAACAGGAGATCAGTTATTTGAGTTAGTTCCAACGACTCAAATGACGCCTCCTGAGTTCATACAACCAAATGGGACAATCCCCTCGACTCCGCCAACATCTACAATAGAGCGGAGTTCAGGCTCTCATGTGTCATCAACAGACACTGGCGGCAATACCCTTCAATCGGTTCCCTTTCAGGAGTATGGTCAAAAATTACACCAAAAGTACACTAAGAATTTATTAAAATTACCCGCACTGAGGGAAAACGCTCTCAGAAGTTCCCCACAGACAAGCCCTTTACCGATCTTAAGTCAGCCAACAGACAGTATGCTCCCCCAGCAAAGACGTGCTACAAAGATTGGTGATAAATCAACGTCAACAGACGAACAAGGCAGCAACAACAAGATGGGTACGAAAAAAGCCCAAAACTTTACTAGCCCCTCTCTGCCACCACTACAATTTGGTGACTCTGGTATTTCTGTTAGAGTCTTGCAAAAGCTATTATTGTCTAATGGTTATTCTATTCAAGTTGATGGGGTTTTTGGTGCACTGACAGAGACTGCTGTCAAAGCCTTTCAATATCGACGAAATCTAATTGTAGATGGGATAGTTGGTCAAAAAACTTGGTATGAGTTGACAAACTAGCGCTGCAGTCCGGAAGTCAAAAGCCAAAAGAATTATATATCACGGCTTTTGCCTGTTGGAAATTGTTGATTTATTTCTGCCGCGTTGTGCTGGTTATTAGGGAACTGAAAGCACAATCTATAACTTATGATTTAAGATATGAGGGCGAACGAGGGGACTTGAACCCCCGAGTGGTGGAACCACAATCCACTGCCTTAACCACTTGGCTACGCTCGCCATTGTATTCGTGATTATAACACATCTCTGGTGAATTGATCCAGAAATTTATTTTTAGGAACGGACTTCGTTAATCTGGAGTCTTAAGGACTAAGCGCAAATCACAGCCGAGAAACATGAGATTCGTTACAATTATTACATGTGTAGGAGTAGTAGGACTAGCTGCTTTAGGGGTGGCAATGGCAAAGACCAATCCTAGTAAGGCTGAATATGAAGAGTATGCAGTGCAACGGCTGACAGAATACTTAAAACAAAATGTCTGTAAGAAGACTCCCAGTTTATTAGGAAATTTAATTAATGTCAATTGCGATAAACTGGTAGACTCGGCAAAACCGCAAATGCGGGAGGTCATAGTTGGTAATACTCAAAGGCAAGATTTTATTATTTTTAGTATTTACCGTACAAATTTCACGCTGAATGCCTGGGTACCTTCATATAAATTAGAGACGGTGGGAGCCTTTGACAAGTTCTATACTTACAACAGTGAAAAGCAATAAGGGAGTGGGGAGTGGGGGGAGTGTGGGGAGTGGGGGGAGTGTGGGGAGAAGTCAACTGTTAGATCCTATATTGAACTAAACGTTTAAGTTATGCCCTTGCTCATGCCATGTGCTTATCTATTGGTATCTCACGGTAGTCACGATCCCCGCCCTGTGATTGCTATGCAACAATTAGCAGAACTGGTATCTCGCAAGGTACAAAGCAACTTGATTGACAGTTGTTACCAAAGTAATATTGTGAGTAGTGGTGTAGCTTCACAGCTAGGGTGTAAGACATTAGTAGGGACAGCATACTTAGAACTCAGTCCTGAACCGCTGCACGAGCAAATCAAAAGATTTGGCATTAGCACTATTGCTCAGGGGTGTCATTGCCTCAAAATCTTACCTCTGTTTCTCCTCCCAGGCGTGCATGTCATGGAAGACATTCCGAATGAAGTGGTACTAGCTGAGCAGGCTCTAGGTCAAGATATCATCATAAAGCAACAGCCATACTTAGGTAGTCACCCTGGTTTAGAATCTCTGCTGGAGAAGCAGTTGGCTGCAACAACAGCAGAAGCGAGAATTCTTTTAGCTCATGGTAGCCGTCGTCCTCTTTCATCTCATCCAATAGAAGCATTGGCGGCGGCTTTAGGAGCAGTGGCTGCTTATTGGTCTGTACCGCCTAGTCTGGAATCGCGGGTACAAGAGTTGGTGATTGCTGGGTGTCGGAACATCGTTATTGTGCCATATTTTCTGTTTGTAGGTGGCATAACAGATGCGATCGCCCACAAGCAAGAAGAGTTAAAATTACAGTTCCCTGAGGTGAGTTTTCAACTAGCAGAGCCTTTGGGAGCAACTGTAGAATTAGCCGAGCTGATTTGGGATTTGATAGGATGAACCGCGAAGCAGATGGCGGGCAAGATGCTTCCCCTACAGAAGGGGGGAAGAAGCCTTTAGGTAGGGTCTACTTAGTGGGTGCGGGACCGGGAGATCCAGGATTGATGACTCTTAAGGGTAAGGGTTTGTTAGAGTGTGCTGATGTCGTCATCTATGATGCATTGGTCAGTCCTACGATTCTGAACATGATTCATCCTCGGGCAGAAAAAATTAATGCTGGTAAGCGACGAGGACGCCATTCAATGATGCAGGAAGAAACGACGCAGTTACTAATTGATCAGGCGCAGGAGCATGCGATTGTGGTACGGCTTAAGGGTGGCGACCCGTTTATGTTTGGTCGCGGCGGCGAAGAGATGGAAGAATTGGTAAAAGCTGGGATATCAGTGGAGGTTGTGCCTGGAATTACATCGGGAATCGCTGCCCCAGCTTATGCAGGGATTCCCTTAACCCATCGGTTGTATAGTTCGTCAGTGACTTTTGTGACTGGTCATGAGACTGCTGGTAAGTATCGCCCAGCAATCAATTGGCATGCGATCGCCCACGGTTCAGAAACGATCGTGATTTACATGGGAATTCACAACCTGCCTTATATTGTCGAACAATTAACAACATCTGGGCTGAGTTTAGAAACACCGATAGCATTAGTCCGCTGGGGTACTCGACCTGATCAGGAAGAATTGACTGGTCAGTTAGGGACGATAGTAGAGCAAGTTGAGGCAACTGGTTTTGCAGCACCGGCGATCGTTGTCATTGGTGCAGTGGTGAGGATGCATAAAGAGAACTCAGGAGTCAGGAGTCAGGAGTCAGGAGTCGGGAGTCAGCTTGGGAATTCTGTGGGACTGGCGTCTGAGTAAAGGGGTTTAAATCTCCATCCAATTTATTCTGACGAATGTCTCCTGACGAATGTATTCTTCTTGAAATTGTTAACAGTTAACTGTTAGCTGTTAACGCTCCAGAAAAGGCACTGACAGTATAAACGTAGTTCCTACTCCCGGTATTGTATTCACTTTAATCTCTCCTTGGACAAGTTTAAGCTTGTTGCAAACCATATCCATACCTACACCGCAACAGGGTAGTGTTGTCACTTGCTTAGATGTAGAAAACCCAGGTGATAATAGTTCTTCATCTGTCGCTGGCGTCAGTATTGGCTCTAACTCTCTTGCTAGGGTACGAGTGCGTATTTTTTCCTGCCAAAGACCACGACCATCATCTCTGATGGTAATAAGCGTGCGATCGCCATGATGAGTGGCTTTAATTTCAATTAATCCTTGTTCTGGCTTACCGCAGGCACGGCGAGTGGCAGCATCTTCAATTCCATGTTCAAAGGCATTGCGTAACAAGTGCATCAAAGGCTCATTCAAAGCCTCCAAAATCCCACACTCAATCAAGGTGCTAGCGCCCTCAATTTTCAAGTGTACATTTTTGCCGTATTCTACACTCATATCGTGCAAGGCTCCAGGAAAGCGCTCTACGATCTCTGATAGTGGGCGCATCTGTACTTGAGTAAAGGACTGTTGCAGTTGCTGAGCGGTTTTATTTAGTAAACAATTAACTTGATCTGTATCTTTCAAGCTATGTTGAATATTGGTTGTAATTTCTTGAATCTTAACAATAGTTTCCATCACTGTCTGGTAAAGGACGTTTAGTTCGTTATGGTGGTCTATTTCTAAAGAACTGTCCAATTTCCAGTCATTATGTCCCTGATATTGAATTAATTTTGTGTAGGCAAGATGTAGCTCGTAACTTTCTCGCTCAATATTCTTAACACGGTTGCTGAGATGACGACTAAGTTTGTGTAATCTTTCTATTTGCATTTTAAAGCTGTGAGGTTGGATAGTAAATTTCCCAAATAAATTATTCACTTGCTCAAGCTGCTTGAGGGAAACCCGAAGTTTATTTTCTTGGTTTTCCGTCTTATGACTACAAGTACTTGATTGTAATAGGTCTACAAATTTGTCATTTTTTTCTGAAAATTCTCTTTCAGTTGGGTAGCCTAAACGATCATGTATTTCTTCAAAAAGCGGATAGCAAAAAGCTGCCAACCACTGCTCATCTACCGTATGACCCTCTGAATATAACTTTACTATTTGACGTAGCCAATCTACTCCAGATAGTAGTAAGCTGTGTGAATCAGTGTCAATTTCTAGAGAGCTTTTGTGAGTTTGCAACAGTATAAACACGTCTTCCAGACGATGAGCTAAATCACTTAGAATCCGAAATCCCATTATGTCCGCGCCACCTTTGATAGAATGAGCGGCTCTAAGTGCAGCATTTATTTTTTGCAGAGCAATCTGACCGTTATCTTTTCCTTCTAATAATACAGCTTCAAGAGTATTTAGATATTCTGTTGCTTCCTCCAGAAACTGGATCTGGATTTCTAGTTTCTTCTCATTAGTCATGAGTCATTGGTCATTGGGAGAGAGTATGCCCAAGCACCTACACCGACTTGTAGATGCCCAGAGGGCGGTGAGACAGCGCTGCAGGAGAGTTTCCCTCCGCAGGGTAGAAACTGGCGTTCATTATTCAGTAGAGACACGATGTTTCTCGCATGTCTATTAAACAAACGACAAACTTAACTAACCTTGAAGGTACAGAAACTCTCTGATAATTTCTGCTATATATTTACTATTTTTGTTAACAAATTTTTTACTAAGTAGTTACAGATTTGTAGCCATCGCTACCAACTCAGCGTTCATAATTCATAATTCATAATTCATAATTCAGACAATGTGTTGAAAAATGAGTTTTAGCAAATCAGCTTGTGTACAAGGCTTGGCTAAATAACCTGATGCTCCGACAATTTTTGATTTGCATCTATGTATAAGCCCTGCCCTTTCTGTCGCCAGAATTACAGGAACATTTTGGAAAGAAGAATGTTTACGTAGCAAGGAACATAATTCATAGCCATTTAAAACTGGCATCTCAGTGCCTAGTAAAATGATATCCGGTTTAATCCGAAGAATTTGGATTAAAGCTTTTACAGGATTGTTAACGCCGATAAAAGAAAAGGTTTGAGCATCTAAATAACTTTTAATCTGATTCAATCCTGTTGAACTATCATCTACACAGAAAACTGTATAAAGTTTTTTAGCAACAGTTTGTTGGTAAATTTGCTGACGACTATTACTGTTAGTGTGAACACGAGGAGGCAAAATGCCATTTTGGTTCACAAATTTTTGCTCATTCTTGGTTGAAGATAGTCGTGTTTGCTGGCTGAAAGCATGAAGGCGCTGCTGTTGTACAACTTGTGACTGAATATTTCCAGGATTGCGCGATCGCTTTTGACAGTGTTCGACTAGTAAAAATAGATCCAGACAGCAGAACTTTGGCATCTCATCAAGAAAACTTTTAGAAGTAAATTCGTAACTTCCCTCTTTTAATCTTAGGAAAGACTCCATAACCTCTAACGCCAATTGTTCTATCAGTATTCCTGCTTGAAGAGGAGTTAGATACTTCTGATTAACTAACCAGCAAATAGCTAGATAATCTGGATTAGGTATTGCCTGATTCTCAATTCCAGTTTCAAAGATCACTTGCAACTGCTTATAGATTCCATTATGGAGAGTCGGAATTTGCTGACTCAACCGCTTTAAATTTCTGTAAAGAATATTAAACATTTTCTCTGGAGAGCAGGCATAAATCAGCTTACCTTCATTAAAATAGAATGACCAAGAAGCTGAGGCGCTAAAAACTTGCAAACAACCATTAGTAGACTGACTAGTTATTTTAGTTAATAGAGAGAGTGGCTGTAAAGCTTGAAAAAACCTGTATCTACCAATGGGAAGTGTGTTCATAAAGATTGTTGGGGAATGAAGTAAATAGTCAGGAGTCAGGAGTCAGGAGTCAGGAGTCAGGAGTCAGGAGTCAGGAGTCAGGAGTCAGGAGTCAGGAGTCAGGAGTCAGGAGTCAGGAGTCAGGAGTCAGGAGTCAGAGATC